>DASSTP010000108.1:0-17215 GCA_035707845.1 Gemmatimonadales bacterium | reverse complement strand
CCAACTTGCGCCGTTCGGAGACGGTCGACCGTTACCAGGGCCGGTTGCAGCCGCGCGAGCTCCTGCCTGGCGATTCGTCCTGGACACTGCAGGTCGTGAACGGCGCGGACACCGTGCGCGTCCCCTGGCCCGTCGAGCTGCGTCAGGCCGACACCATTCTCGGCATGGTGGAATTGAACGACGATCCGTCACGCTCGGGAACCACCGACGGCATCACGGTGGCCCGGGCGGTCCGGGGTGGTACGTACACCTGGTTCTGGCCGGCGGGCACGCATGCCTGGGCCGACGCGCGGCTTGGCAGCGACCTGCGGCTCGCGCTCGCGCCGGGCATACACGCCTGGGTGCCTGCCGCCGAGGCCACGGTGCGGCGAGGAGTGGGGTCACAGCATCCCGTCGTCGGCTCGCTCACGCTCAGCCCGGATAGCGCCGGCGTCACGCTTCGCATTGCGCTCAGCGACCGGATTCCCTTCCAGGTGATCGAATCGGAGCGGGGGCTCGATCTCGTGCTCTACGGCGCCGTGAGTGATGCCAACTGGGTGCGCTACGGTCCGTCTGGTGATTCGCTGGTCACCGCCATCGCCTGGAGCCAGGATGATCCACGCGGCGTGGTGCTCTCGGTCAGCCTGTCGCTTCCGGTCTGGGGCTATCGGGTCCGCTACGATCATGGCGACATGCTGCTCGAGATCCATCGCCCGCCGGTGCTCGATGCCGGGCATCCGCTTCGGGGCCTGCTCGTCGTGGTGGATCCGGGGCATCCGCCGGTGGGCGCCACCGGTCCCACCGGCCTCTACGAACCGGTGCCCAATCTTGGTATCGGCCTGAAGCTGCGCGATCTCCTGGTGGAGGCGGGGGCGCGGGTCGTGATGACCCGCACGAGCGATAGTGCGGTGGACCTCTATCCGCGCACACGGCTGGCGGACTCCATCGGCGCCGACCTGCTCATCTCGATCCACAACAACGCGCTGCCGGACGGCGTGAATCCGTTCACCAACAACGGCACCAGCGTCTTCTATAACCACCCGCGCAGCATTGCCCTGGCCAGGGCCGTCGACGCCGAACTCGTCAAGGCGCTGGGCGTGCGCGACCTTGGCTTCGGCCGCGGCGACCTGGCGCTGGTCCGCCCGACGTGGATGCCGGCCATCCTGACGGAGGGGCTGTTCATCATGCTGCCGGAGCAGGAGGCGGCGCTGCGCTCGGATCGGGGCCAGGCACTCTACGCGCGCGGCGTGTTCCGGGGGATCGAGGCGTTCCTGAAGGAGCGTCGAGCGTCGAGCACCGTGCGCTGAGCGCCAGGCGCCCGACGCTCCCGTGCACCCATCGCCCCGCCCGGCGTCTCCAGAGTACCCGCTGATGGATCGTATCATGTCAGGTCGCATCCTTGCCCAACTTGCCATCGTGGCTGCGCTCGCCGTTGTGCCGCTCGTCCCCGCATATGCGCAGTCGTCCCAGCAGCGTGCCGCGCTGCAACAGTTCCAGGATTCCCTCGCGACTGCCTCCGACACGACCATGCTGCTGCGGCTGGAACGCGAGCTGATCGCATCGGCCAAGGTGCACCGCGACAGTGCCGAGCTGCATCTCCGGCTGGGCTTCATCGCGTTGCGGATGGGCGAGCTGGGAGGACGGGGCCATTTCGAGGACGCTGCCTCCGAGTTCCAGTGGAGCATCGACCTCGAGCCTGACTGGCCCTATTCGTGGTATGGGATGGGCCTTGCCGAATACGGGATTGGCGATTCTCGCGTCTCGGTCGTGGCGGGCCTCCAGCAGATGTTCGGGAAGGACGCTCTCTCGCGCTCGGCCATCGCCTTCGCCAAGTCAGCCCAGGTCGATCGTTCCTTCGCGAAGGGCCTGGTCGAGCTGGCCAACACCGCCCTGCAGCAGCGTGTCAACATCAAGCTGAACGTGGCGCTCGATGCGTTGCGGCGTGCCGCGGGCACCAGCGCCACGCTGCATCCCGATGTGCTGCTCGCGCGGGGGCGCGTGGAGCGGGAAGTCGGTGACGCGGACAGCGCCGTCGCGGCCTTCCGCCAGTACGCGGCGTTCGGCGACGACCGGGCGCTTGGCCTGCTCGAGGTCGCCCGCACCCGGCTCATGCTTGGCGATCTCGCGGGACAGCTGGCATACTACGAAGGTGCCCGCACCGACGACTCCGTCGCGGTTGCCGGCTATCGTCGTGATCTTGCGCTGATCGCTCCCGACAGCGTGCTCCAGAAGTT
This sequence comes from Gemmatimonadales bacterium, assembly GCA_035707845.1. Lineage (GTDB taxonomy): Bacteria > Gemmatimonadota > Gemmatimonadetes > Gemmatimonadales > GWC2-71-9 > CAMLHP01. The sequence goes on along the minus strand of DASSTP010000108.1, from coordinate 15,002 downwards.
CGATGCGGCGCGGGGCAGTGCGCGGGAAGCGCTGCTGCGGCACTTCTGGACCTCGCGCGACGAGCGCTCGCTCCGTACCACCGGAGCGCGGCTGGCGGAGCATTACCGGCGCTACTTCTACGCCCGCCGCAACTTCTTCCTCGCGTCCACCAAGCGCCATTATGACATCGTGGAGCGCTACCGCTCGGGCAGCAAGGAATTCGATGATCGCGGCGTGATCTACATCCGCCATGGTGCCCCCACGGCGCGCGCCTTCTACAATGCCCCGGGCGTGGAGCCCAACGAGTCCTGGCGCTACAGCCGGCCCGAAGGCGATCTCCTGTTCCACTTCATTGCGCGCGAGGACGTGCAGGACTACAAGCTGGTAGAGAGCCTGTTCGACGTGCTGGGCTTCAGCAACGCCGTACTGCTGGGCGCCCGCAGCAGCCAGGTGGGCAGCGATGCCGACGAACTGCTCACCTCGCGCCAGAAGCTGTCGCCCCTCTACTCGCGCCTGCAGGGCGCAGGTGAGGCCAGCGGCGAGCGTTATCGCGCCGAGGAGCGGCGGCTGGGACGCGAGAGCATTCACATCGGCACGACGACTGACAGCTACACGCTCCACTTTGCCCGCGACCTGGATGCCGAAGTCCATGTGCTCGCCGTCGGCCACGACGCGCATGGTCCGCTGGTGCAGATCGCCTACGGCATCCGCGGTGAAAGCCTCCAGCCCGTCCGCATTGCCCGCGGCTATCTCTACTCGGTGCGGCTTCGCTTCGTGGCGATGGACAGCACCGGCACGGTGGTGGCCTCGCTCGACACCACGCGCCAGTTTGTTTCTGCCACCGCGGTGCCCCCGCGCGAGCACCTGCTCGGGCGGGTGGACGTCAAGGTGCCGCCCGGCGACCTCTCCTACCGGGTGGCGGTGGAGCAGGGCGCCGACGCCGGCCTCGTGGCGCCTCTCGACACGCTGCGGGTGGCGCCCGTGTCGGCCACCAAGCCGCGCCTGAGCGACCTGGCACTCGGATCGGGCATGGCGCACCTGGCCTGGACCTCGGATATCACGGGCGACTCGGTCCTGTTCAATCCGCTGGGCCTGTATGCTCGCACTGATACGCTCCAGGTCTACTACGAGCTCTTCGGCATCGCGCCGGGCGCCGGCTACACCACGCAGATTGAAGTCAGGAAGGGGAAGGGTGGTGGCGGGTTGCTGCGGGCGGTCTTTGGTGGTGGCGGCACGGCCATCAAGCTTCGCTTCCAGGACCGGGCCGGCCCGGCCGGCGTCGGCCTGCACCGCGACATCTCACTCGAGAAGCTGAGCCCCGGGACCTACACGTTGCGGGTCACGGTGACCGATGCCGCCGGCAACGACGACCGGCGGGAAGAGCGGTTTACGGTGGTTGGGAGATGAGGCGTGAGGCTTGGGGCGTGGGGCGTGGGGATCGACTCGAGACCCGTGACGCTGACGCTCAGCCTTATGCCTTATGCCTCACGCCTCACGCCTCACGCCCCACGCCCCAGGCCCCATGCCCTACAAAGGCCACTCCGCCGGCCGGCTTGTGGTCAGCACCACCAGCGGCTGCACCAGCGCATCGGCGATGACTCGCGCTTCCACTTCCACTACACGCTGGGCGCCGGGCGCGTAACGGTCGAGCCCTTCCACGTGCATCAGCACCGAGGCGAGCGGCAGGTCGCCCTCATTCATGCTCTTTGCCGGCATCCCGACCAGTGCATCGCCCGCCTCGATCGCCACCGGCGCCGTGCCATACAGCCAGAGCGGCCGTCGCGCGAGCCCGGCCAGCAGCCTGGGCGTGAGCGTGAGGCTTTCCCCGCCTGGAGTAATGATCCCGAGCGCCATCCTTCGGCCGCGCTTTCGCGCCAGCAGGATGAAGCCGTAGCCGAGTGCTTGTCCCTGCTGCTGCGAGCCGCGCAACGCATTCCGCAACTTCTGCTGGCCGAATACGATGGTGTGCGTCGGTACCACGTGCTGCTCCGGTGAATGTCCACCGCGGAACGTGCATTGGCCGTGCCAGCGGTGGCGCGACCGGTGTGCAGCAGCGCGCATCCATTCAAGCAGGATTCCTGCATCGGGTTAGGCCTGCCTCTGTCGCCCGCGGCGCGGGCCCCGGCGTGAGCCGCGTCTCCTGTGGCCATGCGTTCCGCCAGAGGCTGCCGACGTTCCGCGGCGCGGCTTGACGCCCATTCTCGGGGGCCGGTAGCTTCGAGTCCATGCATTGCACCCATTGCGGCACCGCCCTCCCCGACGGCTCCCGTTTCTGTTCGGCCTGCGGTCTCGACCTCTTTGCAACCACGCCCATGCGACGCCTGGCCACCGGCCAGGCCAGCGAAGCCGATCTTGCCAGCGAGGCGCTCGCAGAGGAGTACGACCAGTTCCAGGAGCTGGGCCGGGGTGGGATGGCACTCGTGTACCGGGCGCGCGAACGCGCGCTCGAGCGCGACGTCGCCATCAAGGTGCTGCCGGCCGCCTTCACGTTCGACCAGGAATTCGTGGAGCGCTTCCAGCGCGAGGCCCGCACCGCGGCCCGGCTGGAGCATCCCAACATCATTCCGATCTACCGCGTGGGCCGGGCGGGGCAGGTCATCTACTTCGTAATGAAATACCTGCGGGGTGGCACCCTTTCCGACCTGCTCAAGGAGCATGGTCGGCTCCGCCCCGCCGAAATCCGCCGGCTGCTGCTCGAAGCCGGCTCCGCGCTGGGCTACGCCGCCGAGCACGGTGTGGTGCATCGCGACGTCAAGCCGGACAACATCATGCTGGATGAGTTCGGCCGCACGGTGCTCACCGATTTCGGTATCGCCAAGGCAGCCACCCGGCAGCGCCTCACCGGCACCGGCCTCTCCATCGGGACACCGCGCTACATGTCGCCCGAGCAGGCTCGGGCGCAGGACACCGATTTCCGGAGCGACATCTACAGTCTTGGCATCGTCGCCTTTCAGTGCCTGACCGGCAGCGCGCCGTTTGATGGCGACGATGCCTTCCAGATCGGCTACAAGCACGTCAGCGAACCGCTGCCGCGCCCCCGGCTGGTGAACGAGGATGAGCGGTCGCTCTATGGCGTGATCGAAAAGATGGTGGCCAAGGAGCCGGACGCGCGCTTTCAGTCGGCGGCCGAGCTGGAAAAGGCGCTGGCGGGCCAGGAGCTGGCGCCGAGCGTCGTCCGGATGAAGACCAGGATGGGTCCGCCCGTGGTGCTGATCCCGGGTGACGGTCCGCCGACGCCGCCACCGCAACCGGCGCCGCTCGAGCCGACAGTGGCATCGCCCGTGGTACCACCGCTGCCGCCCCGCGCCGAGGCCCGGACAGTGCCTCGGCAGGATCCCGAGGCTCGACAGGGCGCGCGGCGCGTCGCCAACCGCTCCGCGCTCATGAAGCAAGGTCGGGGTGCGGGCTTCCCCATCCTGCTCATTCTGCTGCTGCTCCTGGGCGGGGGTGGCTACTGGTTCTGGAGCCGAAGCAGGCCGGACGGCGGTGCCGACCTGGGTGGCCCCGACTCAGCGGCGGTCGCGAAGGCGGCGGCGGCCGAGTCGCTGCGCGCCCGGGCGGACTCCGCGCGTTCGCCGTCGACCATACGGCCCGACACGGCGCGGGCGGCCGCGCCTCCGGCCGCGGCAGTGCCAGCTCCCGACACGGGGCGCGACACGGCGCCCGTGACCACCGCTGCCAGCACCGATTCAGGAGCGATTCGCATTCGCAACCTCCCCGAAGGGTCCGAGGTGCTGATCGATGAGCAGCGCGCGCTGAACGCCGTCACGCGTCTTCCCGTTGGCACCCATGTGGTGGCGATCTCGGCGCCGCGCCACCGGTTCTACGCGGAGACAGTATCGGTGAATCGCAACGATACGCTCCTCCTCGCACCCGTGCTGACCCGGCTGGGCCAGCCGGCGCCGGTCGCATCGCCCGAGGGTGACGTCAGCCAGCCGTCGAGCAGTGATCCCTGCGAGCCGGGACCGCAGTGGGATGGAACGGCGTGCTTCGATGTCCGTCCCCGGCCGCTGTCAACGCCCTTCGTGGCGCTGCCGGCTGGCGTGCAACGGGTGCCGCGACCAGCCGAGTTCTGGATCTACGTGGGATTGTCGGGTGCATCGGAGGAAGTGCGCCTGCTGCGGTCCTCCGGCAACCGGGCCTTCGATCGGGCAGCGCGTGCCATTGCCACCAGCCTCGAATGGACGCCGGCCCAGCGGAACGGCGCCGCCGTCGGTGCCTGGACCCAGATGGCCTTCCCGCCGGCACGATGACACATCCAGCCCCAATCGGTCCCACGATCGCGGCCTCCGCCTTCGTCGCGCCTGGCGCGGTAGTGCTGGGTGACGTGACGCTGGGCGAGCGCGCCAGTGTCTGGTACGCGGCAGTGCTGCGCGGCGACATGGCGCCCATCTCCATCGGCGACGACACCAATATCCAGGACGGCACCATCGTGCACGTGGACGAAGGGGTGCCATGCCGGATCGGGAACCGGATCGGTGTCGGCCACCGGGTCATCCTGCACGGATGCACGGTGGAAGACGACTCACTGATCGGCATGGGCAGTGTGCTGCTCAACAACGTGCGAGTGGGGACCGGCAGCGTCATCGCCGCCGGCGCGGTGGTGCCGGAGGGGATGCAGATTTCGCCGGGCTCCCTGGTGATGGGCGTGCCGGGCCGGATCGTGCGGCGGGTGGATGCGGCGCTGGCGCAACGGATCGAGGCAACGTGGCGGCATTATGTCGCCCAAGCCTCCGCGCACAGGGCAGGGCACTTCCGGGCTGCGCCGGACGTCTGACGCCGGAGGTCCGGCGCCCGGCGCATATTTGTGATGTGCAAACCGGAAGGGCCCGTCCTGTCGCCACTTTTCGCCGTCTTGTGTCGCACACCCGATTCTCCTAGCTTGCCTCTTGGTTCCTCGGTCGGGTTGGACGGTCAGGCCGCAGCAATTTCGGAGCAGGGAATCCTTCGAGAGATATACGGTTGGTGATCGTCCCGGTGTGCCTGCCGGCACGCCGCTTTCATTTCCATAATTTGCCGCTGGTGGAGACTCCGCATGCATTCCCAGACTCCTCGGGAACCGGTTTCGCTGTCGCCCAACGCCATCACCGTGCTGGAAAAGCGTTATCTCATCAAGGATGAGACCGGCAAGCCGGTGGAGCGGGCTGAAGACCTGTTCTCGAGAGTCGCGCGGACCATCGCGGAACCGGATCGGCGATACGGCGCCTCGGAAGGCGCGGTCGAGACCCTGGCCGACGCGTTCTACGGGCTCATGGCCGACCGGCTGTTCATGCCCAATTCGCCTACCCTGATGAACGCCGGCCGGCCCCTTGGCCAGCTGTCCGCCTGTTTCGTGCTCCCGGTGGACGACGCGCTGTCCAACGGCAAGAGCGGCATCTACGACACCCTGCGCGCCATGGCGCTGGTGCACCAGTCCGGCGGCGGCACCGGGTTCAGCTTTTCCCGGCTCCGGCCCAAGAACTCCATCGTGCGCTCCACGATGGGGGTGGCGTCGGGTCCCGTGTCGTTCATGTCGCTGTTCGATGCCTCAACCGACGTCGTCAAGCAGGGCGGCACCCGCCGGGGCGCCAACATGGGCATCCTCCGGGTGGATCATCCCGATATCATGGAGTTCGTGACCTGCAAGGACGACACCACCAAGATCACCAACTTCAATATTTCGGTGGCCGTCACCGATGCGTTCATGGCGGCGGTCGAGGCGGACACGAGCTACGACCTGATCCATCCCCGCACCGGCGCGGTCACCGGCCAGCTCAACGCACGCGACGTCTGGACGAAGATCATCCACGGGGCGTGGCGCACCGGCGAGCCCGGCGTTTTCTTCATTGACCGGGCCAACCAGTACAACCCGGTGCCGGCGCTCGGCGCCTACGAAGCGACCAACCCGTGCGGCGAGCAGCCGCTGCTGCCGTACGACGTCTGCAACCTCGGTTCCATCAACCTTGGCGCGTTCGTGAAGAATGGCGCCATCGACTGGAACCGTCTTCGCCAGGTGGTGCACCTCACCACGCACTTCCTGGAGAACGTCATCGACGCCAACCAGTATCCGTTGCCGGAAATCACCGAGCTCGCCAACCGCATTCGTCGCATCGGCCTCGGCGTCATGGGGCTGGCGGATGTTTTCATCCGGCTCGGCATTCCGTACGATTCGGATGAAGCCGTGGACCTGGGTCGCAAAATCCAGAAGTTCGTGGACGACGAAGCCAAGGTGGAGTCGGAACGCCTCGCCGGGATCCGCGGCCCCTTCCCCGAGTGGGAGCGGAGCATCTGGGGTCCGGACGCCTCCTGCGCCCGCGATGCCAGCGGCAAGCGCATCCGGCCCATGAAGAAGCTTCGCAACTGCAACGTCACCACCGTGGCGCCCACGGGCACCATTTCCATCATTGCAAGCTGCAGCTCCGGCATCGAGCCGCTCTTTGCCGTGGCCTTCATGCGCAACCAGGCCGGCGTGCTCATGCCGGACGTGAACGAAGATTTTGTCGCCATCGCGAAGCAGGAGGGGTGGTACAGCGACGCCCTGATGCAGAAGATCGCGCAGGCGGGCCACATCAACTTCGATGAAGTGCCGGCCAAGTGGCAGCGGGTGTTCGTCACCGCCAACCACATCAAGCCGGAGTGGCACATCCGGATGCAGGCGGCCTTCCAGGAGCACAACGACTCGGCCATCTCCAAGACCTGCAACTTTGCGCACGACGCCACCGAGCAGTACGTCGAGGAGATCTACCGCCTCGCCTATCATCTCGGCTGCAAGGGCGTCACCGTCTACCGCGACGGCAGCCGGGACATGCAGGTGCTCTCCACCGGCAGCACGGCCAAGAAGGTCCAGGAGCAGGCCACCAGCAGTGGCCATGCGGAGGCACGCGCCGACCTCAATGCCATGAGCGCAGCCGAAGCCCGCGAAGCCGCCGCAGACATGCACGGCGAACTGGCCGAGGTCCAGGCCGAAAACGAGCGGCTCCGGAAGCTGGTCCATGATCTGGAAGCCGAGAACCTCAACCGCCGGCAGAAGCGGTCGCGGCCGGAAATGCTGCGCGGCACCACCCGCCGCGTCGAGACTCCGCTGGGCACCCTGTACGTCACCATTACCGAGGACGACAAGGGCCAGCCCTTCGAGGTGTTCATGTCGCTGGGCAAGGCCGGCGGTGCCCTCATGGCGGACGTCGAGGCGGTGGGCCGGCTGATCTCGCTCTCGCTGCGCTCCGGCATTCCCATGAAGGAAATCCACCGGCAGCTCCGCGGCATCAGCTCCGATCGCGTGATCGGCCTGGGGCCGAACAAAGTGCTCTCGGTGCCTGACGCCGTGGGGATCGCGATCGAGCGCTGGATGAACGAGAAGCAGGGGATCCAGCAGGAACTGCTTGCCTCCGGTGGCACGCCGGCGCCGGAAGAAATGGTGGCGGTCTCGCGGGGTGGGGAGCAACTGGTGATGGGCGGCATGCAGCAGACCCTCTCCGGCGCCTGCCCCGACTGCGGCTCGCAGCTGGAATACGCCGAAGGATGCGTCAAGTGCCACGTCTGCGGGTTCTCGGAGTGCGGCTGAACATGCCGTAGCGGGACGTCGTGGCGCCCGCTCACTGCAGACTGGCAGCGCCCACCTCGCAAGGGGTGGGCGTCGTCTTAGGTGGACAGACGGGAAGACGGGAAGACGGGAAGTTGTGGGCGCCGAACATCCAGTGCGAGTGGCCGCCACGCGCTGTCATTGCGAGACACCCGGCTCGCACCCGAGGGGCATCGCCACCCGCGACCCGGGTTCCGCGTCTATCTTCCTTGCGTGACTGATATCGATCTCCCCATCGCCTGCACGCTTGACGCCGCGACACTCGCCCAGCGGGGCGACGCCTTGCTGCCGGGACTGGCCCGCCGCGCTGCCGAGGTGTGCTGGCTTCCAGATGGAGTACGTCTCATTTTTGGCTTCCGGGAGCAGCTGCTCGCCGATGTGGCGGCCGTGATCGCCGCCGAGCATCACTGCTGCCGGTTCCTTCGGTTCGAACTTGTCATCGAGTCGGGAGAGGGGCCCATCGCGCTGGATGTCACGGGGCCAGACGGGACGGTGGACTTCTTGAAAAGCTTGCTGAAGGCTGAGGACTGAAGGCTGACCGCTGTGTGACCTGCGACCTGCGACCTGCGACCCACGACCCGCGACCTGCGACCTGCGACCAATGAGCCATCGCTACTTCCTCACGTCAATGCTCCTCCTCGCCACCGCCTGCGCCCAGCCGAGGGGACGCCAGTTTCCCGGCCCGGTGCTGCCAATCGGGGGTGTGGCCGTCCACGCCGATTCGGTCCCGTCGATTCCCGGTTTCAGCTCGGCGATCAAGCGCGGGCTGGTGATGTACATCTCGGGCCAGGTCCCGCTCGACAGCGCGGCCCGGCTGATGGGCGCCGGCGATCTCCGGGCGCAGACAGTGCAGAGCGTGCAGAATCTCCTGCGAGTCCTGCGCGCGGGTCGGGGCCTGCCGGGCGACGTGGCCAAGGTCACGTTTTACGTCGTGGACATGGATTCGGCGGCCGCCGAGACGGTCCGTGATGCCGCAGCGGGACTGTTTACCGAATTGCCACCGCCGGCCATGACCATTGTCGGTGTTGCCTCGCTGCCGGGCACCGGCATGCGTGTCGCCGTGGATGGCGTGGCCGTCCTGCGCGGGGAATATCCCGACCGCGAGCGCACCCAGGGACCAATGCGGCAGCCGGAATGACGAGATGGGCAGGATGGGCGAGATGGGCAGGTGAGTCGTAGGCCATAAGTCGTAAGGTTCCTCATCGTGAGGCCGCAAGGCGGCCGAAGGATCTGCTGGCCCGGTTCGGAACCGGGTGAGTAGATCCTTCGCGTTGCTCAGGATGAGGCATCAGCGAGCTTCGGCCTGCCCATTCCTTCGCTGCGCTCAGGACAAGCCTGCCCTGCCCATCCTGCCCATCCTGCCTAGCTGCCTGCTCTCACTGCCACCGCTTCGATCTCAAACGTTACCGCATCAGCGACCTTGACGGTCCCCATCGGCCCGCCGCTGTATGGCTTGATGCCGAAGTCTGACTGCTTGACGGTGAAGCGGCTGCTCGCGACCAGCGAAGCGGGCGTGAGGCGCAGCGTGGCGGAGATCGGGAAAGTGCGACTCACCCCCTCCAGCGTCAGCGTCGCCATCAGGCTTGCCGAGTCGCCGTCGAGGGACGTGAGCCGGGCATCGAAGGTTATGTTCGCGTGCTGGTCAGGATGCAGCACATCGGTGAGCATGGCTTCACGCACCTGGCGGAGCTCCGAGGTGTCGTGCGGCGTGAGCACTTGGAGTGACGTGACAGGAATCGTCGCCGTGACGTGGGACAAGGCCGTGGAGTCCGCGTAGTACACTATCTCCCCACCAACCGAGTCGGCTCGTATCCGGTGCCGATGCCCGGCAAAGCCGAAAAGCCCCGCCTTGCCGGTGACAACATCGAAGTGGCTGGCACGCGAAAACCGGAAGACAGTGGAGTCTGCCGGGGTGCCCATGAGCATCGCCGGCTCACGTGGCGCTAATGCCGTGGCCATGAGCATCACGGCGGCGAAATATGCGGCGTGCATGACGAACCTTCCCTCCCCGCGGCCGTCTGGGCCGCCGTTCCCCGTTCGTAGCGCAACCGTCGCCCGCTTCGCCCGGTTCCCGGCCAACCTGCGGGCCCCCATGCTCCCTCCTCCCCTCTTCCCGCCTTCCCGTCTTCCCGTCTTCCCGCCTATAGTTAGCACATGCAACAATCTTCCCGCCGCATCGCAGCCACTGCCTTGCTCGAGCTCGGGATCGGCGTGACCCGCCTGGTGCGGGCGGAGGTGGCGCGCTCGCGTGCGAGCGGCCTCACGCTGGTGGAAGTTCGAGCCCTCAGCGTCGCCGAGGCCATGCCGGAGCTTCCACTCAAGGAGCTGGCCCTCTACATGGGACTCACCCCCGCCACGGTCTCACGCCTCGCCAAGCGGCTGGTGGGCCGCGGACTGCTGCGGCGACACCCGGATGCGGCGGATCGGCGGCGGGCGCTCTTCCGGCCCAGCCGCAAGGGCAGCGCGGCGCTGGTGGCGGCTCGGCGGGACATCGAGACCCTGCTGGAACTCCGGCTGGAAGGGCTCGCCGCCGGCCAGCTGGCCGAACTCCGCCGGGTGTCGCGGATGCTGCTGCCTCGCCTTGCCGCCGACTGGAATCGCGAGTCATGAGCGTCGAGGCCGGCGTCAACAAGTGGGTCGTGGCCGGCACCGTCATGACCGGTACCATGATGGCGGTGCTGGATTCCAGCATCGTCAACGTCGCCCTCCCCGACATGGCCGGCACGCTGGGTGCCTCCATCGAGGAGATCGCCTGGGTTGTCACCGGCTACATCCTCTCCAACGTGATCATCATGCCCATCCTCGGCACGCTGGCCGAGCAGATCGGGCGCAAGCGGATGTACCAGATCTCGGTCGTGCTCTTCACCGTCGCGTCAATGCTGTGCGGGCTCGCGCGGAGTCTCGAAGTCATCGTGATCTTCCGCGTCATCCAGGGGATGGGTGGGGGCGTACTGATGACGGTGTCCCAGGCCATCCTGCGTGAGAGCTTCCCGACGGAGGAGCAGGGCATGGCCATGGGCGTCTATGGCATGGGCGTGGTCATTGCGCCTGCCGTTGGCCCCACGCTGGGCGGCTGGCTCACCGATACGTACAGCTGGCCCTGGGTGTTCTACATCAACCTGCCGATCGGCATCCTGAATTTCTTCCTGGTGCAGCGCTTCATTCACGATCCGCCGTTTCTCGAGCGCAAGAAGGGCGGCATGGACTGGACCGGGATCGCCCTGCTGGCCGTGGGGCTCGGTGCGCTGCAGCTCATGCTGGAGAAGGGAGAATCGAAGGACTGGTTTGATTCCCGGCTCATCGTGACGCTTGCCGTGGTGGCGTCGGTGGGCCTGCTGGTCTTCATCTGGCACGAGCTGCGTGCCGAGCGTCCAGCCGTTGACTTGAGCCTGCTGAAGAACGGCCCCTTCACCGCGGCCACGGCGGTCGGTGGCATCCTCGGCCTTGGACTCTACGCGAGCCTCTTCATCCTGCCGCTCTTCCTGCAGACCATCCTGGGCTACAGTGCCTTCGAATCGGGGCTCGCCCTGATGCCGCGCAGCCTGGCCATGGCGGTCGGGATGCCGGTGGCCGGCCGGCTCTACAATCGCCTCGGCCCCAGGGTCATGGTGCTGGTCGGGCTGGTGGTGAGCACGTACTCCTTCTGGGATCTTTCCCGCATGACGTCCGTCACCGGTTTCTGGGACATTTTCTGGCCCCAGGTGTGGCAGGGACTCGGCTTCAGTCTGTTGTTCGTACCCCTCAGTACGGCTGCGCTGGCGACCATCGAGAAGCGGCGGCTGACCGCCGCCACCGGGCTCTACAATGTGGTGCGCCAGGTTGCCGGCAGTGTTGGCATTGCCATTGCTGCAACCGAGGTCTCCCGTGGGACGAGCCGCTATTTCGCGGTGCTCACCAGCCATGTGACCGCCTTCGATGCTGCGGCCCGCCATTGGCTTAGCGGCGTGACCGCCGCCATGCGGCACTTCGGCGCCTCGGCCGGCGAAGCACAGCAGCGGGCCCTCGCGATTCTCCACCAGACCATCCAGCAGCAGGCCGCGGTGCTCGCGTACGACCGGGTCCTCTATCTCATAGCCATTCTGTTCGCGCTGGCCTTCCCGCTGGCACTACTCCTGCGGCGCGGCGACGGTGGCGGCGAGGTGGTCATTGCCGAATAGGCCCTTTACCCGATGCCCGGGTCACCGTATAGTGAATGGTCCTGCCGTCATAATTTCGTGGTGATTGCCATATCCTCTGCCCGAGGGGTCTCGATGGACTCCACGATTCGCGAAGCCCGTCTCAGAGCCGAGTACGCGCATCTCTATCCCCCGGTCCAGCCGGGCGTGTGGACGCCGGCGGCCGAGGTTGGCGCGCGCATGCTCTTCTGGCACCTGCAGCTCACCGGCACCGTGGTGCTGGGCGAGCGCCTGCTCGATACCCACCACTTCGAGTTCCGGGGCGGCTGGTCACGAGGTGACACCTCCGACCTCCGCACGCGCGCCGGCGATCCTGACGCCGCCGAGCCCCGCCGGCAGCGGTCTGCCTGATTCCGATTACTTTTCGGAGGCGCTCAGCGCTCAGCGCTCAGCGCTCAGCGCTCAGCGCACAGCCCGCGTCCCGAGTCCCGTGTCCATCCCTGGAGCCCACATGCCCGATGAAACTCCGCCCTCCCTCAAGCCCATCTCACCGGCTCGAGTGGCCGAGGAGCTGGAGCGGCTGTCTTCCCGCCGAGCCAGTGGCGACATCAAGGCCGACGAGTACGAGCATCGCTTTGCGCGCATGATTTCAGAGCTGCGCGACCGCCGGATTGACGGCAATCGGGCCGACATCATGGCCGCCATCGATCCGCTGCACAAGAAGGGACTCGTCTCCGACGCCGACTATCGGCGGCTCCTCGCCCAGCTGGGTATCGTGTGACATGACGCCGGGCCTTGCGCCGATCGGGATGTCGGTCCGCGCGTCAGATGGCCTGGTGCTCAAGGGTGAGCTGCGCTATCCCGATGGTGCGTCCGGCCAGCGATGGCCGCTCGCCGTGCTGGCCCACCAGTACCCGGCCGACCGTCATTCCTTCCAGCCACTGATCACCGACCTGCTCGCGATGGGAGTGGCCACGCTCGCGTTTGACGAGCGGGGCCATGGGGAATCGATCGCTGGTCCCGACGGCCCGGTGGTGGCCGCCACACCCAGCGACTTTTCTCCCGACGCCTTCGGCGAGGCGTTCATGGCGAGCGCTGGCGACATTTCCTTCTTCCGGATTGCCGACGACATCATCAGGGTCGCGGCATGGGGCGCGGCGCAGAATTTCATCTCCGACGCGCTGGTCCTGGTGGGTGGCAGCGTCGGCGGCACGGGCGCGCTGCTGGCCGCGCCGCGAGTGCCCGGCCTGCGTGGAGTGGTGACGCTGGGTGCGGCGGGGGCGCTGGCGCATGGTGCCGACGCCGTGGACCGGATTCGCGCCGCGCTTGCCAGCGGCGCCTGGCCTGCGCTGCTCACCTCATCGGAGCATGACCCCTTCGACGGCGCCCAGAACATCCGTGACTGGAGCCGTGGCCTGGCGCACGTACTGTCGCGCATCACGCCCGGGACGGGCCACGCCATGGCGATCTACTACGATGTGCGGGATGACGTGCGGGACTTCGTGAAGCACTGCCTGGCGTGAGGCATGGGGCGTGAGGCATGGGGCTTGCGATGCCCCATGCCACACGCCTCAAGCCCCACGCCCCTTTATATTCCCCCCATGGCAACAATCACCCGGCGCCAGACGCCGACCGTCGATGTCGGCGGCGTGCGCATCGGTTCGTGCCACCCGGTGGTGGTGCAATCCATGACCAACACCGACACGGCCGACGTGGCGGCGACGGTGGCCCAGGTGGCGGCGCTCGCTCGCGCGGGCAGCGAGCTGGTGCGCGTCACCGTCAACAACGATGAGGCCGCGGCAGCCGTCCCCGCCATCGTCGCCGGACTCGCGGATCGGGGCGTGACGGTGCCGATCGTCGGTGATTTCCACTACAACGGCCACCTGCTCCTCACCCGCTATCCCGACTGCGCCCGATCGCTCGCCAAGTACCGCATCAACCCCGGCAACGTCGGCGGGAAGCGCCAGGACGAGCATTTCCGCGCCATCCTCGAAGTGGCCCTGCACTTCGACAAGCCGGTACGCATCGGGGTCAACTGGGGCTCACTGGACCAGAACCTTCTGACTGAACTGATGGACGCCAACGCCCGTAGCGCCACCCCGCGCGACGCGCGCGACGTGACCATGGACGCCATGGTACAGAGCGCGCTCCAGAGTGCGGCGTTCGCGGAGCGGGTCGGCATGCCGCATGACCGGATCATCCTGAGCGCCAAGGTGAGCGGCGTTCAGGACCTGGTTGACGTCTACCGGATGCTGGCCGCGCGCTGCGACTATCCCCTCCACCTCGGCCTCACGGAAGCAGGCCTCGGCATGAAGGGCACCGTGGCCAGCACCGCCGGCCTCTCGATCCTCCTGCAGGAGGGGATCGGCGACACTATCCGGGTCTCGCTGACGCCGGCTCCGGGTGGAGACCGCACCGAGGAAGTGCAGGTGGCCCAGCAGGTGCTGCAGAGTCTCGGGCTCCGCAGCTTCATGCCGCAGGTCACCAGCTGCCCCGGCTGCGGCCGCACTACCAGCACCTTCTTCCAGCAGATGGCGATGGATATCCAGTCCTATCTCAAAGCGAAGATGCCCGTGTGGCGGGCGGAGCGACCGGGGGTCGAGGAACTGAAAGTGGCCGTAATGGGTTGCGTGGTGAACGGACCGGGTGAGTCGAAGCACGCGAATATCGGGATCTCGCTTCCCGGCACGTTTGAGGAGCCCAAGGCCCCTGTGTTCGTGGACGGCCGGCTGGTCGTCACTCTCCGGGGCGAGCACATCGTGCCGGAATTCCTGGAGATACTCGAGGACTACGTGGCCAAGCGATACCACCGTGCCGAGGCCGGTGCGCCAATGGCGGGTGCGGCACCGAGATGAAGCGGATTCCTGCCCTCCTGATCGCCCTGTTCGCCCTGCTCGCCCTGCCCAGTCCGGTAGAGGCCCAGGACGACGCCGGCGTGGCGGTGGGTGACACGCTGGCCCCACTGGTGATCCACGATCTCGATGGCAAGGATGTGGATCTTGCCAGCCTCATTGGCCGGAAGCCGGTGCTGATCGAGTTCTGGGCCTCGTGGTGTACGTCGTGCGCTGCCATGCTGCCGCGCCTGAAGGCGGCCCACCGGGAATTCGGCGACGATGTCGCCTTCATCGGCATCAACGTGACGGTGGGAGACTCGCGCGAGAAGGCGCGCCAGTACGTGAAGCGCGAGGCGCCGCCGTTTCAGGTGCTCTATGACGACGCTGGCACCGCGGCCGGGGCCTGGGATCCGCCGGCCACGTCGTTCATCATCATTGCCGACCGGGCTGGGCAGGTGGTCTATACGGGTGTGGGTGGTACCCAGAACCTGACGCCGGCGCTCGAGGCGGCGAGC
>DASSTP010000107.1:0-13140 GCA_035707845.1 Gemmatimonadales bacterium | reverse complement strand
GCGGAGCGGGGCGAGCCGGGTACCCTGCTCGCATTCTACGAATGGCCCGATGTGCACAAGGGGCAGTGGGGTGTCGGCGGCGTGCATCACGTCGCGCTCAGCGTGGCCACGGCGGAGGCGCAACTGCAGTGGAAGCGCTGGCTGAGCGCGCACGGCGTCGGCGTCTCGGGCCCGTTCAATCGCGGCTACTTCCGCAGCATCTACTTTCGCGATCCCGATGGCCATATCCTGGAGATCGCCACCGAGGGTCCGGGCTACGCGGTGGACGAGCCGGCCGAAGCGCTGGGTCGGCGTGATGTCACTCCCCCGCAGGCGGAGCTGCGGGACCGGCGCGACGAGGTGGTGATTGCCGCGCGTAACTGGCCCGAACCGGTGCGGGAGATCAGTGATCCGATGCGCCTCACGGGCATTCACCACGTCTCCGCCATCACCGACGATCTCGAGCGCATGGATGACTTTCTCACCGCGACGCTCGGTCTCACGCTCATCAAGCGCACCTTCAACCAGGACGCACGCGACACGCGCCACTGGTTCTGGGGCACGTATGACGGGCACACGGTGTCGCCGCATAGCTCCTTCTCCGCCTTCGGCTGGCCCGGATCGGAATTTCAGGCGCGAGCCGGCACAGGGCAGGTGCACCACGTGGCATTCCGCGCGGCGGACGACGAGGAACAGCTTGCGTGGCGGGACCGCCTCGAATCCCTCGGTATCGGTGTCTCGGGCCCCTTCAACCGGGGTCACTTCCGGAGCATGTACTTCACCGCACCCGACGGCCTGCTGCTGGAAATCGCCACGGATGTGCCGGGCTTCGGGGAGGAGGCGCTGGATAGTGAGGCGCTGAGCGCTAAGCGCTAAGCGCCAAGCCCTATCTCCCAATCCTTCCCTTCCCACTCACTCCCGTACCGCCGCGTAAACAGCAACCGGGTCTTGCCGGTCAGTTCCACTGTCGCGAAGCGCACGCCGAACATGCCGAGCCCCAGCGGTTCCGCAGGACGGTCTATCGGTTGGGACCAGCCGTCAAAGCCGAGGTGCAGCGTGAACGGCACCCGATCCTCGATCACGAGCGCGCGACCCTCGGGCAGGGTGGTGAACGGAACTTCGGCGCGCCAGTGCCAGGTCGCTGCGCGTGGCTGGACGCCGTGATAACGTGCATCCACGCACTTGAGAAAATCCATCGGTGCTCCGCGCGAGCGCGCCACATAGAGCTGCAGGAATTCCGCATGGGTCCAGACCAGCGGCATGGCGCTTCCGCTCGGCTTCCCGGGATAGAGAAAGTGCTCCGGAACCGGGTCGCTATCCCACACCTGTTCGGGCATCAGGCCGCCACGCCCCGTCATGCATAGCATGGACTCGAGGTACGGCCTGGGATCATGCCCCGCCGCCAGGGCGTAATGCCCGCGCTCGCCACTGAGGAGGGGCCAGCCGCGGCCGATGCCGGCACCATCGTAGGGTGTGCCATCGGCATTCTCGCCATAGCCGTCGCCGTTGTACCGGTGATATGTCACGCCGCAGGGCGTCAGTGTTGCCAGCAGGCCGTCCGCGATGCGCACCGTGTCGGTCACACGCGGGTCGTCGGCAGCCCGGAGCCCGAGACGGACCAGGTAGAGAAAGTCGAGGCCTACCAGCATGATGGCCGGCACGCTGCCACCGGCATCCCAGTTCTGCAGCTGCACCCTGCCGTGAAGTCCCTCGCGCCCGGCAGGGCCGATCCGCACGTAATGGCCATTGGTGTTGAACTGCCGGTCGAGTTCGGTGTCAGCCGCAAAGGTCCAGTCTTCGATCCGCTCATTCCAGCAATCGGCGAGCGAGAGCGCGTAGTCGCGATCCCCGCCTTCCAGCCACAGCGCCGCGGCCACGAGGGCCGCCACCTCGATGGCCAGCGTGAAGGGGCTCGCGCCCGAATTCTCCTCCCAGCGATCCTGCGGCGAGAGCGGTCCATGCCGGGCGACGTATGACGCGGCGCGGGACACCATGTAGCCGATGCCGCTCATGCCGTCGATGGCATCTTCCTCCTGCAGCTGTGCGGCGAGCAGGATCGGCGCGCCGACCTCGTCGAGCTGGATGCCGGGCCAGAACTGGGTCCCATCCGGACTCATGTTCTGGGGCCAGCGGCCGTCCTCGCGCTGGGTGGCAGCGAGGTAGGACAGCAGTCCCCGGGCGTCGTTGGTCTGCCCGGCGGCGAGGAGTGCCTGGCCCGCCTCGAGCGCGTCGCGGGTCCACACGAGGTGGTATCCGCCGAGCGAGTTGCGGGTGTTCCCCCATGGCACCGACAGACTGGCCACGATGGCGCCGGGATGAACCCGGTCCTCGTGCATCTTGATCACCGCGGCGGAGAGCATGGCGGCTTCCTTGAGCTTGCGGGGGCCGCGGGGCAGGTGCAGCGAGCGACCCCAGTCCATCCACTCCTGGATGAAGTCATCGCGGCTGGCGGAGAATCCGTAGGCCAGTGCCGCCCTCGCGATGCTGGAGGCGCTGGCCACGGACACGCCGATTCCGAGCGCGATCACCCCGGCATTCTGCCTCAGCTCACCGATCAGCGCGACGTTGCCGGGCCCAGCTTCGCCGTAGGTCCAGGTCATGCGGCCGTTGCGGTTGAAATCCTGCCAGCCGTCCGATGTGCCCACGTAGCCGGCGCTGCAGCGTTGGAATCCCCCCTCGGCGGCGAGGCATAGTGCGGCCCTGCCACCGCCCGCCGTCAGCGTCTCGTTCTCGACCCGGGCCGTGCTGCCCTGCTCCAGCGGCTCGAGGTGCGGAGCCAGCAACGGATAGAGCCGGAGCTGCTCGCCCGTGAGGCGGTAGCGGATCAGGACGGCATCACGAAACGGGTCGGGAACGAATTCCAGCTCGAGCTCATAGTCTGCCCCGTGGTGCACCACGGTGGCGACCGGGATGTACGGTGCTGGCAGCGAAAGCGTGTACTGGGCAACGCGCTTTACGTCGTACCAGCCGGCCGGGCCGGCGATGATGAAGCCGAGATCGCGGACCTGCGGGTTTCCAGTGGAGGGCCAGTACACCTCGTTCAGGATGCCGTGCCCGATCGTGGCCCAGAGCCGGGACGGGCCCAACGCGGCCGACACCATGTCCTTGTCGCTGGAGCACCAGGTGGGTGAGATGCCGGGATGCCCCGGGGCGGATGTCATTTTTCTCTCCTCGGCCGCGTGGAAGCGGCGGCTTTGGGGAATGTATACCGAGAGGATGGGCGAGATGGGCGAGATGGGCGAGATGGGCAGGTGACGCCGGGTTAGCTTCGGGCTGCCCATCCTGCCCTGTTACCATTCAACTGACCGACAACATCGGAGAGTACAGGCGATGGAACTGGGACTGATCGGGCTGGGCAAGATGGGAGCGAACATGGCGACCCGACTCATCGGCGCCGGGCACCGTGTGGTGGCATACGATCGCTCGGCTGACGCGATTGCGAAGGCCGCCGAGGGCGGCGTCGTTGGCGCCAACTCGATCGAGGCGCTGGTGACGACGCTCAAGGCGCCGAGGGCCGTGTGGGTCATGGTGCCGGCGGGCGATCCAACCGAAGCGACCGTCACGGCACTCGCCTCGGCGCTTTCGCGCGGCGACATCGTGATCGATGGCGGCAACAGCAACTACAAGGACTCCGTTCGCCGTGGCGCGTCGCTCAGGGCGCAGGGGATTCACTTCGTGGATTGCGGCACCAGTGGCGGCATCTGGGGACTCAAGGAAGGCTACAGCATGATGGTGGGCGGAGAGAAGGAGCCGGTGCAACGGCTCAGGCCCATCTTCGAGGCCCTGGCGCCGGGCACGGATCGCGGATGGGGACACGTCGGTCCCACCGGTGCCGGGCATTTCGTGAAGATGGTCCACAACGGCATTGAATACGGCCTGATGCAGGCCTACGCCGAAGGGTTCGAGATCCTCCATAAGAAAGAAGAGTTCTCCCTCGACCTTGCCCAGATCGGACACATCTGGCAGGACGGCAGCGTGGTGCGGTCGTGGCTGCTCGACCTCACCACCAACGCCCTGGAAGCGCATCCCGGCATGACCGACATCGCGCCCTGGGTGGCCGATTCCGGCGAGGGCCGCTGGACCGTGGCCGAAGCGATCGACCTGAACGTGCCGGCGCCGGTGATCGCGCTCTCGCTCATTGCCCGGCTGCGTTCGCGCAGCGAGGAAGCCTTCAGCGACCGGCTGCTCGCGGCCATGCGGCACCAGTTTGGCGGCCACGCCGTCAAGACGGAGGCGTGAGATGGGCGCCGATGCGGTGGAACCCGGCGCCGCGCTGTATGTCATCTTCGGTGGTACCGGCGACCTGGCCCAGCGGCTGGTGCTTCCCGCGCTCTATCATCTTCATGCCCGCGGTGAGGCGGCGGACATCCCCATCGTGGCGGTGACGCGGGGCGAAACCGACGATGCGGGGTACCGTGCCATGATCACCGCCGCGCTGGTGCGCGACGGCGTGACGCGGACGAAGGCCGCAGCGTGGACCAGGAAGTTTCTGTACTACCAGCCAATTCATGACGGCACGGCCGACGACTATCACCAGCTCGGCAACCGGCTGGACGAGATCGAGACGCGGCACAAGCTGCCGGGGAACCGGGTCTTCTACCTGGCGCTTCCGCCGCAGTTCTTCGGTCCCACCGCGTGCGGGCTCGCGCGCGCGGGGCTGAATCGCGCACCCGGGTGGGTGCGGCTGGTGGTGGAGAAGCCCTTCGGCCGGGATCTGGATTCCGCGCTCAAGCTGAACCGGGAACTGCACGAAGGCTGGCGGGAGGACCAGATCTACCGGATGGACCATTTCCTGGGCAAGGACACGGTCCAGAACCTCATGGTGTTCCGGTTTGCCAATGCCATGTTCGAGTCGCTCTGGAACCGGGAACACGTCTCCAGCGTGCAGATCAATGTGCCGGAGACGCTCGGCGTGGAGAAGCGGGCGGGCTACTACGAGAGCGCCGGGGTGATCCGCGACATGATCCAGAATCACCTCACCCAGATCCTGACGCTGGTGGCCATGGAGCCACCCAGCACCATCGAGGCGGCCGCGATCCGGCAGGAGAAGGTGAAGGTGCTTCGCTCCATCCAGTCCATCGAGCCCGAGGACGTGGTGCGAGGGCAGTACACCGCCGGCCGCATCGGCAAGCGGCAGGTGCCGGGTTATCGCCAGGAGCCTGGGGTGGCTGCCGACTCGAATACCAGTACGTTCGTGGCCATGAAGCTCGAGATCGACAACTGGCGCTGGCAGGGCGTGCCCTTCCTGCTGCGCACCGGCAAGCGGATGGCCACACGGCTCACCGAGATCGTGCTCACCTTGCGGGAGCCGCCGGTGAGCCTCTTCCAGCCCTATGATGCCTGCCAGATGAGCGGCGACACGCTGGTGCTGCGGCTGCAGCCGGACGAGGGCTTCGTCCTCTATTTCGACGTGAAGGTGCCGGGCCCCGGATTCCGGCTCTCACGGGAGCCGCTGCATTTTGCCTATGGCGAGGCCTTCGGGCCGCTGCCGGAAGCATACGAGACGCTGCTGCTGGACGTGATCCAGGGGGAGCAGATGCTCTTCGTGCATGCGGAGGAGGTCGAGGCTTCGTGGCGGCTCTACACACCGGTGCTTGAAAATGGCGGGACGCCGCTGCCGTACCCGGCTGGGAGCTGGGGGCCGGAGGAGGCCGACCGGCTGGCCGGTGCAGGGCCACTCCGGTGGCGGAACGGGTGACACCCGAAATCACGGTCTTCGCCTCGCTCGAGGCGGCGAGCCACGAGGCCGCCCGCTGCCTGATCGTGGCGGCGCGCGAGGCCGTGATCTGCACCGGGCGCGCGGCCATCGCGCTCTCGGGTGGCCAGACGCCCACGCGACTGTACCAGTTGCTCGCGTCGGATGAGTATCGTGCCGCTGTTCCATGGGACGAGATCGACTGGTTCTGGAGCGACGAGCGCGCGGTGCCGCCCGACAGCCCGCAGAGCAACTTTCACCTGGCCAGCGAGGCCATGCTGTCCCACGTGCCCGTGTCGCCAGCGCGGATCTTCCGGATGCCGGCCGACGCAGCCGACCTCGACCGCGCCGCGCGCAGCTACGAGGCGCTGGTGCGGGAGCGCGTGCCCGAACTCGCATTTGACCTCATGCTGCTCGGTGTGGGCGACGACGGCCACACGGCATCGCTCTTCCCGGGCCATCCCGCACTCGAGGAAACGGAACGCCTGGTCATCCCGGTCGAAGGCGAACCCTCGCGCGAAGTGCGCTGGCGCATGACCTTCACCTTCCCGCTCATCAACCTCTCTCGCACGGTGCTGATCCTGGCCGACGGCGCCGCCAAGCGTCGCATCATTGACGCCGTCCGCCAGGGCGGCGACGCCGCAGCACAGTATCCAGTGTCGAGAGTACGGCCTGCGGGGCATCTGACGTGGCTGGTGGGGTAGATGGACAGTTGGACAGTTGGACAGATGGACAGATGGACAGATGGACAGGCATGCGTACTGTCCAACTGTCCATCTGTCCAACTGTCCATCTGCCTGACTACAGATCCGTCCGCAACAGCCTCGCCTCTCCCAGATAGATATGCGATGGCGACCAGTCGGTTGCCGTGGCACGCACATGGAGCAGCACGCGCAGGCAGCGGGGAAGGGCGCCGGGCACGGCCAGCTCCGTAGCACAGAGCATGGGCACCCGCTGCCAGCCAAGCTGGCGCGCGGCATTGGCCGGGAAGATGGCGTCGAGGTCCGGCGTGAGCGTGAAGATGGCGCTCACGACATCATCGGGCTTGAGGCCGTTCGCATCGAGCAGGGTGGCAAGCAGGTCGCCAGTGGCCTGCGTGATGGCGGCGGTGGTGTTGTGGTCCACCGAAATTGCTCCCCGAACCGCCACGATGCCGGGCGTGCCGGTCACATGCGCAGCGAGATGCCTCTCCATGCGCGCGCTGCTGCTCTCGACGCCGAGCTGGCGGCGCGCCAGCAGCCAGAAGCGGGTCACGTTGTCGACTCGATCCTGGATGTCGCGCGCCAGCACCGCGAGGCCAAACGCCTCGGCAGCCTCGCTGCTCGTGACCACCGCCGAGACGGCGTCGCCGCGCTCGGCAAGGAGCCGGGCGGCGCCAGCCGTGTCGTGCACGGCCTCGGTGCGCACGCGGGGATGATGCGCAACGAAGCGAGTGCACTGCTTCAGCGCCACGGGGTGTGAGCGCAGCACCTCGACCTCCTCGAGCCGGGTGCCGGGCAGCGCGGCACAGACCAGCCGGATGGGGAGATCGGTCTCGCCGTCCACCCGGAGATCGGCCGCCGCGATGGCGGTGAGACTTTCGTGGACCACGCCGGCCAGCGAGTTGTGCACTGGCAGGAGCAGCCGATCGGCGCTGCCCTCGGCGAGCGCTGCCACGGCAGCAGCAAAGCTGGGAAAGAAGTGCGGCTCGGCCCGGGGACCGAGGAGCTGTCGCAGCGCCGCATGGCTGAAGCAGCCGGTTTCGCCCTGCACACCCACCCGCAGGTGCGCGACGGTCGCCGTGGCCGCCGTCATGCGACCGCCGGTGTGCGCCATGCAGCCGGCGCATGAGCGGGGCGGAGGGTGCGCCCGGCAGCACTGACGAACCCCGCGACGCGCTCCATCAGCATTGCAAACTCGTCGAAGCAGAGCGATTGCTCGCCATCGGAGCGCGCCGTATCGGGCTGGGGATGCACTTCGATGATCAGTCCATCCGCGCCGGCGGCAACCGCGGCGCAGGCGAGCGGGAGCACCAGCGAGCGGCGCCCGCCCGCATGACTCGGATCCACGATCACCGGGAGGTGGGTCTCCTCCTTGAGCACCGGCACCGCCGCGATGTCGAGAGTGTTGCGGGTGGCGTTCTCAAAGGTGCGGATGCCGCGTTCGCACAGCACCACCTGGGCGTTGCCGTGCGCCATGATGTATTCGGCGGCCATGAGCAATTCGCGGATGGTGGCGGAGAGGCCGCGCTTCAGCAGCACGGGCCTGCCACACTGCCCGACTTCGGAAAGCAGGGCGAAGTTCTGCATGTTGCGCGCGCCGACCTGCAGCATGTCGGCGTGCTCCGCCACCAGCTCCACCAGCCGGGTGTCCATGACCTCCGTGACCACCGGCAATCCGCTCACGTCCCGTGCTTCGGCCAGCAGCTCCAGCCCCTCCGCACCAACGCCGCGGAAGGCGTAGGGCGATGTGCGCGGCTTGAAGGCGCCACCCCGGAGCATCACGGCGCCCGACGCCTGCACGGCCATCGCCGTACGGATGAGCATGTCACGACCTTCCACCGAGCAGGGCCCCGCCATGACGGCGAATTCGCGGCCACCGACGGTGGCGTCGCCGGCCCGCACCAGCGTCGTCCCTGCGCCAGGTGCCGCTTCACGGGATGCCAGCTTGTAGGGCCGCAGCACCGGGGTGACTGATTCGATGCCCGGGAGCGCCAGGAGCGGCACTTCGGCGAGCTGGTCTTCATCGCCCACGCAGGCGATGACGGTGCGCTGGGCGCCATGCACCACGTGGGCGGTCAGGCCCAGGGCCTCCACCCGCTCGCAGACATGGGTGAGTTCGGCGTCGGTGATTCCGGACCTGGTAACGATCAGCATCAGTGACTCACGGCAATGGGGAAAAAGAAACGGGCCCCCGGTGATGACCGGGGGCCCGCAGGAGATCGGGAGCGTCAGTTCAGCCGCGCGCGCTCACCCGATTCCGGCCCCCGGAGGAACCGAAATAGAAGGCAAACGCATAAAAGGCGGCGCGTGGCATGGCACTAATGTCGGAAAACGGGGGAGATCGCGCAAGGGGCATGGGACGTGGGGCGTGAGGCATGGGGGTCGCGAGTCACGAGCTGCGGTGTTCCACACGCCCCATGGCCCACGCCTCACGCCTCACGCCCCTCTTCCTGCCTTCCCGTCCTCCCGCCTTCCCATCTACTTTCCCCCCATGCCAAATCCCGACCACACCATCAGCATGTCTGCGGGGAAGCTGGTTGTCCCCGACCAGCCCGTCATCCCCTTCATTGAAGGCGACGGCACCGGCCCCGACATCTGGCGCGCATCGCAGCGGGTCTTCGACGCTGCGGTGAAGCGAGCGTACGGCGGCAAGCGCCGGATCCAGTGGCGGGAAGTACTGGCCGGCGAGAAGGCCAAGAACCAGGTGGACAACTGGCTCCCGGACGAAACCCTCACCGCCATCCGCGAGCATCTCGTGGCCATCAAGGGCCCGCTGACGACGCCGGTGGGTGGTGGGATCCGGTCGCTGAACGTGGCCCTGCGCCAGATTCTCGATCTCTACGTCTGCCTGCGTCCGGTGCGCTGGTTCGAGGGGGTCCCGTCGCCGGTCAAGCGGCCGCAGGACGTCAACATGACCATCTTCCGGGAGAACACGGAGGATATCTACGCCGGCATCGAGTACGCGGCCGGCACCGAGGGCAATGCCAGGTTGATGGCGCTGCTGGCGGAGCACTTTCCGAAGGAGTTCGACAAGGTCCGCTTCGGCACCCAGGCCAAGGTGAACGCCTGGCAGGCGCAACTGGAGTCGATCGGCGCGCCCCATCGCGAGCTGACGGTGGAGACCGGACTCGGCCTCAAGCCGGTAAGCCGGCTGGGAACCGAGCGACTGGTCCACAGCGCCATGACCTTTGCCATCCAGCAGGGAAGCAAGTCGGTGACGCTGGTCCACAAGGGCAACATCATGAAGTTCACCGAGGGGGCCTTCCGCGACTGGGGCTACCAGGTGGCGCGTGACTTCTTCGGTGCGGTACCGCTGGACGGTGGGCCATGGCACGTCATCCCCGACGGGAAGCCGGGCGCAGGCATCGTCATCAAGGACGCCATCGCCGACGCGTTCCTCCAGCAGATCCTGCTGCGGCCCGCCGAGTATGACGTGATCGCCACGCTCAACCTCAACGGTGATTACATCTCGGACGCGCTGGCCGCGCAGGTGGGTGGGATCGGCATCGCGCCGGGCGCCAACATCAACTATGTGACCGGGCATGCCATCTTCGAGGCGACCCACGGCACGGCGCCCAAGTACGCGGGGCAGGACAAGGTCAATCCCGGCTCGGTGATCCTCTCCGGTGAGATGATGTTGCGCTACCTGGGCTGGACCGAAGCGGCCGATCTCATCGTGCGTGGCCTGGAGAAGACCATCGGCCAGAAGCGGGTGACCTACGATTTCGAGCGGCAGATGGAGGGCGCCACGCTGCTCAAGTGCAGCGAGTTCGGGGAGGCGGTGGCGGGAAACATGGCGTGAGGCATGAGGCATGAGGCGTGGGTCGCGGGCCCCATAACCCATGGCTCACGACTCACGACCACGTTCCTTCTCCATCCTCCTCCGATCCCTCTTCGTCGGTCTTCCCTTCTCCTCAAAGCTGAATCCCGCGGGGGCGTGCCTGAGCTGCCAGGCCAGCCGCTCCCGCGCCTCCCGGCTCGCCGCCGTTTCCGCATAGAGCAGCGCAGCCGCACTCGCCGGGCCGCGCCGGGCGGCCAGGTCCCGCACTTCGATGATATGTTCATGGGGACCGAGGCGAATCCGCAGTTCGTCACCGGGACGCACACTGGCTGAACGCTTGGGGTGCTGCCCGTTCAGCTCCACCTTGCCCCCGGCTACCGCCGCGGCCGCGAGTGTGCGGGTCTTGAAGAAGCGCGCGGCCCAGAGCCACTGATCGAGCCGCACACGGCCCGGTGCTTGCAGGCCCGCGTCGTCATTCGCATCCCGAGACTTTCGCATCCATGCATAGTATGCCCGCTCCTGCCCGGAAGCCATGATTCTTTTCACGCTGTCCCTCGCGCTGCTCTGTCCCCTTCCTGTTCCGGTGGTGACCCCGTCGGTGGACCGGCTGGTCGCGGCCGCCGCCGACAGTGCCATCCAGGATGCGCGGGCTGCGCTCGAGCGCGGGCAACCCTGGCATGCGAGCCGCCTGCTCGCGCCGGTGCTGGCGGACAGCGCGCGCAGGACGCCGGAGGTGACGATGCTTGCCGCCACCGCTGCGAGCCGCTGGGGCGGCTGGACCTCGGTGCGCGAGATGCTCGAGCGGGAAGCCTGGCTTGATGATGATCACGCCGCGGGGCGCGCCCTGTTTGCGCGCGCGCTGCTGGAAACCGGCGCCGATTCTGCCGCCGCCGCCCAGGCGCGGCTGGCGGTGCAGGCGGCCTCGGGGCGCGAGCAGGCGGAGCGCCAGGTCATCCTGGGTCGCGCGCTCGACCGGCTCGACTCGCTCGATGCAGCGGCCAGCGCCTACGCCAGGGCCGCGGAAAAACTTCCCGCCATCGCCGACTGGCTGGTGTATCGTGCTGCCATCGTCACTCGCGACAGCGCCGCGCGGGCCAGGCGACTGGCCACGCTCACGCGCCCCGTGGTGGCGGAGCAGGTGCCGCTTGCGCAAGCCGATGGATTCAAGCGCAGCGGCGATTCGCTCCGCGCGGCCACCGCCTACGCCGGCGTGGGCGACGTCGAGCAGGCCTGGCGGTTGCGGCTTGCGCTGGCGGCGCCAAAGGGGCCCGCGCGTGACAGTCTCCAGGATGACCTGCTGCAGGCCCTTCGTTCCGCTCCTGGCACGGCACGCGCGTCGGCGGCGGTTCGGGTGCTCGACGCCGGCTTTGCGCCGCTTCCCGCCGGCACCCAGCTGCTGGTGGGCCGGGCAATCGCATCGCGCGGGCCGGCCGCTCGCACCCTGGCGGCATACCAGCGGGCCTTCGCGGCGGGCCTCGGTGAATCACGCGACCGCTGGGAGTACGGCCGCGCGCTCTTTGCACTGGGGCGCTACGCCGAGGCCTCGGCCCAGTTTGCCCGGGTGAAGGAGCCGCGCAGCCTGGCGGCGTCGGCCGCCTACCAGCGGGGCCGCGCCATGGTGCGAGAGGGCCGGCTCGAGGCAGGACGTGATGTGCTGCGGGCGCTGATCCGCGATCATCCCAGGGAAACCGAGCCGGTGGCGACCGCGCTGTTTCTGCTGGGTGACCTCGCAACCGATGAGGATCGCGATGCCGCGGCGCGTGACGCATTCCGGACCGTTGCGACGCGCTACCCCAGCGCAAGTCTCGCCCCGGAAGCGGCCTTCCGCGCCGCCATCATCGCGCTGGTTGCCGGCCACGCCCAGACGGCCGCGACCGAACTGGATGCGCTGGTGGCCAAGTCGGGTGCAAACGCCGAACGGGACGCGGCCCGCTACTGGGCGGGGCGGGCCTGGGCCCAGGCGGGCGATTCCGCTGCGGCACGTGATCGCTGGCGGATCGCGGCTCGGGACTCCCTCGGTTACTACGGCGCGCTGGCCAGCCGCCGGCTGGGCCAGCGGCCCTGGGTCCCGGCATCTGCCGAGGAGAAGTTCCAGCCGGTTCCCGATGCCGACAGTGCGCTGGCCCGCGTGGCCCTGCTGCGCCAGCTCGGCATGGACCGCGAGGCGCGCTGGGAGCTGACGGCGCTCTCAGACATCACTGGCAACGATGTTGAGCGTCTCCTTGGTATGGCTGCGGCACTGCGTGACGCCGGTGAAGCGTCGCGCGCCATGCGGCTCACCTGGCGGGCCATCGCCGCCGGCGCACCGCGCGATGCGCGCACCTACCGGCTGCTCTATCCCGTGGTGCACCGGCCGGCGCTGATTGCCGAGGCAAGGCGGCGTGACGTGAACCCGATCTTTGCTGCGGCGCTCATCCGCCAGGAATCCAACTTCACGCCGGCAGCGGTATCGAACGCCGGCGCGCGGGGGCTGATGCAGGTGATGCCCAGCGTGGGCCACTCGGTGGCTCGGTCGCTGGGGTATCCAATCTGGGATGCGGTGCTATTGTTCGAACCGGACGTCAATTTGGAGCTCGGCATGGCGCATCTGGGCGAACTCACCGAGCGTTATGCAACAGCCGTGGAGATTTTGGCGGCCTATAATGCCGGCGTGAGCCGGGTGGAACGGTGGGACGACAAGGCCGGCGTGGCCGACCCGGAAATCTTTGCCGAACGCATCCCGTATGCGGAGACGCGCGACTACGTGCGGATCATCCAGCGGAACATGGATTTTTATGGGGCGTTGTATGATTGGTCGAGCGCTAAGCGCTAAGCGCTGAGCGCTGAGCGCACAGCGTCCCCTTGAGGTATAGCTAGCATGCCCACCCCAGGCGACCGCCGCCGCAACGACGATACCCTCAACGCCCTCGACCAGTTTACCGAGCTCTTCGTGGTGCTGGACAGCGAGTGGCGGATCGTGCGGCTCAACCGCGCGGCCCGTTTCT
>DASSTP010000106.1:0-8985 GCA_035707845.1 Gemmatimonadales bacterium | reverse complement strand
CCATCGTAAAGGGTCCGCTGGAGAACGAGGAGTGAGGGACGTCGTGCCAACGGCGGGTGCGGGCTACGTGGTGCCCGTAGGCGGCGCGGAAGACAAGGTGGGCGCCAGCATGATTCTCCGGCGCTTCACCTCGCTCGCGGGCGGCGATGGCGCCGTGATTGCCATCCTGCCCACGGCATCCGAGGTGGTGGACACCGGTGAACGCTACGCCCGGCTGTTCCAGAACTTCGGGGCACGGAAGACGACGGTCATCCCGATCACGTCGCGTACCGACGCGAATGACCAGACCGTGGTGCGGGCACTGGACGAGTGCACCGGCATCTTCATCACGGGCGGCAACCAGCTTCGGCTCGGCACCATGGTGGGCGGTACCGAACTGGCTCGCACCATCCGCGCGCGCAACAATGCGGGCGCGCACGTGGCCGGCACGTCAGCAGGAGCGGCGTTCCTGTGTGAGCACATGATCGCGTTCGGCGAGGAGGGCGCGTCACCGCTGGCCGGCAGCGTTACGCTGGCGCCGGGGCTGGGGCTCTCCAATACGGTCATCATCGACCAGCACTTCCGCCAGCGCGACCGGCTGGGCCGGCTGCTGACGGCACTGGCCTACAACCCCTTCGCCCTGGGGCTCGGGCTGGATGAGAACACGGCGGCGTTCATCGGCCCCGATGGTGTGTTCGAGGTGGTGGGCGGCGGCTCCATCACGGTGGTGGACCCGTCAGACCTGGAGTTCAGTTCCATGGCACGGGTGCGGCGCAATGACCCCGTCTGTCTCATCGGGCTCCGCCTGCACATACTTGATCACGGATCTACGTTCAACCTGTCGACGCGGAAGGCGATGCCTCCACCGGAAATCGCCGAGCGTCCGTGAAGTGATATATGTGGGGTGGCCATGCGCATCATGGATCGCGCCGTTTACGTCGGCCCGAGTCTGTACGCCCATTTCCCCGTCATCCGGCTCGATCTTGACCTGGACGCACTCGAGGACTGGCCCACCGGTCGCCTCGGTCCCGCGTTCATAGATCCGCTGCTCTCGGCGCTGCCCGGCCTGGCCGACCACGGCTGCTCCTACGGGACGGCGGGCGGGTTCGTGCGGCGGCTGCGCGAGGGCGACGGCACCTGGATGGGGCACGTGCTGGAGCACGTCGCCATCGAACTGCAGTGCGTGGCGGGGCACCCGATCACCTTCGGCAAGACCCGCTCCCTTGGCCCGCGCGGCCACTACTGGCTGGTGTACCAGTACGCCCAGCGCGAGGTGGGGCTCGAGGCCGGCGAGCTTGGCCTCACGCTGCTGCACAGCCTGCTGCCACCCGACCTTCAGCCGCCCGGCAGCGTGCCGCCAGGGTTCGACTTTGCCCACGAGCGCGACGAGTTCATCCGCTTCACCCAGCGGCATGCGTTGGGGCCCAGCACCGCCGCGCTGGTGCACGCAGCCACCGTGCGAGGCATCCCCTGGCTCCGCTCCAGCACCAACAGCCTCATCCAGCTGGGACACGGACGCTACCAGCGGCGAGTGCAGGCCACCGTCACCAGCCAGACCTCGCACGTCGCCGTGGAGCTCGCCTCCGACAAGGAAGAAACCAACCGGGTGCTCGGCGCCCTCGGCCTCCCCGTGCCAGTGCAGGAGCTGGTGCAGTCGGCCGATGACGCGGTGGCGGCGGCGGAACGCATCGGCTATCCCGTGGTGGTGAAGCCGTACAACGCCAACCATGGCCGCGGCATCTCGATTCACCTCACCAGCGACACCCAGGTGCGCGACGGATTCCAGGTCGCGGTGGAGCACAGCAACAGCGTGATCGTCGAAGCGTTCGTGAAGGGCTTCGACCACCGGATGCTGGTCATCAACGGCAAGCTCGAGGCGGTGTCGCTCCGGCGGCCCGGCAACGTGACTGGCGATGGCCGCCACACCATCGCCGAGCTGGTCGAGCGGGTCAACGAGGATCCTCGTCGCGGCATCGGGCATGAGAAGGTGCTCACCCGGCTGGAGCTCGACCGGCAGGCCGAGGCGCTGCTGGCGCGGATCGGCTATGGCGCCGATACGGTGCCCGCTGAAGGCGAGGTGGTCTACCTGCGCTCCACCGGCAACCTCTCCACCGGCGGCACCGCCACCGACGTCACCGACATCACCCATCCCGACAACGCCGAGATGGCGGTGCGCGCAGTGGAAGCGATCGGGCTCGACGTGGGCGGCGTGGACTTCCTCAGCCAGGATATCGCCCGCTCCTACAAGGAAGTGGGCGGCGCCATCGTGGAAGTGAACGCGGCGCCGGGATTCCGGATGCACATGGCGCCGAGCGAGGGGACGCCGCGCGACGTGGCGGGGCCGGTGATCGACATGCTCTTCCCGCCAGGCACGCCCAGCAGCATCCCGATCGCCGCGGTCACCGGCACCAACGGCAAGACCACCACCGCGCGCATGCTGGCCCACATCCTCAAGCTGGCGGGCCAGTGCGTCGGGCTCACCACCACCGACGGGGTGTACATCGACGGGCAGCGCACCGTCGCGGGCGACATGACCGGCCCGGTGGCGGCGCGCATGGTGCTGGCGGACCCGTTCGTGGACGTGGCGGTGCTGGAAGTGGCGCGCGGCGGGTTGCTGCGCGCGGGACTGGGCGTGCGGCAGGTGGACGTCGGTGCCGTGCTCAACGTGCGCGAGGATCACATCGGCATGCACGGCGTCAATTCGCTGCGCGACCTCGCCAAGGTGAAGCGCATCGTGGTGGAAGTGGCGCGCGACACCGCCATCCTCAACGCTGACGATCCGCTCTGCCTCAAGATGGCCGACCACGCGCCGGCTCGGCATCTCTGCTACGTGACCATGAACCCGGGTCACGAACTGGTACGGGAGCACATCCAGGCGGGCGGCCGAGGCTGCGTCCTCGAGGCCGGCATGACCGGCCAGATGATCACGCTGTATGATCATGGCGCCCACATTCCCCTGCTCGCTGCGCACCTGATCCCGGCCACCCTCGACGGGCGCGCCGCGCACAACGTGCAGAACGCCATGTTCGCCGCGGCGATGGCCTTCAGCATGGGCCTCAAGCTGGAAAACATCCGGCACGGGCTGCAGACCTTCGACACCACCTTCTTCCAGGCGCCCGGCCGGGGCAACGTCTTCGGCGACCACCCGTTCAAGGTGATCCTCGACTACGGGCACAATGCCGCCGCCGTCGAGGCCATGGTGCAGTTCGTCGAGCGGCTGGGCACGGCGGGTCGGCAGATCGTGGTGTTCACGTCGCCTGGTGACCGGCGGGACGAGGACATGCTGGCCATGGCCGCGAGCGTGGCCGGCTATTTCGATCACTACATCTGCCGCGAGGACGACAACCGCCGGGGACGGGCGCCGGGCGAGGTGCCGGCGCTCTTGCGCGAAGCCCTCATCGGCGCCGGCGTGCCCGCGGACGAGATCAGCGTCGTCCCGGACGAGCAGGAGGCGGTGACCGCGGCACTCACCGACGCGCACGCCGGCGACCTGGTGCTCATCTTCGGCGACAACGTGGCGCGCTGCTGGGAGCAGATCGTCACCTTCAAGCCGGTGCACGCGGAGCGGAGGGCGGTGCGGCGGCCGGTGGATGGCCAGGGCGCCACCGTCCCGCCTGACGAAAGGGCGACCCCGCGGGCCTACGTGCGTGACGTGCGTGGCGTGCGGCTCGCGCGTGATCTCGAGCTTGGCGACTGAGCCATGCCCGAAGCCCGGCGCCTCATCGGCCCCCACCTGCTCGATGACCGGACGGGTGCGGCCCTCGACGTGCCGCTTGCGGCCGAGACCGATGCGCTGATTCCGCTCTGGGAGGAAGAAGTGCGCCGG
Organism: Gemmatimonadales bacterium; assembly: GCA_035707845.1. Classification (GTDB taxonomy): domain Bacteria; phylum Gemmatimonadota; class Gemmatimonadetes; order Gemmatimonadales; family GWC2-71-9; genus CAMLHP01. The sequence goes on along the minus strand of DASSTP010000106.1, from coordinate 5,180 downwards.
CTGCTCGCCGCCATGGGCTGGGAGCGGGAAGGTACCCGCTCCCATCGGTTCAGCGGCGGCGCGTGTCTCTTCGTGAGCGCGCCGGTGGATGTGCTCTACGCCGCCACTGATCTCGCCGAAATGGCCTGGCAGGCCGCGGAAGCGCGCCACCGCGGCGAGGCGCCCGACCCCGAAGCCGAAGAGCGCCTGCGCACCCTGATCCGCGAGGAGCGGCGTCCGCATGTGCGCATGCTGGCGCGCGCCGCCGAAGAGCATGGCGTGACATTCCTGCACGATGCCGGCGGCGTGTCGGTGGGGACCGGCCGGGGGGCGGTGTTTTTTCCCCACGACGCCATCCCTGAGCCCGGCGACGTGGACTGGGACCTGGTGCATGATGTGCCGCTGGTGCTGGTCACCGGCTCCAATGGCAAGACCACATCGGTGCGGCTCATCGCCGCCATGGCAGAAGCGGCGGGACTGCTCACCGGCAGCGCCACGACCGATGGCGTTGTCATCGGCGGCACGATGGTCTCGGCCGACGACTTCAGCGGCCCAATGGGCGCGCGCCAGGTGCTGCGGCACGCCGCCGTCGAGTGCGCGGTGCTGGAGACGGCGCGTGGGGGGATCCTCCGGCGCGGGCTCGCGGTGCGCCACGCCGACGCGGCGCTGGTCACCAACATCGCCGAGGATCACTTCGGAGACTGGGGCGTCAATTCGCTGGAGGACCTGGCGGACGTCAAGCTGGTGATCGGCCGTGTGGTGCGCGATGGCGGCGCCCTCTGCCTCAACGGCGATGACGCCGTGCTGGCCGCCCGCGCCGGGCAGCTGGGCACCCGCGCGTCGTGGCTTTCCCTCGACCGAACCCTGCCGCTGCTTGACGCAGGGCGGAGCGCCGCCTGGCTCGACGATAACACCCTCATCCTTCGCCGCGGCGACCGCCGTGATGCCATCATGGACGCGCGCAGCATCCCGCTCACCCTCCGCGGCGCCGCCCGCTACAACGTGGCGAACGCGCTGGGAGCGCTGCTCACCGCCGCGTCGCTCCGTCGGCCCGACGGTGGGCCGCTCGTTCCGCTGGCAGCCATGCGCGCGGCCCTCGAAGGATTCGAGTCATCGCTGGAACGGAACCCCGGCCGGGGCAACCTGATCGAAATAGGCGGGGTGCATGTGCTGGTGGACTACGCTCACAATCCCCATGGCATGGCGGCGCTCACGCAGATGATCTCGGCCCTCCCATCCAGGCGTCGACTCATCGTCCTGGGCCAGGCCGGAGACCGCACCGATGACGCGCTGCGTGCGCTGGCGCAGTCGGCCTGGGCGCTCGAACCCGACCGCATCATCCTCAAGGAAATGGGCAAGTACCGCCGCGGCCGGGCCGAGGGGGAGGTCCGCCATGTGCTGGAGGCAGCATTGCTGGCACTTGGTGCGTCGGCGGGCATGATCGAGCAGGTGGAGAGTGAGGAGGATGCGACACGGGCAGCGCTGGCCTGGGCCCAGGAGGGAGATCTCCTGATCCTGCTGGTGCACGAGAAGCGTGAGGAGGTGCTGAGGGTGCTTCAAGAGGCAGGAAGACGGGAAGCCGGGAAGACGGGATGAGAGACGGGAGGCGGGAGGGCGGGAGGACCTGGAGAAATGATCACGCCCCGTCTTCCCGCCTTCCTGTCCTCCCATCTCTACCGCGGCGAAATTCCGATCGACCCCGCGTTGGCGAACTGCCCCGCGGCGCTCATGATGCCACCATCAATTACGGCGGTGGACGAGGCCGTACTGGTGGCGGCGGCGGCAGCCGAGAGGCCGCTCAGGTTGTCAGCCGCACTCCCCGACCCATCGGCCGAGCCGCTGAGATCGAGCAGTTCCGCATCCGATGCCCCAGCGTAGAGCCTCGAGCTGACCTGCGCCATCGCCTCGGCCACCGGCTCGCCGCGTGCGGCGAGTGAGGCGGCGCTCGCGAGCACCACGGAGAGAGAGTGGTCAGCGCTGGCTTTCGCCGCGAGGGCCGTCAGTTGCGCGCTGGTCGCACCCTGCGCCATCAGTGTCGCGCCGTGCTGGACTTCCGCATCTGACGGCCGCTCGCGTCCGGCGCTGATGAGGGCCTGCCTTGCCGCGGCGAGCCGCTTGATTGAGGCCCGGCCGGTGGCAACCACCTGTGCGTCGCTCGCGCCCTTGGCGCGCCCTTCCGCGATCACATTCGCCACCGCCTGCTCCGGAACCTGGCTGTCGCGCGCTTCACGCCGGAGCGCCTGGATCTCGATCGTCGTACTGCCGGACGCGCGCACCTCGGCGCCAGTCTGCGTCGTATCGCTCGCGCCCTGCGCGGCGGCCGCGGCCGGCACAGCCGCCATCAGCAACAGCATGGAGAGCACCCGCATGATCATTCCTCCTGTGATGAAGTGACTTCAGCTACGGCGGACTGTCCGCCGAATCCATCGTCCACGAGTGTCGCGTTAGCCGGCACCTCCCAGCGACCATCCACCCGAAAAGCGTACCGGTAGTTCCCCGGCGCCAACGCGACGTCGGCATACCACACATCGTCCCGGGCGTGCTGCGCAGCGATGGGCGTCCACCGGTTCCAGTCGCCCGCGATCTCGACGCAACTCGCCTGCGGCGCCTTGATCGTGAGCCGGGTGAAGCCATGCCTCGGAGCTGGCAGCCCGTGGAGTGCGCGTGGGTCGTGCCGCCGAACCTGTCCACCTCCAAAGCCCAGTTGAATCCCCGCTCGCACTTCGCGGCCGCCGACGGTGCCGAGCACGCGGTTGGCGGGATACCAGGAGGCGGCACCGGTGAGGGCGACTGGCCCGCCGAGAGGGAGTCGGAGCGCAACCTGCCCGAACAGATCCTGCTCGGCTCCATCGTCCCGGATGCCGATGCCGGCATTCCACTGCAACGCCGACAGCTGCTGCCCCAGCGTGAACCTGCGATCGACGATGCTCACCCCGGCAACGCGCTGGTGCGACTCCCGATATGCGAGTTGGGCGGCATCGATGCGAAGGTCGGCGCCGAACAGCGGACCGACGGAGGTGCGACGCTGGGCCGCATCGGGAGCGGCCCGAAGCGGCGATGACGAAACCGTGGCCGCGATCGCGCCTTCGGCACCACCATAGAGCCGCAGATGACCGAGTCGCAGTTCAGCGACGGGCGCTGCGGAGAGGGCACCGATTTTCGTGTCGTAGGAGGACAGCGAGCCGGTCGCACTGGCATCGAGCCGGAGGCCAAACCGGCTGGATCGCGCGCTCTGCATGGTGAGACCCAAGCCCGCGCCGAGTGACCAGCGCCCCGCGCCGAAGCTGGTACCGGTGGCGCGAACCGAGACGAGCGTCGAGGTGGACGGGGCCAGCACCAGCACCGGAGCGAGCGACAGCGCCGACGCGTGTACGCCGCGCTCATCGGTGGCGGTGCCAGCCGTGGCGTTGAGGAGGGCCCGGACTTCCTGCGCGGCGAGCCGGACGGGAAGCAGGACCAGCGTGATGACGAGCAGTGATGGCTTCATGGCCGAACTGAAAGGCAAGCCAGAGGCCGCAGGTGGAGAGTTACCTAAGCACTTCTGCGGAAAGAACTTACGGAATCATGTCGGAGCCGAGTCATGGCGGCAATGGGATGAAACGTGATAGCACTGTATCACGACGTTACAGCTTGTCTCGGCCCTCCCGGCGCCGCTCTGCCACCAGCACCTCAAATCGCTCCGCCAGTTCCCGCTGGCGGCGGCGGAGTTCGCGTACGCGGCCGGGATGGCGCCGCAGGACGAGATAGCGCCTCACGTCACGCCAGGCGGCGCGCCAGCGTTCCCGGATCCAGAGACCCGCGATGCCAAGTGCCGGCGCCGCAAGGAGCGTGATGATGGACCACACTGCTCCACCCAGTGCACCTGCCGCTATGGCCAGCACCGCCAGCCACGCTGCGTAGAGCACGATGCCGCCATACAGCTTGTAGGTGGAGCGGATGTCGCGCTCGCCGTGGATGCCTTCCGCCACGATACCCGTGAGCCGGTACGGCACCCACCACAACAGGAATCCCGCGGCAGCCACGATAAAGACGGGCAGCAGTACCAGCGGCAGCCGCCGCACGCTCCACTCGACCGCCGTATCTACCTGCAGGTCGGACTCGAGATCGGATGGCGCGAGATCGAGCCGCGAGAGCGAGCGCGCGTGATGGCGCACGGCACGGGCGAGTGGCGCCCAACGACTGTCGGGATTGCGCCGGATGTGGCCCAGCAGCTCCGATGCAATCCGCAATCGTTCCAGCCGCTCGTGCGGCTCATCCGAGCCGCCCCGCTCGGCATGCCACACCGCTTCGGCGCATTCGACGAGCGGCGCGTCTTCCCAGCGCTCCACATTGAGCGTGACCTTCCGGAGCGCCGTGTCCATGCGGCGGGTGAGCTCGCGCACCGCGTTCACATCATCTGCGCCACAGGCGGCAAGATCATCCCACTGGACCGCTTCGCCCACCAGCGCCAGCGCTTCCGAGCGGAAGGTTTCCTTCTCGCGCATGTTGAGCCCGATCGGCACGATGGGGATGGCCGAGCCGAGCGTGCCGGCCGCGAGGAGGGCAATGCGCGCCGCGCCGGTCTTGAGCGGTGCCAGCGAGGGCTCGTTGTGGCTTTTCCCTTCGGGAAAGACGGCGATGGCGCTGCCACCGGCAAGGGCGTCACCAGCCGCGGCAAGCACGTCGGCATTCTTCGCGAGCTGCGCCGGGTCGTCCTGGGGCCGATGCACCGGCACCGCGCCCACCGAGCGCAGGAGCCAGGCAATGCGGTAGTCCTCGAACAGTGGCGCCTTGGCCAGGAACCGCACTGGCCGCCGGGCGGCGGCCAGCACCAGGATCGGGTCCACCAGAGAGTTCGGATGATTGGCGATGAGGAGCGCCGGACCAGCCTCCGGCACTCCGCCATCGCAATGGAGGCGGTAGAAGACCGTCCCCGCGATCCGCGCAAGCCGGGCCGCCGTGCTCATCCACGCATCAGTTCGTTCAGGCGTGCTCGCAGGGGCTCGATCACACTGTCGGTGGCCGGCTCCTTGATACGTGAGAGGGCGCGCTTGTCGCTGCCGTACACGTCATCCCGAAACTGCACCTGGCCATCCCTCGGAAATGCCGTGAGATAGAGCAGGTAGACCGGCACCTGCTTCGTCACCCGCACCGCTTCCTGCGCGGTGTCGGCGAGAGCCTCGTGGATCCGGGCATCGTTCCACTCCGCATTGCCCGCAAGG
>DASSTP010000105.1:0-6254 GCA_035707845.1 Gemmatimonadales bacterium | reverse complement strand
CCACCTCTCGACCTCCCGTCCACCTTGCGCCCCACTCGCGCCCAGATAACTATGCGATGCATGGCGGAGCGCGCGGGATGATGCGTCTCGCGCACCACCACGACCCTCGACGATGACGAATGGACGCGTGTGTCACGCGGTCCGTTCAGGAGATCATATGCCCGATTCTGCTGCGCCAGCCACCTCCAAGGTCCTCCAGCCCGGCACGGAAGCGCCGGACTTCACCCTGAACTGCACGCCCGACCAGGCGATGTCACTCGCGGAGTGCAAGGGCAAGACTGTCATCCTGGCGTTCTACCCCGCGGACTTCAGTCCCGTCTGTGGTGATCAGATGTCGCTCTACAACGAACTCCTCTCCGAGTTCAAGGACCGCGATGCCCGCATCCTTGGCATCTCGGTGGACGGCGTGTGGTGCCATGCTGCCTTTGCGAAGGAACGCAACATCCACTTCCCCCTGCTCAGCGACTTCGAGCCCAAGGGTGACGTGGCCCGCCGTTATGGTGCCTACCGCGACGACGAAGGCGTTTGCGAGCGCGCGCTCTTCGTGATCGATGGCGACGGGGTCATCCGCTGGAGCTACCTGTCTCCCATCGGTGAGAACCCGGGAGCTGACGGTATCCTGGAGGCGCTGGACTCGCTCGAAGCGAAGCACGCATGAGCCCGCACCTCGTGACGCCGGTGAATGATGCCGATCACGTGGCTGGCACGGCGGACGCGCCCATCACGCTGGTGGAGTATGGCGACTTCGAATGTCCCCACTGCGGACGGGCCCACCCCATCCTCCAGCAGCTGCAGGACCGGATGGGCCCGGACCTGCGGCTGGTGTTCCGGAACTTTCCGGTGCGCGAGTCCCATCCGCACGCCGAACACGCCGCGGAAGCGGCGGAATCGGCGGCCGAGCAGGGAGAATTCTGGGCCATGCATGACCAGATTTTCGAGCATCAGGATGCGCTCGAGGACGAGGACCTGCTGGAGTACGCGGCCGCCATCGGGCTCGACCCGGATGCCGTCGCCGAGGACCTGGATGCGGGAGCATTTGCCGGGAAAGTCCGCGATGATTTCATGGATGGGGTGCGCAGCGGCGTGAACGGCACGCCCACGTTTTTCGTGAACGGCGAGCGCTATGATGGCGACTGGCGGGACCCGGCGGTCTTCGAGCGGGGACTGCGGGAGGCGGCGGGGCGGAGCCGGAGCGGCGCGTGACCCCGGTCTCGGGACTGCACCATGTCTCGGCCATCGCCAGCGATCCACAGCGCACGCTCGACTTCTATCTCGGCGTCCTTGGCCTCCGGCTGGTCAAGCGCACCGTCAACTTCGACGATCCACAGACGTACCATTTCTATTTTGGCGACGCACAGGGGCAGCCGGGTTCCCTCCTCACCTTCTTTCCCTGGCCTGGTGCCCACCGCGGCCGGCACGGCTCGGGGCAGATCGCCGTCACGTCGCTGAGCGTCCCGCCATCGTCGCTCGGATTCTGGATCGAGCGGCTGTTGCGCCATGGCATCCGCTACGAGGGCCCGTCGAAGCGGCAGATGGATGGCGGCGTGGAGAAGCTGTTGTCATTTGCCGATCCGGACGGACTCATGCTCGAGCTGGTGGGCCATCCGGACGCGGCCGAAGTTTCTCCGTGGGACGGGATCCCTGACATTCCGGAAGAAAACGCCATTCGTGGCCTCCATTCGGTCACGCTCTGGGTCAATGAGGGCGAGGCCACCGAGCAGGTGCTGACCGGCGTGCTCGGATTTCGCGAGCTGGCCGAGGATGCCAGCACCAGGCGTTACGGGGTGGGCGACGCGCTGCCCGGGCAGCTGGTCAACCTGCGCAGCATTGGCGGATTTGGCGAGGCCAGGGGAGGCGCGGGCACCGTGCATCACGTTGCGTTCGGCGTCGCGGATGACGCCGAGCAGTCCGGGCTGCGCAATGATATCCTGGCTGGCGGTCTTCATCCTACCGGCGTGCTTGACCGGAAGTACTTCCAGTCCGTCTACTTCCGCGAGCCCGGCGGCGTGCTCTTCGAACTCGCGACACTCGGGCCGGGATTCGGCGTGGATGAATCCGCCGATCAGCTCGGCAGCCATCTCACGCTGCCTGGCGCGCTGGAGCCGGAACGCGCCACGATCGAAGCCAACCTGCCGCCCATCCATCTGCCCTCAAGCTCGCGAGGCCTTTCCGTGTTCGAGCAGACCACCGGACCCGAGGACGTCAGCGGGGACGCGCTCGGTTACATCCACAAGTACGTGCCGCCCCCCGCGGGTCCGGCCCTGGCCGGTGGCACCACGCTCCTGCTGCTGCACGGCACCGGTGGCGACGAAAACGACCTCATGCCGCTGGGCCGGGCGCTGCTGCCGGGTGCCGGCCTTCTCGGTGTTCGCGGCAACGTGTCGGAACGGGGAGCCGCGCGCTTCTTTCGCCGGATCGCGGAGGGTGTTTTCGACCAGGAAGATCTCAGCCGCCGCACGGCGGAGCTGGCCGACTTCATCGCCTCGGCGAGCCGGGCCTATCACCTGGATGGTGACCGCATCATCGCGGTCGGCTTCTCCAACGGGGCCAACATTGCCGCCAGCCTGCTCCTGCGCGAAGCCAACGTGCTGCGCCGCGCCATTCTCTTCAGCCCCATGATGCCGTTCGAGCCCGAGCGGCTGCCGGTGCTCGAGGGAACGGCGGTGTTTATCGCCGCGGGCCGGAATGATCCGATCGTGCCGGCCGAGCAGGTGACACGGCTCAGCGATGCGCTCGAAAAAGCAGGGGCACGAGTCACGCTGCACTGGGAGCAGGGCGGGCACACCATCGCGCGGAGCGCGGTCGAGGCCGCCGCCGCATGGATCGCGGCGTGAGCGGCTCCATGGCAGGGGCGGGCAGCGCGGCACGTGACGAAGACGGCGGACGCTGGGTCACGGCTCGCATCGGGCTCGATGGATTCAGAACCGAGATCGAAGCGCGGTCCCATGGCCTCGTGGCCGACGAACCTGCAGCGCTGGGTGGCACCGACCGGGGCCCCACGCCCTATGAGTTGCTGCTCGGTGCGCTGGGCAGTTGCATGGTGATGACGCTGAGGATCTACGCGGACCGGAAGGGATGGCCCCTCGAAGGGGTTGAGGTGAGGCTGCGCACGTCCCGGTCGCACGAGGCTGACTGCGTGAAGTGCGAGGAGCAGGAGGTCGGCATCACCACGGTGGAGCGACAGCTCGAGATGCTCGGCGTGCTCAGCGATGCCCAGCGCGAGCGGCTGCTCGAAATTGCCGACCGTTGCCCGGTGAAGCAGACGCTGGAGAAGGGGGTAGCGGTCAGGGGTTAGAGGTCAGGGGCCAGGCCGGGAGGACTGACGCCAGTCCGTAGTCCCTGGCCCCTGGCCCCTGGCCCCTGGCCCCTGATTCCTAGTCCTTGGCCGCCCGCTCGTACGTTCCCGGCGGCGGTGTAGTCGAGTCGGAAGAAGAATCTGCCGGCGTCCTTGGCGCCGTCGGGTTCGAATAATTGGAACAGTTGGCAGCGCTCGCGGCGAGGATTGCAGCGACGCTGGCTGCGATGACGAGCTTCCGTGGTTGAAGGCGAAACATGACATGCTCCATGGTCACGTGCACCTGGAAGCTAGAGCCATTGATCGGCCAGTTCTTGCACGAATCGCGCATCTTGGATGTGTCGAGCGGCTTCATCCTGCGCCGTTCAGCCGTCCTCTCCTGCAACGCGAGCGGGATCAGGCGCCCACGTAGAGATCGGCGCGGGTCGCCGGCACGCCTGCCAGGCCCCGCGCATCGCACCGGGCCAGGAGCGCCTGCGCCAGTCCCATACGGCCCGCTGCGAACTGCCGCGCAGAATTGGCCATGTAGATCCGCCAGGTGCGGTACGTCCCGGGACTGGTGAGGCCGATCGCTTCCTCGCGCGCCGCCTCGAGGCGGCGGACCCAGTGGCGCAGTGTCAGGGCGTAGTGCTCCCGCAGTGATTCCACGTCCCGGGTCTCGAATCCCTGCGCTTCCGCAACCTCGAGCATCGGCCCCAAGACCGGCAGCTGCCCGTCGGGGAAGACGTGCCGGTCGGTGAAGCGCCCTTCCCGCCACAACAATTTCCGCAGGCTCCGCCGCCGCCCGCCCATCGGGTCCTGTCCGCTCACGATGCAGTGATTGAGGAACAGCCCGCCCGGGCGCAGCGCGTTCCACGCCGCGGCGAAGTAGCCGGGCAGGCGTGCGTGGCCCACGTGTTCGCACATGCCGACGCTGACCACCTTGTCAAACGGCTCCAGTCCATCCAGGGCGCGATAATCCCGCAGCTCGACGGCGCAGCGGCCGTCCAGGCCTGCCGCGTGGATGTGCTCCCGCGCCCACGCTGCCTGGGAAGGACTCAGCGTGATGCCAAAGGCATGCACCCCGTATTGGCGGGCGGCATGCATGATGAGTCCGCCCCAGCCGCAGCCGATGTCCAGCAGCCGGTCGCCCCGCTGCAGCCGGAGCTTGCGGCAGATGTGGTCGAGCTTGGCCCGCTGGGCTTCGGCCAGCGTTTCAGTGCCGCTGGGGAAGTAGGCGCAGGAATAGACCATCGCGGGATCCAGCCACAGGGCGTAGAAATCGTTGCCCACGTCATAGTGTGACTGGATGGCATGGGCGTCCCGCGTCAAGCTGTGGCGCTGGCCGCTGCGGCCGTCTGCGCGACCCCGCATGCGTGACCGTCGCCCGGGGTGCGGCAGCCGCAGCAGCAGGCGCATGGCGCGGGCGGCGAAACGGGGCGAGCCGAACCGGTCGCGCAGTTGTTCGCCGAGCCGGGTAGCGGCCTCGAGATTTCCCTCGACCTCGAACTCGCCAGTTACATATGCCTCGCCGAGGCGAAGCTGGGACGGTGGTACCAGCATGGCGCGCAGCGAGGCGGGTCGTGCCAGGACAAGTATGAATTCGGTCGGGCGCCGACTGGGCGTGTCACCCACGCCGCTGTCCCAGAAACGAACGGCAAAGGTGCGTCCCTCGACCGGCCCGAACAGGTGAGCCAGGACCTGCCGGTTCCGGGAAACCAGGTCGCCGGCGGCGTGAGGTGATGCTGGAGTCTCGCTCGGAGTGGTGGGCGGGGCCTCAGGACGGACGGACTGCGGTACGACGCTGCTCATGGTGGCCTCCAGGGCGGGCAGCGACCGGGCCCCGCCGCGATGCAAGCATCCCTCAGCCTCGCATCGTTCCGGCGATCGCGCAAGCGCGCGGCGTCGGCGTGTCCGCCATCACTACCGTCGAGCCGCCGCGGGTGCATCATGTCGCAGGCACCAGACGAGGCGGACTTTTTCAGTCGGAGGACTCATGGCAGTCAAGAAAGCCCAGCGTGCAGCCAGGAAGGGGCGCGCCATCCAGGATAAAGTGCGTGGCAAGGAGTCGAAGAGAGCGGCTGCATCGAAAGCATCGAAGGGCGCGGCCCAGACCGCACCACGCACGCAGCCCGAGCCACCGCAACCTCGCCAGCATCAGGACAAGCCCGGTCATGAAGCGCAGCTCAAGCCCCGGCCCCGATACTCCGCGCCCGACTACCGCGGCTCGGCGAAGCTGGAGGGGAAGGTGGCAATCATCACCGGTGGTGACTCCGGCATCGGCCGGGCCGTGGCAGTCCTCTTCGCCCGCGAGGGCGCCGACGTCGCCATCGTCTACCTGACCGAGCATGGCGATGCCGCGGAGACGAAGACGGCCGTGGAGCACGAGGGACAGGCGGCGCTGCTGATTCCCGGTGACGTGGCCGACGCGGCGTTTTGCCGGTCGGCCGTGAAGCAGACGCTCGACCGGTTTGGCCAGGTGGATATCCTGGTCAATAACGCCGCCTTCCAGCAGCATGTGACGTCGTTCGAGGACCTGACGGAGGAGCAGTGGGATCACACCTTCCGGACCAACATCTACGGCTATTTCCACATGGCCAAGGCCGCGGTGCCGCACCTGGGCGATGGCGGCGTCATCATCAACACCGGCTCGGTCACCGCGTTTGATGGAAGCCCGGGCCTCCTGGATTATTCGGCCACGAAGGGAGCCATTCACACCTTCACGCGTTCGCTGTCGGAGATGCTGCTGAAGCAGGGTATCCGGGTCAACGCGGTGGCGCCGGGCCCGGTGTGGACCCCGCTCAATCCGTCCGATGCGCCGGCGGAGAAGGTGGCGGAATTCGGGAAGTCAGTGGCGATGGGTCGCCCGGCGCAGCCGGAGGAACTGGCCCCGGCCTATGTCTTCCTCGCCGCGCCCTCCTGCTCCAGCTGCATCACGGGCGAAGTGATCAAGGTGGTGGGAGGGTATTCGTAAGGCGAG
>DASSTP010000104.1:0-11572 GCA_035707845.1 Gemmatimonadales bacterium | reverse complement strand
CACCCGCTGGTCGAGTTCACGGCGCGGCTGCCTGAGCGGCTCAAGCTCCGGGGTCGCACCACCAAGTGGATCCTGCGCCAGGCCATGAAGGACAGGCTGCCGGGCGAAATTCTCTCGCGCAGCAAGATGGGCTTTCCCGTGCCGGTGGGTGCCTGGCTGAGGGGGGCCTTCCGCCCGCTGCTCGATCAGTACGTGCTGTCGGAGCGGGCGCTACAGCGGGGACTGTTCCGGCCGGAGGCCGTGCGGCAGCTCGTGGCGGAACACGTCGCGGGAGAAGCCAATCACGACGAGCGGCTCTGGGCATTGATCAATGTGGAGATCTGGCAGCGCCTCTACCTGGATGGGGAGGCGGTGGAATCGCTCTCCGGCAGCCGGCTGGCCATGGCCGGAGCGGCGTAGCATGCGGATTCTCTGGCTCAAGACCGACCTGCTTCATCCGATCGATCGCGGCGGCAAGATCCGCACGTACCACATGCTCCGTGCGCTCAAGCAGCATCATCATGTGACCTACGTGGCGCTGGACAACGGCCGTGCCCCGGACGAAGCGGCGGCGCTCGCGTCGGAGTATTGCCACGAGCTGGTGCGCATCCCCTACCGCGAGCCGGAGCGGCGCACCGCCGCGTTCTGGATGGACCTGGCCCGCAACCTCCTGTCGCCCCTCCCATACGCCATCGGCAAGTACCATTCGCCGGCCATGCGGTCGGTCATCGAGGAACGCGTGAGCCGTGGCGATGTTGACCTGCTGGTCTGCGACTTCCTGATGCCGGCGCAGAACGTGCCCGATCAGCTTCGCTGCAGCACGGTGCTCTTCCAGCACAATGTCGAGGCCAGCATCTGGCGCCGGCATGTCGAGGTGCAGGCGAGCCGGTTGGGGCGCGCCTATTTCGCGGAGCAGTCCCGGCGCATGGAGCGCTTCGAGCGGGAGCAGTGCCGCCGCTTCGATGTGGTGGTGGCGGTGTCCCAGGAGGACGCCGACGCCTTGCGCGATCACTACGACCTGCCGCGGGTACGTGCCATCCCCACCGGAGTGGACACGACGGCCTTCGCGCCGGCTGACGCTGCACTGGCGGAGCCCGGCCGGATCGTCTTTGTCGGGGCCATGGATTGGATGCCCAATGAGGACGGCATCCAGTGGTTTGCCGGCGAGGTGCTGCCGCGCATCCGCGCACAGGTGGCCGGCGCCACGCTGACGATCGTGGGGCGGAACCCCGGTCCCGCGGTGCGGCGGCTCGAGGATGGCGCGGGCGGCGTCAGCGTGACCGGCACCGTTCCCGACGTGCGGCCTTACCTCGAGGCCGCATCGCTCGTCGTCGTCCCGCTTCGAGTCGGCGGAGGCACCCGGCTCAAGATCTACGAAGCGATGTCCATGGACCGGCCGGTGGTCTCCACCACGATCGGCGCCGAAGGGCTTCCGCTCGCGGAGGGGCGCCACATCGTTCGCGCCGACGATGCGGCGGCGTTCGCCGACGCCTGTGTCCGATTGCTCCGGTCGCCCGCCGAGGCCTGGGCAATGGCCCATGAGGGCGGTGCATACGTGCGCGCGAGCTTCGGCTGGGATCGCGTCGCCGGCGAGTTCGCGCGGCTCTGCACCGAGGCCGACGCGCTTGTGGGTGCCGCTGCCCAGGAAGCGCAGGCGTGACCGACAGGCCGCTGCGGGTGGTGCTGATGGCGCATGACGAAGACCAGCTCTATGCCGACGGTGTGGCAAGCTGGCTCAATCGACATGAACAGCTCGCGGGCATCGTTCGGATCGTGGACAGCGGGCGCACCCGGCGCCGGCGGATCCGGCGTGAGTGGCGCCGCTCCGGAACGCTGGGGCTTGCTGACGTGCTGGCCTGGCGTCTCTATCACCGGTTGCGGTACGGCAGCGAGGCCGCGCGCACGCGGGCGCGCCTGCTCGCCGACCTGATGCCGGCGGGCGCTCGGCCACCGGCGGTCCCCGTGCTGCGCACCGGCTCGCCCAATGGCCAGCCGGTCCAGGCCTTTGTGCAGCAGGCCGATGCAGACCTCATGATCGCGCTGGTCAAGCACATCCTGAAGCCGGCAGTCTTTGCCCTGCCGCGGCATGGCACCTTCGTGTTCCATCCGGGCATCTGCCCCGAATACCGGAATGCGCATGGCTGTTTTTGGGCGCTGGCGCGGGGAGACCGGGACCGGGTAGGAATGACAGTCCTCCGGATCGATGACGGCGTGGACACGGGGCCGGCGTATGGCTACTTCACGCTGCCGGCTGAACGGTGGAGCACGTCGCCGATCGCACTGCAGCAGCAGGTGGTGCTGGAGAACCTGGCGCCCATCATGCGACGGTTGCACGAGGTGGTCGCCGGCAGTGCCAAGCCGCTCGATGTGACCGGGCGCGAGTCCGGCGTCTGGGGCCAGCCTCGGCTGACTGCGTGGTGGCGGCGGCCCGCCCCGAAGGCACTGGCCCAGCGCGCACATGGCTGACCTGCCCACGCGCCTGGGCGCGCTCGAGTATCACGATATCGTGAGCGGATCTCCGGATGCCTCGGGGTTTCCGGGACCGTCGGCCGCGAGCTACAAGATGGATCGCAGTCGCTTCGCGGAACACCTGGCACAGCTTGCGAGTGCCCGGCCGGTGGTGCTGTCCACCGATGGTCACGGCGTGCCGGCCCAGGATGCCGTCCTGGTCACCTTTGATGACGGTGGCGTGGATGCGCTGCGCGTGGCGGCGCCGCTCCTTGAATCCCATGGCATGCGCGGCATCTTTTTCATGACCACGGGGATGATCGGCAAGCCCGGTTTCCTGGACCGGCACCAGTTGCGCGAGCTGGCCCAGCGCGGCCACGCCATTGGCAGTCACTCGGTGACCCACCCGCCGCGCTTCAGCGCGCTGGCGCGCGAGGCGATGCAGCGCGAGTGGCGCGAGAGCCGGACTGTGCTGGAAGAAATACTTGAGGCCGACGTGCGCCTGGCCTCGGTGCCGGGCGGATACCATTCGGCCGAGGTGGAAGCAACGGCCGCTGAAGCCGGCTTCTGCTGGCTGTTCACCTCCGAGCCAAGTGCGCGTGTCAGCGTCACCGATGGCTGCGCGGTCGTTGGGCGATTCACCCTTCGGCGTGGATCGTCGGCGGCACAAGCGCTGGCATTTGCCACTGGCCGCGGGAATGCCCGCCGCGTGGCGGCCGCTGTCTGGACCGGCAAGAAGCTGTTGAAACGAGCGGCAGGACCCGCATATCTGCGCGTCCGGCGCATCGCCTTCGGCGACGCCTGACGCCTGTGACTTCCAAGGGAGCAAGATGACGACCTCGATCAGTGTATTCGGCCTGGGCTACGTCGGCTGCGTGTCGGCGGCGTGTTTCGCCAAGGAAGGCCATAGCGTAACCGGCGTGGACGTGAACCCGGCCAAGGTGGACATGATCAACGCCGGCAAGGCCACCATCGTCGAGGCAGGGATCGGCGAGCTGGTGGCCGAGATGGCCCAGTCCGGGCGGCTGCGGGCCACCACCAGCGTGGACGAAGCGGTCAGGGAAACCGCCGTCTCGCTCGTCTGCGTGGGCACGCCGAGCCGGGCGAATGGCAGCCTGGACCTGAGCTACGTCGAGCGGGTATCGGAGCAGATCGGTGCGGCCCTGAGGAACAAGCAGGCACGCCACGTGGTCGTCATCCGCAGCACCGTCCTGCCGGGTACCATTCACGACGTGGTGGTGCCGGCACTGGAGCGGACCAGCGGCAAGAAGACCGGCACCGATTTTGGCGTGTGCGGCAATCCGGAGTTCCTGCGGGAAGGGACCTCCATCCGCGATTTCTACGATCCGCCCTTCACGCTGGTGGGCGCCGACGATCCGGAGACTGGCAGGGTGGTGGCCGCGCTCTACCACGGGATCGAGGCGCCGGTGCACATCATCCCCGTGCGCACGGCAGAAATGGTCAAGTACTCCTGCAACTGCTTCCACGGGCTCAAGGTGGCATTTGCCAACGAAATCGGGAATATCTGCAAGGCCACCGGCGTGGACAGTCATGAGGTGATGCGGATCTTCTGCGAGGACCGGAAGCTCAACATCTCTCCGTACTACCTGCGGCCCGGCTACGCCTTCGGCGGCTCCTGCCTGCCCAAGGATCTTCGGGCAACGGTCTACAACGCACGCGCCCACGACGTCCCGGTCCCGGTGCTCGAGGCCACGCTGGAGAGCAACCGGCTGCAGATCGAGAAGGCGTTCAACATGGTGATGGCCACCGGCAAGAAGCGGGTCGGTGTGCTGGGGCTCAGCTTCAAGGCCGGCACCGACGACCTCCGGGAGTCGCCCATGGTGTCGCTCATCGAGCGGCTGATGGGGAAGGGCACCCAGCTCGCCATCTATGATCCGTACGTGACCAGCTCCCGCCTCATGGGCGCCAACCGCGAGTACATCGAGCGCGAGATTCCCCACATCTGGGAGCTGATGCGCGGCAGCATTCGCGAGGTGCTGGACGCGAGCGATGCCGTCATCATCGGCAACAGCGCCGGCGAGTTTCGCGAGATCCAGGGCCACCTGCGCGAGGACCAGCCGGTAGTGGACCTGGTCCGGGCCTTCGGCCCGCGCACCTCGGACGGCCCCTCATACCAGGGCATCTGCTGGTGAGTGGCCCGGTCGAGGTTGCTTCGGCCGACCACGCCGCGGAAGTCAGACGCGGTGAGCGCTTCGAGTTCGGCGCCAACTGGAAGCGCTTCCTCCAGGTGCTCAATGAAGATCGCATCCGCCAGGCCCAGGAAGGCCTGGCCGGCATGCTCGGCACCACCGACCTCACCGGGCGCAGCTTTCTCGATGTCGGTTCCGGCAGCGGGCTGTCGAGCCTGGTGGCGCGGCGGCTCGGCGCGAGGGTCCACTCGTTCGACTACGATCCCCAGTCGGTGGCCTGCACCGAGGAGCTTCGGCGCCGTTACTTCCCCGACGACCCGGCATGGACGGTCGAGCGCGGCTCGGCCCTCGACGCGGACTATCTCTCCCGGCTCGGCTCCTTCGACATCGTCTATTCGTGGGGCGTGCTGCACCACACCGGCGACATGTGGCGAGCCCTCGACCTGGTGACGCAGCTGGTGAAGCCGGGTGGGACGCTGTTCATCGCCATCTACAACGACCAGGGCAGCTGGTCAGGCCGCTGGAAGAAGATCAAGCGACTCTACTGCTCGGGGCCGGTGGGCAAGGCGCTGGTGAGCGGCACCATCATTCCTTACTGGGTGCTGCGCGGGCTCGCGGCCGACCTCGTCTGGGGCCGCAATCCCGTCGCCCGCTACCGGGACTACGGCACCGACCGGGGCATGTCCGTGACGCACGACTGGTTCGACTGGCTGGGCGGATACCCGTTCGAGTACGCCAGGCCGGAGGTGATTTTCGACTTCTATCGCGAGCGCGGCTTTTCCCTGGTACGGCTGGCCACCGCTGGCGGCTCCGTCGGTTGCAACCAGTTCGTTCTGCGTCGCGTCCCCAGCTGAAAGCAACAGGGGCTGGCGGTGTGCACCGCCAGCCCCTGCGCCATCCTGACTTCCTATCTTAGCGAACGCCTGAGGTCATGCTCGTGAGCTTGGCCACGTCGGCCCCCACCATGGTGCCATCACTGGCGGCCTGGAAGAGGGTGCTGCCCGAGCTCAGCAGGAAGCTGCCCGAACTGAACGACAGCAGACCGGCCACCGACGTGGAGCTCGGCACGTAGGTGCCCGTCGGATAGAGGCTCGCGGGCGCCGTGATGATGGCGTTGTCCGCAAAGACGCCGCCCGGGGAGAAGCGAGACAGCGCCACGCTTCCCTCCCCGACGCCACTCCCGAAGACGCCCCACTTGCCCCGGTTGAAGAGATTGTCCCTGATGATGAAGTTCGGTGGCGAGGTGGGGAGCCCGTCGAACAGGATGATGTGGCTTTCGCCCATCGCCGTATTGTGCGCGATCGTGAGGTAGGTCACGCCGCCCAGGATCTGGAAGATGCGCTGGGTGCCGGACTGGCTGAGCAGGCCCACCTTCTCGAAGGTGGTGTGCTCCACCACGATACGGCGCGCCGGCGTCCCGCCGCCGCCGTTCGGGTTCTGGATGCCCATCAGGTTGAAGCCGCCGGGCGAGTTGATGATACGGTTGTAGCGCCAGGTCACGTCGGCCGTGATGCACCAGCTGCAGCCGCCGCCCTGGTTCACCGTCTTCATCACCACGGCGAAACCGGTCTGCGCTTCCGCCCAGTTGTTTTCGAAGATGTTTCCTTCCACCAGCACCCGCCGGGCATTCTTGAGCTCGAAGAGGTTCTTGATGGCCCAGCCCACGCCCTTCCAGCTGAGCGGCTTGTAGAAGTGGTTGTGGCGAATCTCGATGTCACTGGGCACGACACCGCTGAAGCGCGGGTCGCCTCCGCCGAACATCACGTTTTCGCTGGCCCCTTCGAGGTGGTTGTTGACGATCTTGTACGGGCCGGGACCGTCCCAGGCGCCGATGGCCTGCGAGTCGAGAAGGCGGTAGTGGCAGTCCGAAATCCAGCTGTCGATGACGGCGCTGGAACGGCTGTTGAGCGCCACGCAGCGCTGCAGGTTCATGCTCGAGGTGCCGTGGATATACGTCCGGTCGAGCACGATGTACTGGGGATAATCCGAGACACTGCCCGCGCTGTGACTGTAGTCGCCCAGGTTCACCACGGCGTAGGTCATCGAGGCCGAGCTGGAGAGCTCGATGCCCATGATCCGGTAGTAGCTCGCGCTGGCGCTGGTGCGGGTGTAGAGCGCCGGCATCGAGTTGGGTGTCACCAGCTTGGCAAAGCTCGCCGCGGTGGACGGCGTGACCCGCGTTCCTTCGGCGGGAAGCGTCGTCGCCGTGCGGATGGTGATCCAGCCGCTGCCCGCCTTGGCCGGCAGGTAGAAATTGCCCACGAAGCGTGCGCCCGCGGCAAGCTGGATGACGTCACCCCTCGCGGCATTGTTGATGGCCGCCTGGAGATCGCCGCCAGCCGCCACGTTGATGGTCCTGCCCGTCGGCGCCACATACCGGGTGTCAAGGTAGGTGCGCGGCATTTCCGCCACCTCGCCCGACGGGGCCGGGGTGGAAATGTTCGACGGATCGCTGGGTGCCTCGACGCTGCCGTCATCGGTCGAGCCACTGCCGCCGGAGGCCCCGTCATCGGTGGACGGCGCCGCCCCGCTCTTGACCGTGATCCATGCCGTGTCGGCCAGCGTGCCGCCGGACTGGACCGCCCGGATCCGCACGGTGCCTTCCACCGGCATGATCCAGTCGAGATCGCGGACGTAGCCGCGATCCGCGACCAGCGTGGCGCTGACGGGCACGGAGGAACCGGTGGACGTGACGCCATGGACCTGGAAGGTCAGCGTGTCCCCGGGCGGGATCGTGTCGCGCGTTGGCGACATGACCAGCCGGACGATGCTGCCGCTGGTGGCGCTGCCGGAGCTGGTGCCCGCAGACTTCGAGACGGTGACATAGGACTCCGTCTCAACGCCGTTGAGCTCGGCCCGGACCCGGAAGGTGCCCTCGATGGGGCAGTAGTAGTCCAGGCCGCGGACATAGCCCCGGTCGGGATACAGCTTGACCGGTGCCGGCACGCTGTCACCCGTCGATGTCTTGCCCCACACCACGAAACGCAGCGTGTCATTGGGCAGGATCGTGGCGCGCTCCGGCCTCATCACCAGCGACGTAATGGTCGAGGTGACCGACGCGCTTGCCATGGTGACAACCATGGTGTCGGTCGCCCCAAGCGACGGACTTGCCCCGACCAGGCGGTACGATCCGGCCTCGGGCGCGGTGAACATGGTCACCGTTTCCGAGTCCACCACCCCCTGGACCAGGTTCCCCCCGTCCAATGTTCGCCAGGTTACGTCGGCGGCGCGCCGGTTTCCCTGGGCGGCAGCATTGGCCCGCAGCGGCGTGGAATCGCCTGCCAACACCGTCGGGTTGTCCGCCCGGACGTGCAGCTTACGCTGCGCCGAGGCAACCTCAGCGACTCTGGGAGCTGGAACGTCCGGGCTGGCGGGACCGGCGGTGGAATCGGAACAGGCTGTCAGGGCAAATGCACCGACAAGGGTAGGAAGGACGTACCGCGAGAGTGCGGCCGGTGAGCTCCACGGGTAGCGTGGAAAGTCCATCGAGCTGGTACCTCGAGTGCGTGCCTGTCCGGCTCACGCCGGCAGGGCGTTACATGGGGGAGTGCACTGGCCGTTGCCTCGTATGAGGCCGAACCAACGCCAAATTCAGATGGGAAATCGGTGGAGCTTGCTTCCCTGGCCGCGATAAGGGGGGGGGACCGAAGCCTGCTCAATTTCTTGATGACTGCACATTCTGGCGGTGACGCAGATCACATTTTTGAGGCAGAAAGTCATTCAATGCGAAACGCCCGGGCAGGATTTCTGCCCGGGCGTTTCGTGCTGCACTCCGGATTGGACTACCGCACGCCACTCAACGCCGCGTTCAGTGCCTCGACATCTGCGCCCGGCGGGACTCCGTCGGTGCTGCCCGAGAAGTACGGGCTGGTGCTGGTGAGCGTATAATCGCCGCCCGCGTAGTCCGTCATGCCGACCGTGAGCGAACTGGTCGGGTAGTAGTTGGACGAGGGGTACTTGGTGGCAGGTGCAGCCACGACGATGTTGCCCTGGAACACCCCGTCCGGCGCGTAGTAGCTCAGGGCGCTGGTGCCTTCACCCTTGTTGCTGCCGAACACCCCGTAGGTGCCGCGCGAGAAGAGGTTGTCGCGGATCACCAGCGCTGACGTCGGCGAGCCGTCGAACAGGACGATCTTGTCCTGGCTGAAGCCGGTGTTGTGCACCACGTTGATGTTCTGCACCCGGCCCAGCAGCTGGAACAGGATCCGGGTCCCGGTCTGGCTCGACAGCGCCACGTCCTCCAGCACGTTCTGCGTGATCAGGAAGTCGTTGGCCGGGATGGCCGTGCCACCGTTCAGCGTCTGGCGGTCCATGATGTTGAAGCCGCCGGGGGAGTTCTTGATCAGGTTCGACCGGATCGTCAGGTCCTGGGCCACGCACCAGTCACAGCGCCCGCCCTGGTTGGCCGACTTGAGCACGAAGGCAAACCCGGTCTGCCCGTCGGCCCAGTTGTTCTCGAACACGTTGTCCTCGACCAGCAGCCGCTGGGCATTCTTGACCTCAAAGAGGTTCTTGACGGTCCAGACACCCTTCCAGCTGAGCGGCTTGTAGACGTAGTTGCGCCGGATGGTGATGTCGCTCGGGACGACGTTGGTGACGTTCGGGTCGGCGCCGCCGAACATGATGTTCTCGCCCGCGCCCTCGAGGTAGTTGTTCACGATCGCGAGCGGGCCCGGGCTGGCCCAGGTGATGATGGCCTGGGTGTCCATCCCCTTGCCGTGGCAGTCCGAGAGCCAGCTGTCCACCACCGCGCTGTTGCGGGAGTTGAGCACCACGCAGCGCTGCAGCGTCTGGGTCGAGTTGCCGTGCACATATACCCGGTCCAGGATGATGCCCTGCGGGATGTCGCTGACGGCGGCAGCCGACTCATTGAACAGCTGCACCAGCGAGTAGGTCATGTCGGCCGTCGAGGCCACTTCAACGCCCATGAGCCGGTAGAAGCTCGCGTCACCGCTCGCGGCCGTCTTGATGGTCGGCATCGCGTTGGGGCTCTGGAGCCGGGCAAAGTTGGACGCCGACTGCGGGGTCACCCGGGTGCCGGCGGGCGGCAGCGTCGTCGCCGTCGTGATGGTAATCCAGCCGCTGCCCGCCTTGGCGGGAAGCACGAAGTTGCCAGTAAAGGTGGCTCCGGCGGCGAGCTGGATGACGTCACCCCGCTCCGCGGCGTTGAGCGCCGCCTGGAGGTTGCCGCCAGCCGGCACCACGATCGTGTTGCCCGTCGGCGGGACATACCGCGTGTCCACCGTCGCCCTTGGGAGTTCGATCGAGCCGCTGTTGGCCACCGGCTGAAGCGGCGCCACGCTGATCGAGGTGTCGACCGGCGCGCTGGGGGCAGGATCGCTGGGCTGGGTTGGCTCGGGGGTGGGGCTGGTCACCGGCGCGCTCGCGGGCGCCGAGATGGACACCGACGCCGACGCGCTCAGTGAGCCACCATGCTGCTTGGCCACCACCGTGTAGCTGCCGGCCGTGTCGCCCGCCACATAGTAGAGGCCGCTGGCGGTGCCGCCGGCAGCCTGCTGGAGATCGGCCACCACCGGCACGCTATCGCCCGCCGAGGTCCGGCCGTACACGAAGAACTGCTGCCCCTGGCCCACGGTCAATGAGACCACGGCCGGCAGGATATAGATCTTGGCGATGCTCACGCTATTGGCCTTGGGTACGGTCACCTTCGTGGTGTCGCGGAACTTCTTCCCGCGGTCGAAGCTCACCAGCCGGTAGTCGCCCGGCTCCTTGGCCGAAAAGTAGGTCATGTGCTTGGAATTGACGACCGTGTCGCGCAGCTCGCCACCGTCAAGCGCCACCCAGTCGGCGTCGACCGGCAACCGGTCGCCATCCGAGGTGACCGCTACGGCCCGGACCGGCGTGGGCTGGTCTGGGGCGACGGTGGGATTGTCGGAGCTGGCCAGGATGCCGACCACCTGCGGGGCGGTGCCGGGCGAGTCCAGGTCCGAACCCAGGGGGCCGCCATCCATGCAGCCAGCCACCAAGGCTACCAGCCCGGCAAACGAGAGGCCCCGGATGAGGGCCAGACGACGGGACAGCTTGTGCTTGAACGGCATGGTCGAGCTCCACAGAGTGTCGGGTACGCAACAGGCCGCCAACGGGCGCACCTGTATCGGGGGTGCGTATCGCTGGCGGCCCGGCTGGCTTGGCGGTGAACGCCGTAGCCCCGAAGCTCTGCGTCCCGGCGTTTCCACCGGTTTGCTCTGAGCAGCGCCGAAGCAGGGGGCAATGCGCTTGCCATCTGCAAGGCGCTTACAAGTTCTTGTTACTTAATGAGTTAGAATGCCATGCAAGGAGATGCACGGCCGAAAAGCTGGCAAATCACGAGAAAATCGCCGCAGAAAAGCAGAGCGATCGCTTCGGCTGGCTATTTTTTTGACATCAGGGGTTGCGAAGCCGTTAGACAGTTTGACAGGAGAGCTGAGAGCTGAGAGCCTGGAGCAGAGAGCGGTGCCTTCGCGGAGCGCATAGCGCATAGCGCACAGCGCACAGCGCATAGCGCAGGCTCATAGCTCTCAGCTCTCAACCCCAACCAACCGCCCGCTCGCCTCGGCGAAGCCGATCGAGCGTGCGCGTCTCAGCCAGAGATCCAGCGCCAGCACCCGCCACAGCTGGTGGCTGTGGTCCCGCCGGCCGCGGAGGTGCTCCCCGACCAGCCGACCCACTGCCCGTGCATCCACGTACTCCAGGGCTGGCCCGCCGCTCGCCAGCGCTTCGACCCTGCCGCGGAGCTCGCTACGGAACCAGCGCTCCAGCGGGACGGCGAACCCCTGCTTCGGCTTCCGGAGGACGACCTCTGGCACGAGACCCTGAATGGCCTTCCGGAAGATCCACTTCCCGGTCCCGTCGCGCAGCTTGAGCGCTCCGGGAAGCGAGGTGGCAAACTCGACCAGTGGGTGGTCGAGCAGCGGCACCCGGGCCTCCAGGGAGACCGCCATGCTGGTGCGGTCCACCTTGGTCAGGATGTCGCCCGGCAGGTACGTCTGCATGTC
>DASSTP010000103.1:0-21325 GCA_035707845.1 Gemmatimonadales bacterium | reverse complement strand
CGCTGGTGGATCTCGCCGGCTACGAGCGGCGTGGCATCAACCAGCTGTCTGGTGGCCAGCAGCAGCGGGTGGCGCTGGCGCGCGCGCTCGCGCCCGAGCCTCGGGTGCTGCTGCTCGATGAACCGCTGTCGAACCTCGATCCATCATTGCGGGAACGCACCCGCGCCGAGCTGCGCGATCTCATCAAGCGGCTGCAGATCACGGCGGTATTTGTCACCCATGAACAGGATGAGGCCTTTGACCTGGGCGACCAGGTGGCGCTGCTGCATCGCGGGCGGCTGGCGCAGGTGGGCACGCCGCAGGAGCTCTATGGCCAGCCGGCATCACCCTTCGTGGCGCGGTTCATCGGGCGCTCGAGTGTGCTGCCCGTGACCGTGACCGGCCGGTCCGCAAACGTCTTCAGCATCCAGCTCTATGGCTGTACCTGGGAGATACCCGGCAATCATCCCGTGCCCGATGCGGGGCCGGCCTGGCTTTTCCTGCGGCCCGAAGCGGTCTACCTCGGCAAGCCAGACAGCTCCGTGCTCTCAGGCGTCGTCGCACGCCGCCGCTTTACCGGTGCTGGTGCCGCATACCTGGTGTCCCTCGGTGACGGCCGCAGCATCGAGGTTGCGGGCCCGCTCCACGCTGCTGAGCCCGGCCAGCCGGTGGGCATCCTCCCCACCCGTCGCGGCGACGGTGGCCTCCATCTCTTTCCGGGCGAGGCCGAGGAGTGAAGCGGCCGCGCAATGCGTGGCAGGGGCTGCTGCTCGCGGCCGTGCTCACCTGGCTGGTGGTCTACCCGCTGCTGCTCACCCTTCGGCGCGGGCTCCGCGAGCAGGACAGCTGGACCCTGCAGCACGTGCACGAATTCCTGGCTCGCCCCACCGAACTCTCCGCCCTCTTCAACAGTCTCTGGATCGCGGTGGCGAGCGTGGTGCTCGCGGCGGTGATCGGCATCCCGCTCGCCTTTTTCTTCGAGCGCTACGATTTCCCCGGCCGCCGCTGGCTGGGCGCCATGGTGGCGCTCCCCGCCGTGCTGCCGCCGCTGGTGGGCGTGGTGTCGTTCATCTTCCTCTTCGGCGAATCGGGGTTTATCGCCCACCTGGTGCGGCGGGTCTTTTCGCTGGAGGAAACGCCGTGGCGGCTGGAAGGGGCTGGCGCCATCCTGCTGGTGCATGCGTACTCGATGTATGTGTACTTCTACCTGTTCGTCCGCTCCGGCCTCGCGGGGATTGACGCCGCGGTGTGGGAGGCGTCGGCCAGTCTCGGTGCGGGACGGGGGCGCACGCTCAGGCGCGTGGTGCTGCCTCTGCTCCGTCCCCAGCTGGTAGGCGCCGCCCTGCTCACCTTCATGACCGCGCTCGCCTCCTTCAGCGCGCCGTACATCTTTGGCGGCGGCTTCCGGGTGATGACGACCCAGATCGTCTCCACCCGCCTCAACGGCGAGGACGGGCTCGCCATGGTGGAAACGATCGCGCTCACCATCCTGGCGCTGATCGGGCTCTGGCTCCTGCAGCGGAGCGATGCCACCGACATGACCGGCGGCTCCAAGGGCGTGAGCCCGCGGCCCGTCCCGGTGCAAAGCCCGGTCTGGCGTGCGGTGATCGCCGTGGGCGGCTGGGTGCTTGCCGCCTGCCTGCTGCTCCCCCACCTGACGCTGCTGCTGGTGTCGTTCGTGCCGGTGGGCACCTGGACCACGGAGCCACTGCCGCCGGTTTACACCGTCGCCAATTACCTCACGCTGCTGCACGATCCCGTCCGGGCTCGTCCGCTGGTGAACAGTCTCTGGATGGCAAGTCTCGCCACGGTGGGTGCGCTTGCCCTGTCGGTGCTCGCCGGGATCCTCGCCGTGCGGCGCCGAGTGCCGGCGCGGCGCTGGATCGAGGCGGTGCTCACCATGCCGTGGGCGGTGCCGGGCACGGTATTCGCCATCGCGCTGGCCGCCGCCTTCAGCGTGCGCGAGCCGCTGGCACTGCGTTTCGTGCTGGTGGGAACGCTCTGGCTCCTGCCGCTCGCTTACCTCATCCGGAATCTTCCCATTACCAGCCGCTCCATTCTTGCCGGCTTTCGGGGCCTCGACCCCTCGCTCGATGAGGCCTCGTCGTCGCTCGGCGCCAGCCGGTTTCGCACCCTCCGCCGCATCACGCTGCCGCTGCTCAAGCCGGCCATCATCGCCGGCGCCACGCTGGCCTTCGTCACCGCCTTCGGCGACTTCGTCACCTCCGTGGTGCTCTACACCTACGACACCCGGCCGGTGTCGCTGGAAATCCTCTCCAGTCTCCGGCAGTCCGACGTCGGCGTCGCTGCAGCCTACGGCGTGGTGCTGATGCTGGTGAGCGCCGCGGTGTTCGCGCTGGGCGCGGGACAGCGCAGGGCAGAATGACCCGCTCACGCGAGAAACAGCGGGAACAGTTCCGCCAGCTCACGGTGCTGATTGCCGTGGCGTTTGTGGACATGATCGGCTTCATGCTGGTGCTGCCGGTCCTGCCATTTTACGCCCTCAACTTCGGCGCAACGCCCACTCAGGTCGGCTGGATCCTCGCCGCCTTCTCCATTGCTCAGCTGGTCTCGGCGACGCTCTGGGGACGGGTCAGCGATCGCTACGGCCGGCGCCCCGCGCTCCTGATCGGCCTCTCGGCGGCCGCCATAGCCTACGTGGTCTTCGGCTTCGCCAACTCGCTGCTGCTGCTCTTCCTCTCGCGCCTGGTGCAGGGCGCCGGCGGCGGCACCACCGGCGTGGCACAAGCCTACGTGGCTGACACGGTGCGGCCAGCTGATCGCGCCCGTGCGCTGGGCTGGCTCTCGTCGGCCAGCTCTGCAGGCGTGATCGTGGGACCCATTCTTGGCACCATGGCAAGTCATATCGGCACGCAGGCGCCCGGGCTCATCGCGGCAGGGCTGTGCGTGCTCAATGCGCTCTTTGCCTGGCGCTGGCTGCCGGAGTCGAAGAAGGAGCTCGGCCGCGACACGTCCAGGCCCAGGCGCTCGCTCTTTGCGCCGGCCATCGAGGCGTTCCTGCACCCGCGGGACCGGGCGTCCCGGCTGATCTGGATTTACGGCTCGGGCATGCTGGCCTTCGCGGCACTCAACGGTGTGCTGCCCGTCTTTCTGCAGGCGCGGTACGGTGTCAACGAGAAGACCTTTGGCTACTTCCTCACCTATTTCGGCGGGCTCTCGCTGCTGATGCGGGTGTTCCTGCTGGGGCCCATCGTGGACCGGCTGGGCGAGCGCGGCACCATGCGGCTGGGCTGTGTCGCGCTGATCACCGGCTTCGTCCTGTATCCAGCCACCAACAACATCTGGGTGCTGGCCATTGCCATCATGCCCCTGGTCCCGGTGGGCACGGCGCTACTCTTTCCCAGCACCACGTCGCTCCTCTCGGGACAGGTCTCCAAGGCTGATCTCGGCGTGACGATGGGCGTCGCACAGACCTTTGCAGGGGTCGCCCGGTCGATCGGCCCGGTGGCGAGCAACAAGGCCTTCCAGTCGCTGGGGCAGGGGTGGCCGTTCTACCTGGCCGCGGCCATTGTCGCTTTTGTCTCGCTGCTTTCGCTGGGGGTAAAGGAGCAGCCTGTCCCCGTCGAGGGGCCCACGGGGGAGACAGCGATACCGACATGACGCTATTTTGCGAGCCTGAGACCCCTGAGGAGTGATCGTGACTTTCCCGCAGTTGCCCGCATCGCCCGCTGCCTGGGCCGGGGCCGGCTGGAGCGACATCGAGCCGCATTACGCGGCGCTCCTGGCCGCGCCCCTCACCGAGCAGTCGCTGGATGCCTGGCTGGCGCAGTGGTCGGCGCTGGAATCGCTGCTGACCGAGGCCGCCTCGCGCGCCATGATTGCGCACACGCTCGACACCGCCAGCGCCGAGAAGGAAGCTGCGCACCTGCGCTTCTCGACAGAGGTCCTGCCGCGGGCGGAGGAGCAGAGCGTCAAGGTGGCGCGCCGGCTGCTGGCGTCGGGATTCTCCAGGCCGGGCCTCGAGACCACGCTTCGCCGCTTCCGCACCGACAGCGAGCTGTTCCGGGAGGAGAATGTCCCGCTGCAGGCGCGGATCGAGGAGCTGGCCACGGGCTATCGCCGCATCACCGGTGGGATGCTGGCTGACTGGGAGGGCGAGCGGCTGCCGCTGCCCCGGCTGCAGCCGTTCCTCAAGGAGCGGGACCGCAGCGTGCGCGAGCGCGCCTTCCGCGCCATTGCCGAGCCGTACATCGAGCGGCGCGACGACATGGTCACCATCTTCGACCAGATGTACGACCTGCGCCAGCGGGTGGCGCAGAACGTCGGCTTCGCCAACTTCCGCGACTACATCTTTCCGGCCAAGTATCGCTTCGACTACACCCCAGCCGACTGCGAACGACTGCACCAGGCCATCGAACGCACGGTGGTCCCCGCCGTGGAGCGGGCACTCGACGCGCGGCGCGAGCGGCTGGGCCTCGACCGGCTGCGCCCCTGGGACACTCAGGTGGCGCCCTGGCGCGACAAGGCCATCCATCCCTTCGCCAATGGCGAGGAACTGGCTCGCCGCGCCCGCCGCGCCTTCGAGGAAGTGGATCCCGCCCTCGGCACGCACTTCCAGCGCATGATGGATGAACAGCTGCTCGACCTCGAGAGCCGCAAGGGGAAGGCGCCGGGCGGCTACTGCGACACGCTGCACTTCAGCGGGCAGCCCTTCATCTTCATGAACGCCTCGGGTATCGAGGAAGACGTGACCACGCTGCTTCACGAGGCGGGCCACGCCTTCCATGCGCTCGAGGCGCACCACCTGCCGTACATCTGGCAGCGTCATCCCGGGTCGGAATCGGCCGAGCTGGCGTCGATGTCCATGGAGCTGCTCGCCGCCCCATTCCTTTCCACGCCGGCCGGTTTCTATGATGAACTGGGCGCGGCCAGCGCCGAGCTGGAGCACCTGGAAGACGTGCTGATCACGCTGGCGCACGTGGCGTCGGTGGATGCCTTCCAGACCTGGATCTACACCAGCGGCCAGGGCCATGACGCCGAGGCGCGGGATCGTGCCTGGCTCGCCATCCGCGAGCGGTTCGAGCGCGGCGTGGATTGGAGCGGGCTCGAGTCGGAGCGGGTGGCGCGCTGGTACCGCCAGCTGCACATTTTCCTCTACCCGTTCTACTACATCGAATACGGCATTGCGCAGATCGGCGCGCTGCAGGTGTGGCGCAACGCGCTGGCCGACCGCACCGAGGCGGTGCGGGCCTACCGCCACGGCCTCGCCCTCGGCGCCACCCGGCCGCTGCCCGAGCTGTATCGCGCCGCCGGCGTGCGCTTTACCTTCGATGCCGGCGACCTCGCCGGGCTGGTGGAGCGGGTGGAGGAGCGGATGGGCGAGCTCAGGGAGTCGTTGCAGGCCGCGGCCTGATCCGTTGCCTTGCGGCGCCAATCGTGCGAGTGTTGTCGCAGTTCCGGGGCCCGTGTCGGCGGCGGGTCGTGCGTTTCTGACCCTGTGGGAGTAATCGAATGGCGAAGGAAGAGGGCATCGAGATGGAAGGCGTGGTGACCGAAGTCCTGCCGGACCGCAATTATCGCGTCCAGCTCGACAACGGCCACACCATCCTCGCGTACGCGGCGGGGAAGATGAGCAAGTTCAAGATCCGCGTGCTCGAGGGCGACCGCGTGAGCGTGGTGCTCTCGCCCTACGACCTGACCCGCGGACGGGTGACCTACCGGCACAAGTGACGGGGCTGGCTGGGAGAACGACAAAGGGGCGGCCGGTTGGCCGCCCCTTTGCGCGTGACGTCGCCTGAGGTCAGGCAGGCTTGGTGACGTTTTCCGCTGCGGGGCCCTTCGCACCCTGCACGATGTCGAACTCCACCCGCTCGCCTTCGGCGAGCGTCCGGAAGCCGTCCATCTTGATGGCGGTGTGATGGACAAAGCAATCCTTGTCCCCGTTCTCGGGCGTGATGAAGCCGAAGCCCTTTGCGTCGTTGAACCACTTCACCGTGCCGGTCGTGCGAGCCATGCTACTCTACTCCGTGTTGGTTGCCGCACCGCCCACGCTGCGGGCGGATGCCACGCAGGGGAGCGGTTGCTCATGGGCGCGGGCGAGTCCCGCGTCATGAGTCACCTTGTGACCCGAGATTGAGCGGTTCCGGAGAGCGGAAGTGTCTTCCTGGAGGAACGCCATGGGGACCGGGTCAAACCGGGATACAATTTGCATGTTATGCCAAATCCGTCAAGAGGGCTAATCCCCTGACGGCGGCAGCCCGAGCCAGCGGGCGGCAGCCCGGGCCCAGTCGGGGCGCCCCGCCGACTCGCTCGCGGTGGCGCGGTTGAGCGCCTGCAGGAACTCCGCCGCCGAGGGATAGCGCTGGTCCACTTCCGGGTCGAGTGCGCGGTAGAGCACCCGCTCCAGCTCCTCGCTCACATCGGAGCGCGTCTCGTGCAGCGCCGGCAGCTGCCGCGTCGTCTGCCGCGCCAGCACCTGCTCCGGCGTGTGCCCGGGGAACGGGGTCACGCCCAGCAGGGCAAAGCACGCCACCGCGGCCAGGCTGTAGAGGTCGCTGCGCTGGTCCACCCGCTCGCCCAGCAGCTGCTCGGGGCTGGCGTACTGCGGCGTGCCGCTCTGGCTGGTGGCCCCGCCAAACTTGCCCATGCCGCGCAGTGCGATCGCGAGCCCGAAGTCGGTGATGCGCAGCGCGCCATCACGCTCGATCAGCATGTTCTCCGGCTTGAGGTCGCGGTGCACCAGTCCGAGGCCGTGGGCGTGGGCCAGCGCGGAGAGCGCCTCACGCAGGAGCCGCAGCACTCGCGCAATGGGGAGCGGCCCGTTGCGTTCCACCAGCTGCGCCAGGCTCGGCCCCTCGATCAGCTCCATCGTGTACCAGATCAGCCCCGACCGCCCGCCGATATCGTAGATGTCCACGATGTTCATGTGATTGAGCCGCGCGGCGAGCTGGGCCTCGCGCCGGAAGCGCTCCACCACTTCAGGATCCCGGGTCAGCAGCGGATGCAGCACCTTGAGCGCCACCTCGCGTTCGAGGTGCAGGTCGCGCACCCGGTACACACTGCCGAAGCCGCCGGTGCCGAGAAGCGAGAGCAGCTCGTAGTCGTCGCCCAGCGCGCGCCGCAGCCGCTGCTCAAAGCGGGCACGATCCTCGTGATCGGTGGCCTGGCGCGGCGCCGGGGCCGCCGGCATCTCGAAGGAGCCCGCATCGCTGGCAAAGTCTTCCAGCATCTCGACCGCGTTGAGGTAACGATCGTCCGGTGCCGCCCTGAGGGCACGCAGCACCACGCGCTCCATTGCGCCTGGCGTCATGGGGCGCAGCTCCCGCGGCGGCCGCACCCGCATGGGATCGAGCGGGGGCTCGATGCCGGTGAGCGCGTAGTAGAGCAACGCGCCCGCGGCGTAGACGTCGCTCGCCGGCTCGCCCAGCTGGCCGTCACGGACTTCAGGCGCCATGAACTCGAGCCCGGTCGGCGTGATGTCGGCGGGCACGGCCGGCAGGGTCCAGCTGGCAAAGCGCGCGTCGGTCAGGGTGCCATGGCCCGAGTTGGTGATCAGGAGCGACGCCGGGACCAGCCGCCGAAGGATGATGCCGTTGGCATGGGCATGCTCCAGCGCGCCCAGCAGGTCGCGTGCGAGGGTGTGCACCACGGGAATGGGGCGGGGACCGCGCCGCAGCGCCTCGTTCAGTCCCTCGCCTTCGATCCAGGTGCCCACCCGGAAGGCGATATCGCCGGTGACACCGGCGTCATAGATCCCGCGGATGGCGGGATGGTTGAGCTGGGCCAGCGCCTCGGCCTCGCGCATGAACCAGGCGCGGATGCCGTGATCGGAAAAGAAATTGATGCGGAGACTGACCCGTCGCTTGAGCAGGAGGTCTTCCGCGCGGAAGAGGACGCGTTCGCGCGACGCGGCCACGATCACCTCCGGCCGGTACCGGTCGCCGAGCGCCGTGTCCACCCGCTGGAAGAAACCCGCCGGATCAGTTACCAGCCCGCCCGTCGGCACGCTCAACGCAGTGCGCTCCGCCGGCGTTCCACCGGGACTTCCTTGCAGGCACGCCAGGGCGAGCACCAGAAGCGGTCATGGAAGGGAGTGCGGTCGTGAAAGCGGAGGCGGCAGGCGGGATTGGCGCAGTAGCGCAGCACGACTTCCTGCTCCGCCAGGGTCGCCGCCGCGGAGCGCGCCACGGCAACCAGCGCGGGCTGCGCCTCGACCGGCAGGAACCGGACCTGCCACTTGCCCGATTCCCGCACCAGCTGCTCGTGGCCGTCGCTTCGGCTCAGCAGCTGGTTGATGGTGGAGATGGCGCGGGACGGCACCGGCGTGCCGTCGGTCAGGGCATCGGCCAGCAGCACCAGGCGGGCCCGCACTCGCCGGATGCTGGAGAATTCGAGGGCATCGGCGTCGGAGGGAAGCCGGCATGCCTTGGTCCAGCGGTGATATGCAGCGAGGTCGGGGAGCGTGTCGGTGCGCGCGCCCGGTTCGGGCGCGGTGTTGACGAAGTCCAGCCAGAGGGCGTCGCCCAGCAGTACGAATTCAGGGTCCATCATCCGCTCAGTCGTCGGCCACCTCGACCGCATCGCGGCCGCCCCGCTTGGCCTTGTACAGCGCCTTGTCGGCGGCGGCGAGGATGCTGCTGACGGTGGTCCCGTGCCTGGGCGATTCCGCGATGCCGATGCTCACCGTGCAGGTCCCGAATTCGGGATGCAGCTCATGCAGCTCGCGCAGGCTCCGCGCCACCCGCCCGATGAAGATCCGCGCTTCCGCCGGCGAGGTCATGGGCAGGATCACGAGGAACTCGTCGCCACCCAGCCGGCCCACCACGTCCAGCGCGCGGCCCTGCTGCTTGAGGATGTCGGCAATGAGCTTGAGGAGCCGGTCGCCGGCGGCATGGCCCAGTGTGTCGTTGATGACCTTGAAGCGGTCGAGGTCGAGCAGGAGGACGCTGGTGTGGAGCTGGTGGCGCAGGCTGCGCGAGATTTCCGCGGCCAGTCGCTCTTCCAGCGCGCGCCGGTTGCAGACGCCGGTGAGCTCGTCGGTGCTCGCGGCGCTCTGCAGCTGCTCCACCAGCTCCGCATTCTTGAGCGCGATGGCCGCTGCAAACGAGAGCGTGCCGGCGAGCTCGAGTTCGGGCGTGGCGTAGTCCTTGTCGCTGATCCGCGGTCCCAGCACCAGCACGGCCATCCGCTCGGCGCCGGCGTCGAGCGGCACCACCAGCTTGGCTTCGTCACCCACCAGCCGGGCCAGCGCCACGTCGCCCACGCTCACGCACGCGCTCCCGGTGGGCAATGCCTCGTCCAGCGCCTCGCGCGGAATGCTGGCGCATTGCGCGCGCTCGTTGCGGGCCCGGAAGACCGCCGGCGCGTAGTGCTCTCCCTGGGGACGGAAGAGGCACGCCCACCAGGCAAAGAACACTTCGGCCATGAAGTCGAGGATGAGCTGCTGGGTTTCTTCGGCCGAGTGCACTGACGAGAGCAGGCGCGCCACTTGCCTGAGTGCCTGCAGCTGGAAGGCCGCGTCATCCAGCGCATTCTGCCGGTCCACCAGGATGGCCCGGAGCTCCAGCACCACGCTGAGGCCCAGGGCCAATGGCATGGCGATGCCGCGCAGTTCAGCCGCGTCGTCGCGCGCAGTCCGGATCGCGACCTCGGTGGAGCCGCTCGCCAGCCGGGCGACTTCCACCGCCTCCTCGGCGCCCGCTGAGGGCCCGATGCGCTCCAGCCGCCCTCCCGGATGCGAGATCTCGAACCAGATCTCTTCGGTTTCGAAGCGTCGGGTGAGCACGCCCCGGCAGCGCTCGAACAGCTCGCCTTCGGTCCGCGACATGCGGCAGGCAGCGGCGAACGCACTGGGGATGGCGGTCAGCGAGGAAGGCTGCGGTAAGGCCATGGACGGGAAGATAGCGAAAACCATGCCCTCGGGCGAGCGAGGGCTTGCGTCAAGAGACTGCGCTGGTTATGCTTACCGGCAAGGACATAGCCCTTCGGGGCCCCAGGGAATTCCAGCCTTGCTGCCTGGGTGATGAAAATCAGCTAAGGCTAGCCTTTCCCGGACGGGCATTTCGCCCGCCGGGAATTGTGTTTTTCAGGACCCGGCCCGCCCGATCCGGCCCGCCTCGGGCAGGCTGATTTCTCCCCCCAGCGAATCGCGGATGTAGCGCTGCAGCAGGTCGGCGCCGCGCGGTGCCATCTGCCAGGTGCGGCAGGCCTCCGCCGCTTCCGGCACATGATACCCGTCGCCCGACTCGCAGGCGGGATAGACGTCGAAGGCCACCGTCACCGTGTCGTCCGGTGCGATGGTGCGGCCATCCGGGCGCGTCAGTGCTCCCTGGATCCGCTGTCCCGCCGCGGCCGAGGGATCGTAGGTGAAGCGGACACCGGAGACCTGCAGGAACGCACCACTGCCCGCGCTCTCCACCCCGTGCTCGAGCAGGGCACGGAGCCGGGCGCCGGTGAGCGGGAAGGTGACGGTGCGGGCATCGTCCGCGAAGAGAAAGAGCGACTCGACGGTGTAGTTGCTGAGCGGCCCGGCGGGAATGACATCATCCAGCCGCAACGTGCCGGCGTTGAGCAGCGCCACATCCGCCCTGGTGCCCCAGCGCATTGCGTCGGTGACCAGATCGCCGATCGGGCTCTCCATCTGGCGTGACACGCCGTCACGCGCGTCGATGGGCGCCTTGACCGTGCCCACCACCGCTGCCGGCCCGAGTCGTCGCCGGAGGCGCGCGTTCCACTGCTCGACCACCACCTGCACCCCGCTGTCGAGCGGAATCCTGCTGTCCATCTCGACCAGCGTCGGCGCCTGGCGCCAGGCGCCAGGCAATCCCCAGACGGTGGCGAACTGCGCACTCCTTGAATTGGCGTCGGCCTTGAGCACGTGGCGGCCCTCCACCAGCACGTCGTGCCGCTCATGCTCATGCCCGCCCAGCACCAGGTCCAGCGCGGGCTCGCGACGCACCAGCGCCTCATCGGCGGCGAGCGACTGGTGGGTGAGTGCCACGATGAACTGCGCCCCCAGTTTCTTGAGCGTGTCCACCGCAACATGCGCTGCACTGTCGGGATCGGTGCAGCGGACATATGAGCGGTAGTCTTCCTGGATGGTGAGCCCGAAGATACCCACCAGCGTGTTGCGCATCCGGACGGTGTCCCATGCGCTCACACCGGGAAAGGGATTGCCGCGCGCCTCGACGCAGTTGGCCGAGATCCAGCGGAACTTCGACTCCTTGATCCGGGCCACCAGTGTGTCGCGATCCAGCTCGAACTCGTGATTGCCAAAGGTGGTGTAATCCAGCCCGGCGGCGTTCAGCGCCTCGACCATCTGCGCGCCATGGTAGTACTTGCTCAGGAGACTCGGCGAGAGGAGGTCGCCCGCCAGGGTGAACAGCACCGGCCCTTCGGCGGCGAGGCGGTGCCGCACGGTGGCCACCCGGGCCAGCCCGCCGCTCCCGTCGCTCAGTGTGTCGAGCACATAGACGTCGTTGATGGACAGGAAACGGAGTGGCTGGATGCCGGGCGGCGGCGGCGGCAGGCAGCCGGCCAGGGCAGCTGCGGCAACGATGACAAGCGAGAGCAAGCGCGGCTTCATGCCGTATCTCCGGGGGAACGCAGGCACCGCAGCAGGGCGGCGCTCGCGTGGCGCAATTCGTCCAGCAGCGCGCGCGACGGCCAGTCGTCGCGTGCTGCAAATTGTTCGATCAGGGCGCGGTACCACCACATGGTCTGTTCGGACGTCGACCGGTTGGCCGCATGCACATACTCGGCGCCCAGCCGCCGTACCGTCGCGGCCAGGTCGCCGCAACGCTGCAGCTCATCCGCGGCGCAGATGTCGAGCGCCCGGGGTGACGCGTCGGCCAGGAGCTGCAGGTAGGCCTGGCGGCTCACCATCCACGGCCGCAGGCCGCCCTGCGCGTCATAGCGGGGCTCCAGCGCCTCGCGCGCCACGGCGAGAGTGACCGGCCCGAATTTCTCCCGGATCTTGGCCTCGAGCTCGGCGCGCCGCGCGCCCCAGTGTTCCTCGAGCACGTGGTGCAGCACACTGGCAACCAGCGTCACTTCATCAGCATCGTGGCGGGCGAGCAGGACGGCGACGTTGGCCGGATGGGCCAGGTAGGCCATGGCGTTCACGGCGGGACGCCGTGAACCGTAGTGCTTGGTGGAAAACGCGAAGGCGTGGCTCAGGCGGTCAGAATAGGCGCCCATGCACATCCGCCGCGCGCGTCGGCGCTCCGTGGGAGGTTGGCGCGACCGGGGGAAATCACCGGATGCCGAGGAGCTTGTGGGTCTGGAGACTGAGGCGCCATTGCGGGTGCGCCAGGCAGTAGCTGGTGGCCGCGGCGGTGTTCGCTGCCAGGTCTGGTCCGTCCATCGGCTGCAGGAAGAAATGCCGGAAGGCCAGGGCGCTGAACTGCTCGGGCTGGGCGCCGGACTGGGGATACACCAGCTTGAGCTCGTCGCCCTCGGTCAGCACCAGCGGCGCGCCCGCCTTGGGACTCACGCAGATCCAGTCGAGACCACTCGGTGCTGGCTGGGTGCCGTTGGTTTCCACGGCAATGGCAAACCCATGCGCGTGCAGCGCCTCGATGAGCGGCTCATCCAGCTGCAGGAGCGGCTCGCCGCCGGTGCACACCACGTAGCGGCCGGCAAACTCGTCTGCCGGCCAGCACGCGGCCACGGCCGCTGCCAGCTCCTCGGCTGACCGGAACTTGCCGCCGCCATCGCCATCGGTGCCCACGAAGTCGGTGTCGCAGAAGGTGCAGGTCGCCGTCGCGCGATCGGCTTCGCGCCCGCTCCAGAGATTGCACCCCGCAAAGCGGCAGAACACCGCCGGCCGTCCGGCCTGCGCGCCCTCGCCCTGCAGGGTGTAGAAGATCTCCTTGACGGCATAGGTCATGAGGGGAATATAGTCGCAGGTCGCAGGTCGCAGGTCGCAGGTCGCAGGTTGCAGGTCGCAGGTCGCAGGTCATGATACTTGCGACCTGCGACTTGTGACCTGCGACTTGTGACCTGCGACTACCGCTCGTCCACTGCACCTGCCTCCCTGAATCCCTTCTCCCGCAACAGGCACGCGTCGCAACGTCCGCAGGGGCGGCCGTCAGGGCCAGGCGCGTAGCAGCTGTGCGTGAGGGAGAAATCCACGCCGAGGCGGAGGCCGAGCTGGATGATCTGGGCCTTGGTGAGATGGAGCAGGGGAGCGTGGATGCGAAACTGGCCGGCCCCTTCCACGCCTGCGCGCGTGGCGAGGTTGGCCAGCTGCTCGAAGGCGCGGAGGTATTCAGGGCGGCAATCGGGGTAGCCGCTGTAGTCCAGCGCATTGGCGCCGATGAAGATGTCGAACCCGCCGATGACTTCGGCGTAGCCGAGCGCGAGCGAGAGGAAAACGGTATTGCGGGCGGGCACGTAGGTCACCGGGATGTCGTGCCCCACTTCGTCCGCGCTCCGGTCCAGCGGTACCGCGATGTCATCGGTGAGCGCGGAGCCGCCAATGGCGGCCAGATCCACGTCAATCACGCGATGCTCCGTGACGCCAAGTGCGCGAGCCACGCGCTGGGCTGCCTGCAGCTCGACGGCATGCCGCTGGCCATATTGCACGGTGAGCGCGTGGAGCGCAAAGCCATCGGCCCGCGCCTGCGCCGCGGCGGTGGCGGAATCCATGCCGCCGGATAGCAGGACGACGGCGGGTGGGGTGGGCATGGAGAGAAGATAGTCGCAGGTCATAGGTCGTACGTCGTAAGTCGTACGTCGTACGACTTACGACTTACGACGTGCCCAGCACGTGCCGCAACGCACCCTCCAGATCCGGATACCGCATACGATACGACGACCGGCCCAGGGCCGCTGCCTCCACCCGCTGGCTCGCGAGCAGCAATCCGTCCGCCATTTCACCGGCGACGGCGCGAAGGGCAAATGCGGGAACCGGAATCGCCGCGGGGCGATGGAGCACGCGCGCGAGCGTGGCGATGAATTCCCGGTTTCGCTCCGCACGGCCCACAAGATTGACCGGGCCGGACAGCTCGTCATGCTCGATGGCATGACGCAGCGCGCCGAGCACGTCATCAAGCGCCACCCAGCTGAGCCACTGGTTGCCGGAACCGTGCCGCCCGCCCACGCCCAGGCGGATGGGCAGCGCAAGGAGTGGGAGTGCGCCACCCGACGGCGAGAGGACGATGCCCAGCCTCGGATGGACCACCCGGATGCCCGCTTCGCGCGCGGGATCGGCGCTCGCTTCCCAGACCTGGCAGACATCGGCGAGAAAGTCGTCACCGGGCGGGGCCTGCTCGTCGAGCACGGTGTCGCCCTGGCTGCCGTAGTAGCCCACCGCCGACATGCTCACCAGCACGGCAGGCTTGCGATCGAGGCGGGCGAGGGAGCGGGCGAGCAGCGACGTGCTGGTGCGGCGGCTCTCGCGGATGCGCTGCTTCTGCTCCCGGGTCCAGCGGCGGGAGATGCTGGCGCCCGCCAGGTGGATCACGGCGTCCACGCCATCCAGCTGGCGCGGGTCCAGCTCGCCGCGGGCGGGATGCCACACGATATCGTCTGTGCCGGGGTCGTGCCGCACGATGCGTCGCACCGTGTGGCCGGCGGTGGTCAGCGCCCGGATCAGGTGGGCGCCGACGAAGCCAGTGGCGCCGGTCACCGCCACCGTGAGCGGCGCAGCCGGCATCCCTTGCGCAAATTCGTCGCGCAGAATTTCATGCCGGTACCGGAGCATGCGGTCAATGCGCCGCCGGATCCACGGCGCCGCCAGCGCGCCGAGCGGTCCCAGCGGCGGCGTGAACTCCACGCGGTCGTGCAGCGACGACGAGGTGTCACTGATGGGCAGCATCTTGTGGAGGTGCACCCAGTGCGCCATGGGTCCGGACACCATTTCATCCACGAACTGGCGGCCCGGCACGGTGTTCCGGTGGCGCGCCACCCATCGGACCCTGAATGGCCCGAGCGGCACGGACAGCACCGTGCGTGCGCCATCGGAGAGGCCGCCGGTGCGCTGCACCACGGTGGCTTCCCTCCACGGCGGCATGAGGTGCTCGAGCGCACCGGGCCGTTCATGCCAGGCGTAGATGGCATCGGCCGAGGCCGGGATGGCGTCGGTCCGTTCCACGACCTGAATCGAGGTGTGTGATGCATCTGCCATGCGCGCGCTGATCCTCTGCCTGGTGCTCATGGTGTCGGCCTGCTCGCTCCGGGCGCAGGCGCGCTCGTCCTGCGTTGTCTCGCGCATCGTGGACGGCGACACCTTCTATTGCGAGGACGGCACCAAGGTGCGGCCCATCGGCTTCGATGCGCCCGAGCGAGCCCAGGGTGACGCGGCCGACTCCGCCACGGCGACGCTCCGGCGCTGGGTCGCGCCAGGGGACACGGTAGCGCTGGAGCGCGACGTATCCCTCACTGACCGATATGGCCGCCGGCTGGCCTGGGTGTGGCGGGGCGACACGCTCGTCAACGAACGCATGGTGGCCAGCGGCTGGGCGCTGCTCTATACAGTGCCACCGGATGTGCGCCATGTCGAGGCATTGCGGGCGGCGGAGCGGGCCGCGCGTGCACAGAGGGCCGGATTGTGGGGTATGGAGGGCTTCGACTGCCCGCCGTCAGATTATCGGAGGCACCGATGCCGATGACACGAACGCACGAAATTCACGAAAATCTGCTTTTCGCACGAGAACACGAAATTCCGGCTAATTCCGCGTGAGGGTCGCGGTGACGACGAACTCGTCACCGCTGGAGTAGGTGAAGGCCAGCGTCGAGCCCACGATGGCCCAGGGGTTGGCAGCGAGGAGAAATCCGGGCGCCGCGGGGAAATTGAAGCTTATGTGCGTGCTGTCAGCATCGAACGCCCAAGTCCCTGCCAGCGAGACGTCTTCATCGCTCCCGCTTTCCGACGATGCCGCTGGCGTATGCAGCGATCCTGTCGTTGTGCCATCGCCGGTGAGAGTGACGTGCATCACCGTGCCTTCCTCAATGGCGTCCCGCGTATGGCCGAGCTGGACGTAGGTCAGCTGAGTAAGCGTGTAGCCGCCGGGGACTGAATCGTCCGGTCCGGTCGAGTCCGAGCAGGCGGCCGAGGCGAGCAGGAGCAGCATTCCAACGGCAATCCGGGTCATCCGTATCTCCACGCTGGGGTAAGCGGTGCCGCATACTGGCGGTCAAGCCAGTATGCGACCCGCCGGGCCATCCTGCAAGCAGAGCCCTTGCGCATCATCTGCGCCCGCATATTCTCGGGTGAGACGGAGGCAACCATGGCGACCAAACATTCGGATCCTGTCCGCGACTGGCTGCGCTCCCGCGGCTGTCCCGCGCACATCGTGCGCGCCGGGGTGCCTGGGCTGGTGGACCGCTGGAAGGAGATCGTGGAGTCGCTGGAGGAGAGCTATCCCTACACGCTGGACGACTACCTGAACGACATGGACACCCGGACCCTGCTGGCCGGTGTCGCCGACCACCTGCCGAAGGACGCCGCCCGCGAACTGCGCGAGAGCATTCATGAGAGCGATCGCCGCTTCCGGCTGCTGACTGAGCCGCTGGAGCAGTGCCTCTGGGGCGACGACGTGGCCCACGATGAGGGCTGGGAGCCGGACCGGGAGTGGTGGTACTGGCGCCGCCCCCGAAACCCGGGGCCGGACCTGGAAGCGGACCTGGCGAAGCTGGAGGAGGGATAGGCGGGAAGACGGGAAGACGGGAAGTTCTTGAGGTTCTTCCCGTCTTCCCGTCTTCCCGTCTTCCCGTCTTCCCGTCTTCCCGCCTATCGAGCTACCGCCCGCCTCACCAGCACCAGGTCCGTAATATTGTCCTTCGTCAGCATGCCGATCAGCCGGCCGTTCTCGATGACCGGCAGGGCGCTGCGGCCACTCGACTGCAGCGTGGTGAGCGCCACCTCGAACGAGAGCCCTGCGGATACCGGGGGCGACGGCGCCTGCAAGGCACTGCGCGCCAGCGCGTCCGCTCCCTTTTGCGACAATCCCTTCACCAGGTCGTCCCGGGTCAGGATTCCTTCCACCGCGCCGGTGTTGTCCACCACCGGAAACTCGCGCTGGTCACTCGCGACCAGCAGCTCTGCTGCATCTCGTAACGTCGCCCATGCGGGCAGGGTCCGAAAATCGGTCACCATCATGTCGCGCACGGTGAGACCGCGCCCTGCCGCCCTGGTTTCCACCGCCGCTGCCTCGGCGCCAGCCCCGAGAAAGACGAAAAAGGCAATCAGCAGGAGGAGCATGTCGCCGGTCATCAGCGCCGCGAAGCCGAGGCCGAACGCCAGCAGCTGGCCCACGCTTGCCGCGATGCGGGTGGCGCGCGCCAGGCCCTGGCGCACGGCCAGGAGGGCCCGAAGGACCCGCCCTCCGTCCATCGGAAACGCCGGGATGAGATTGAAGAGCAGGAGCAGGACATTGATGCGGTAGAGATCGCCGAGGACCGAGTCGCCCGCGACTCGCAGGCTTGGCAGCAGCGGTGGTGTGGCACCACCCGCGCGGAGGATCGCGTAGAAGATGGCCGCGAGCCCCAGTGTCACCGCGGGTCCCGCCAGCGCAATCAGCAGCTCCTGCCGAGGCTCCTCCGGCATCCGCTCGAGGCGGGCCAGGCCGCCGATGGGCAGCAGGATGACGTCCGGCGTGCGGACACCAAAGCGCCTGGCCATCGCCACATGACCGAACTCATGAGCGACGACACAGGCGAAGATGGCGAGAATCATCACGACGGCGGCAACGCCGCCGGCGACGAGAAAGACAGCCAGCAGGAGGAGGAAGGTCACATGGACCTTTACCACCGTGCCGGCAATCCGCGCGATGGGGAATGACCAGGCCATGCCTGAAGTCTATCCCCATCGGCGGGAGAAGGCGCGCTCAGCCGGTGGCGCGCAGCCCCAGCATGGTGAGCGGAGCGAACCGCGCCGGTGCTGGCGCAGCGACGACCGGCATCTCCGCGGTGACCTGGACGTCCAGGTCGGCCAGCCGGGCCATGGCACGCTGGAAGACCACCTGCGCCATGGTGTTCGACAGGTCAAAGGCCTTGATGTAGTGCATGACCGATTCATCCACCGCGAGCGCCGGGCTCATCACGTGCGCCGCCTCGAGCGCCATGCGCACATGGGTGACGGTCACTGATTCGTCGGCGGCCGCGGCCGCGAGCCGGAGCGCCAGCGTTGTTTCCTCGACGAACCGGGTGCGGCGCCGCATGGCGCCCATCAGCTGGTCGGGCCGCATGATGTTCCAGCTCTCGGCGCCATCATCACCGGTGCGGCGCCGCTCTTCGGGCGTCAGGGCGAGCAGGGCACCGGTCCGGACAGCTTCCCGCATTTCCAGCGGCACTGCCACTTCACGGAAGTACCGCTGGAGCGCCGCGTCAGTGCCGATCCTCGGGCTCAGGCGGCGGACGAACGTCACGGCTGCTTCTTCATGCGTCTGCGCCAGCGCCTGCCAGGCACGCGCGACGACCACATCGAAATCCACACGAACGGTCTCGGGAACCCGGCGCCCCGACAGCATACCAGGTGTGACCATAGGATTGTCTCTCGCTTTCAACAGGGTAGTGCGACTGCAACTGTCCTCATGCCGTCGCTTCGGCGTCGATCGCCCGCCGACGTTGCATCATGCGAGCTTTATGCCGGACGAGGCATGCCGCAGTGGCAGAGGGGTAAGCATTGGCGCAGACGGAGCTTGGCTGGTCTTCCGGAGGGCTCGCTGCGGCCGGCTGCACCGCGCTGGGTGGGCACCGCCGGGGGCCGTGGCGCCGACGCATCGGTGGGGATGCCATACTACACTTCAGGCAGCGTTCCGCCAGGTAACAACGCGCATTCTCTTTCATAGTGCGGCGGCCGCTGTTACGTTTTCCGCCCACCACGCGCCACGAGGGATGGAACCATCGCCACCACTGCCGCTACCCCCACCACCTGGACGCCCCGGGATGCCGAAAAGCTCTACAACATGACCGGCTGGGGACTCGGCTACTTCCGGGTCAGCGCCGACGGCCACGTTACCGTCCATCCGGACGCAAAGAAGGAACGCGGCCTCGATCTCTACCGGCTCGCCATGGACCTGCAGGCGCAGGGGGTCGGGCTGCCGCTGCTGCTGCGTTTCTCCGAAATCCTCAAGAGCCGCATCGCGACCCTCGCCACCAAGTTCGAGAGCGCCATCCAGGAGTTCGGCTACGAGGGCTCCTACACCACGGTCTACCCGATCAAGGTGAACCAGCAGCGCCACGTGGTGCAGGAGATCGTCGAATTCGGGGCTCCCCACGGCGTGGGCCTCGAGTGCGGGAGCAAGCCCGAGCTCATGGCCGTCCTTGGCCTGAATGAGAGCACGCGCCACGTGATCGTGTGCAACGGTTACAAGGACGAGGAGTTCATGCGGCTGGCCCTGATGGGCCAGAAGCTGGGGCACACCGTCTTCATCGTCATCGAACAGCTGCATGAACTGGACGTGCTGCTGCGGGTGGCGGAGGAAATGAAGGTCCAGCCCACCATCGGGGTGCGGATCAAGCTTGCCACCGAGGGCTCGGGGCGCTGGGCCAAGAGCGGCGGGGAGAAGTCCAAGTTCGGGTTGAACGCGGTGGAGCTCATGCGCCTGCTCGACCGGCTGGCGCGGGACGGCCAGAAGGACCTGCTCCGGCTGGTGCACTTTCACCTGGGCAGCCAGATCACCGATATCCGCTACGTGAAGGCGGGGCTCGCCGAGATCGCCCGGATCTACGCCGAGCTACACGCGATGGGGTTCACGCTGAGCCACGTGGACGTGGGTGGCGGCCTCGGCGTGGATTATGATGGCTCGCGCTCCACCCGGACCGCCAGCGTCAACTATACCATGCGCGAGTACGCCAACGACGTGGTGTACACCATCGGCAACATGTGCCGGGAGCACGAGCTGCCGATGCCCAACCTCATTTCCGAATCGGGGCGGGCGCTCACCGCGCACCATTCGCTGCTGCTGGTGAACGTGATTGACGTGGAGTCGCAGATGGCGCCGGTGGCGCCCGAGCTCAGC
Organism: Gemmatimonadales bacterium; assembly: GCA_035707845.1. Taxonomy (GTDB): domain Bacteria; phylum Gemmatimonadota; class Gemmatimonadetes; order Gemmatimonadales; family GWC2-71-9; genus CAMLHP01. The sequence continues at coordinate 1,418 of DASSTP010000103.1, read as the reverse complement.
GAGGAATCACACCAGCTCCTGCGGGAGCTCAAGGAGAACCTCGAGGCCCTGACGCTGGAGCGGGTGGAGGAGGCGTTCCATGACGCCATCTTCGCCAAGGAGCGCACCAGCGAGTATTTCGCGAGCGGGGCCTTCTCGCTGCGGGACAAGGCCGACGCCGAGCAGCTCTACCAGTGCATCATGACGGAAATCCATGCCCTGCTCGCTGACGACCGGGCCACCTATCCGGAAATCACGGCGCACCTCGATGCCACCCTGGTGGACCGGTATTTCTGCAACTTTTCGGTGTTCCAGTCGCTGCCTGACAACTGGGCCATCGACCAGCTCTTTCCCATCATGCCGATCCATCGGCTCAATGAGCGGCCCACCCGACGGGCCACGCTGCAGGACGTCACCTGCGATTCGGACGGCGTGATCGACCGCTTCACTGGCGGCCGGAAGGGCAAGCCCTCGCTCGACGTCCACGCGCCGGTGGAAGGCGAGCCCTATGTATTGGGGATCTTTCTCACCGGGGCATACCAGGAAATCCTGGGTGACCTGCACAATCTCTTCGGCGATACCAACGCGGTGCATGTCTCGCTCACACCCGAGGGCGCCTACGAGATTACCGACCTGGTGCATGGCGACACGGTGACGGAAGTGCTGAACTACGTGCAGTACCACGCGAGCGACCTGCTGACCACCTTCCGCCGGAAGGTCGGCGCGGCGGCCGACCTCCCCCGGGACGAGGCCAACAGCTTCATCGCGGATTACGTGGCGGGGCTGGAGGGGTATACGTACCTGGAAGGGGAGTAGGGGCCCGGCTTGCCGGGCCCGGCAAGCCGGGCCCCTACTCCGGGGTCACTTCCTCTTTCCCAGCTCCACAAACTCCCTCTTCCCCTCGCCCACATAGATCTGCCGCGGGCGGGCAATCTTCTGCTCCTTGTCCTGCAGCATCTCTTCCCACTGCGCCAGCCAGCCGGGCATCCGTCCCAGCGCAAAGAGTACCGTGAAGTAGTCCGTGGGATAGCCCATCGCCTGGTAGATGAGGCCGGAGTAGAAGTCCACGTTGGGGTACAGCTTCCGCTTGATGAAGTATTCGTCTGACAGCGCAATCTTCTCGAGCTCGAGCGCCAGCTCCAGCTTGGGATTGAGCCCCGTCTCGGCAAACACTTCATCGGCCACCCGCTTGATCAGCTTGGCGCGCGGGTCGTAGGACTTGTAGACCCGGTGGCCAAAGCCCATGAGCCGGCCCTCGCCCTTCTTCACCTGCTCGATGAACGCCGGGATGTTCTTCTTGTCGCCGATTTCGTCCAGCATGCGCAGCACCGCCTCATTGGCGCCGCCATGGAGCGGCCCGTAGAGCGCGGCGATGCCCGCCGAGATGGCGCTGAAGGGGTCCACGCCGGACGAACCCACGGCGCGCACCGCGCTGGTGG
>DASSTP010000102.1:0-11333 GCA_035707845.1 Gemmatimonadales bacterium | reverse complement strand
GATGCCGAGGCAAGGGACGGCATAACATGATCATTGATCTCGACCGTCGAACGACTTCGAGCAGACAGCGTATGCACGCGACTGCGCTCCAGCGCGGCGTCGAGTGTGATCAGCGCTGAACGATGGGCCTCGAAGAACGCTTCGCGATTGTCCATCGTCAGCGAAGCATCATTACACCCCATACCCATACCCGTCACCATCGTCACGACGCTGAGAAATCGGAGCCACGAGCGCCAACGTGCATTGTCCAGCAACAGAACCCTCCGAGGCGTGTTCCTCAGGCGGCGCGTAAATTCGCAGCTAGTCATCTAAGAGTCCTATCTCTACCAGAGAACAACCGGCCAGACTGGCACTGCCACGGGTGACAATGTATACCCGTGACGGATTCCCCACACGTCCTGTGCATCATCCGGTCGATGATTGACTCTCTCCGATTGATCGTTAGCACCCCACAGCAACAAACTCAACGGCCAATCCGTAGACTTTCCGTAGACAGCCCAAGCTGCGTTACCGACCACGTCGCGTTCGAAATACACACCATTTCCGCCATTCCACAATGTTCGAAGGGGTAGGATAGATTCATATCGCTTGGTCTTGAAGTCCAACAAGCCACCCTCCTCCGACTCTCGCTTGAAGCACCATGCTTCACAATCCTCGCCTACGGACGCTGCCAACTTCCGGGCCGTCTGGTCAAATTCTCCAGGGTCGTGATGGAAGGTATACCTATCACCTAGACTCGGTGCAACAAATGTTTGATACCAATCCTTGGTACTACCACAGACTTCGCAGATAAAGTGGCGATCTGCTGCAAGCCGACTCGAGACAGGCGGGTAAGGGACCCCATATGCATTATAGTAAAAATCTTGTCGCCACCCATCATTGACCGGCAGAAACAGGTTGTACTCGTCATCCCGGTCGCCGCGCCCGCACCCGGGGCCATTCCACGGGCTGTTGAAGCAATCGAAGTCCAGGTGACCGCGTGCCCACTGCCGGCCCGCACCCGTCGAGCCGCCCCACCAGGGCACCATCCCGCTGGGATCGGTGGCTTCCAACGGTGATCCACCCACGTAGGCATAAGGACTCGTGCTCCCCGCCACGGGATCTTCCGCCATGAACCGCCGCTGCGCCGGGCTGTAGGACCGCGCCCGGTGGAAGTAGAGCCCGGTCTCCGCGTCATACTCTCTTCCCGTCCAGCCATACCGGAGACGCTTGCCCCAGGTGAAGCTCGCACTCGAGTCCCGGCTGATCTCATTGCCGTACGGGTCCCACCGCCGGGTGAGAAGCCAGGTGCCGTCCCGCTTGGCCAGGGTCCGTATGCTGCCCAGCCGGTCGGTCGTGGCGTAGTAATGATTCCCTGATTCGTCCTCGATGGCCAGCAGGTTGTCGCTGCCCGGGCCCCAGGTATACCGGAGCCCGATGGTGCCCGCCGAGTCGGTCTCGAAGGCCACGTCGCTGCCACTGTAGACCATCCGGAGATAGCCCACCGTCCCGCCCGAGGCACTGCTATACACCCGCTTCACGATGCGCCGACCCAGCACGTCGTAACCATAGCGCGCGATGAGCACCCCGTTCCGCCGGGCACTCGCCAGCCGCTCCACCGCATCATAGCCGTAGTGCCAGACTACCCCGCCCGGCACTGAATCGGTCACCAGGTTGCCGGCGCGGTCATAGGCGTAGCGGTGCGTCACGCCGCCCGTGACCAGCGTGGTCAGCCGGTCGGTGGTGCCGTCATAACTCCCCGTGCTTCCCGCTTCATGCAGATTGCCGGTGGCGTCGAAGCCGTAGTCCGCGCTCTGCTGGGCTACGTTGTCTTTGAGCCCCACCCAGCGGGTGAGCCGGCCCCAGCCGTCATAGATGGTGCTGTCCTGCAGCACCTGGGTCGCGGCTCCCGCGCCGAGCTGCTGCTGCCAGGCGGGCGAGAGCGCCAGCGTGCTGGTGTCCTGCGGCTCGCGGTCGAACTGGCCCGCCGTGTAGCCGCTGCCGGCCAGGACCTGATGCGCCATCTGCTGCAGCCCCAGGTTCCATTTATAGTCAAGGCTCAGGCTGTCCCGCGATCCCCCGCTCCGGATCACCCGGCTGGTGAGCTGGCCCTTGGTGTCAATCACCGCCAGGATCGTATCCGCCATCGGCGTGATCAGCGTATCAGCGAGTCCGCGCACCGCTTCGTACTTGACCGTCCACGTCCCCAGCGCATTGACCGTGCTGCTCGGCCGCTCATACGTGTCATAGGCATAGGTGGTGACCCGCGGCGTGCTCCCGGTCCAGGCCGTGTCGGCCCGGAGCCGGCCCCGGCTGTCGTAGCCGTAGCGCACTTCGCCATTCACCCCGCCGATCGAGTCCACCGCGTTGGCAAGCCAGAGCCGGGTCACCTGATCCTGCGGCCCGCCATAGGTGTGCTTCACGTCGCCCACACCGGGAATCACGGTGAGCGTGTCCCGGTTCCGGCTGTCGTAGGAGTGGGTGATCGTGACCCCGCGCCGGCTGATCGTCTTCTTGAGATTCCCGGCGATATCGTACACCATCGAATCTTTGACTGCGGTGGAGTCGGCCCACGGCCGCCGGGCCACCACCCGGCCCAGCCGGTCATAGCTGTAGCTGGTCTGCTTGCCCCGGTTGTTCACCCGCCCCACCACCCGGCCCGCCGAGTCGAAGACCATCGTGACCTCGATGGTGTTGGTACTGTCGGAGGTGTCATAGACGGGGTCCCACTGCGGGTCACTGCTCGGCTCGCTGAGCCGGGTGCGCTGCGATTCGATCGCGCCGTCGCTGCCATAGGTGGTGGAACTCATGGTCCACTGCCACTGGGCGCCCGCTCCCGAGACCGCCACCTGGGTCCGCGACTCCTGGCTCGTCAGATGGCCCCGGCCATCATGGCCGTTGAGAGAGACCGTATCCGACGTGTTGGTGAGCGTACGCAGCAGGAGGCCGGTACTGGAGTAATAGTAGCGCGTGGGCCGGCCGGAAAAGCCCGATGCCTTGGTGGAGTCCACCAACCCGTTGCTGTGATACCAGGTGAGCGTGCTGTCAAAGCCCGTCGCGTTCGGGGTCTTCACCTTGGTGACGCGCCCCTGGGCGTCGTAGGTGTAGGTCGTCGCCTGACCTCGTGCATCGATCCGCTGCGTCACCCGGTGGTTCGCATCATAGAGGAGCGTATCGAGCCGCAGCACACTGTTGCCACTGGCGGCCCCGCGCTCGATGTACGTGCTGGCCACCCGCCGGTACGGGTCGTACGCCGTGTAGACCCGACTCGAGTCGCCGTTCTTCCCCTCGCTCCAGCGCACCAGGCCATCCGGATCGTACAAGCTCCGGCCCAGGAGCCCGAGCGCATCCCAGGTCTTGAGCGGCTCGGCCCAGCGGTTGAGCAGCGAGCGGGTCCAGTGGTTGAGCGGGTCCTTCATCTCGACGTACACACTGTCGAGCGAGCGCAATGCCCCCCAACCCTGCTGTTCGTAGGCAGTATAGCTCACCGCCGGTGTCACCCACGAGCCGGTCTCGTCCTGCACTCTGGGCAGCACCACCTGCACCGGCCGGCGGCGGAAGGCGGAGTCATAGACCACCCGCGTGGTGTCGCCGATCGTGCCCATGCGGCGGAGGAGCACATTGGTATAGGTCCCGGAATACGCCTGGTAGGCGTAGGTCACGATATCGGGACGCGAGGATGGCGATGCCAGCCGCCGGCGGGTGAGCTGGTGGGTGGTCGCGTTGATCGTGACCGAGTCATCCTGCCCCAGCGGATCGCGGATGACCGTGAGCAGGCCGCCGCTGTAGAGCAGCGTGTCCCGCTGTCCCACCGGATCCCGCACGGCGAGCAGCTGATCCGAACTCCCGCTGTACACCAGCGAATCCCGGTTGCCGCTGGGATCCACGGTGCGCGCCAGCCGCCCGTAGGTATCATAGACCGCCACGGCGGTGCTGCCGCGCACCCGCAGCTCGCGGGTCGTGCCGTTCTTCGTGATCGAGGTGAAGGTGGCCGGCGGCGGCAGATAGACGCTGTCGCCGTTGCCCCGGTAGATGGCAGCACCCCCCGAGGCGCCGACCAGGAGGCGGTCGTTCCCGGCCTGCACCAGCTTGGAGACGGCGCCCGGCCACCAGCCGCTGCCATAGGGACTCTGCCGCCGGTCCACGATCACCACTTCCACCGAGTCACTGCTGGTGCGGGCCTGATCGGTCACCACCGTGGCCTCGACCGTAAGCCACTTGCGCACGATCGTCTGGCTCGAGGCGCCGTAATCCGCCTGCAGCACCACCCGGCACCGCGCCACGCTGCCGGTCAGACAACTGGTATTGGGCGATGTGAGCTTGAGCGTATCCTTGACCACTGCGCCGTCCTTGAGCCGCACGGTAATGGATGACGGCGTACTCGTGGGCCAGGGCAGGTCGAGGTCCACCGGCACCAGCACTCGGGGATAGCTCTGCCGCGTGGAGTAGGCGAGGCCGATGCTCCGCGCGGCACCCATGGAGTAGTAAGGACGACTGGAAAAACCGGTGGTCAAGTCGGCGCCAGACAGCGAGAGGCCGGGCCCGAACGGCGCACCATAGCCGCCGTTCACGGCGCCGAGCGGCATGCCGGAGAAGCCGAGAATGGGCGTGGCATCGGAGAGAATGACGCTGCGCGTCATGGTGGTACAGCCGCCCGCCGCGCCGCAGGCCTTGAGCACCAGCGCGGCGGTGTCGGCGTGGGCGTGGCCCGCCAGACCAGCGGCGAGCCAGTGGGCCGAGTCCACCTCCCATTCGAGCAGACCGCGATTGTGCCGCAGTCCCTCCAGCGGCGTCACCGTGTCATTGCGCCAGGTAAGCACGGTCAGCGTGGTATCGAGCGCGTCGCCGGTGGAGGGCGTGAAGTAGGCGCGGATGACCGGCTGACGGTTGTGCACCGTGACGGTGCTGCCATTCCCGGGAGCAGCGAGCGTCACGGTGGGCGGGCCTGCGGCCGGAACGGTCCAGGCTCCGCTCTCATAGTTCCCGTGAGTCGCGCTGGTGGCCGTGAGGGTGACGGTGCCCCAGCCGGCCGCGCCCACTGCGTACGTCACATTGACCTTGGTGCCCTTACCCGCGCCGAGCACCACGCCGGCCGTCGAGCTGCACGACGTGACCGCGCCGGTGTGGCCGCAGGCAATATCGAACTCGTCGCTGGATGTACCGGTATTCGTGACCGTGAATTCCGCCGTATGGCCCGAGGTCTGTTGCTGCCAGGTGGCGCTGGTATCGCCATCGGGGGTGACCTGCACCTGGTACTGCAGGCAGCCGGTCACGCATAATGGCTGCACGCCCTGGGCGGTCGCGCCCTGGGGCATGGCCATGAAGCCAACGACCGACAGCAGAAGGGCGACGACCAGCTGGGTGCCTGCGGCGGAAAGACGTGCAAACACGGGCCCGCTCCGGTAAGGGAATGCCCTCACCAAGGCACGCCGCGTGCCGCTCGCTCCAATCTGAGATGATGTTGCGAACTAAAGATTTACGGGAGTGCGATGCGCGGATTTTTTCTCATATTCTCACGTAGTCTCACGACGCCGTGAGAATTCTCAAGAAAATGAGGGTCGAGGGTCGAGGGGTCGAGGGGTCGCGGGTCGTGTGAAAGTATGTCATTCCGAGCGCAACGAGGAATCTTCCAGCCCGGATTGTGTAGCAGGTTTAGCAGATCCTTAGGCCGCTGCGCAGCCTCAGGATGAGGAGCTGGCGAGGGCTCGTCGCGCAACGCATAGCTCACAGCTCATAGCTCACAGCTCATAGCTCACAGCTCACCGCTCACAGCTCGCAGCTCACAGCTCACAGCTCACAGCTCGCAGCTCACAGCTCACAGCTCGCAGCTCACAGCTCTCCCTTCAGCTCCTTCTCCACCGCCTCCCGCACGCTCACATCCGCATCCTTCCGCAACCCCTCGAGCGCCACCCGTGCCGCCGGACTCCCCACCAGCCCCAGTGCCTCGATCGCTGCAAGTCGGGTGGACAGCGGCTTCCGGCCGAACAGCTTGCCACCCGGTTCCGCCGCCTTGGACAGCACCTTCACCGCTTCCGTTGACTTCATCCGCCCCAGCGCCAGCAGATATTCGCGCACCAGGTCGGCCCGGTTCTCCTCATCCAGTGCCACGGTAACCGTCATGGCCAGCCCGCGCAGCCGCTCGTCCAGGTTCTGCGCCACCGCGAGCCGCACCGCCGGCGACTTGTCCTTGAGCATGCTCCGGAGCGGCTCGGCCGATCCCGGCGCCGCAATCCGCGCCAGTGCCGCCGCCACCGACTTCCGCACCCGCTCGTCACCGTGGGTCACATGCTTTGCCAGCCGAGGCACGGCGCTCTCGATCCGCAACTCGCCACAGAGATCGGCGACGTTCCGCACCACGAACCATTCGTCATGCGTGAGCATGTTGACCAGCAGGTCGGTGCCTTCCGTCATCTGCCTGAGCGCCGCGTAATAGGCCCGCCGCTCCTCCATCCTGTCCGAACCGGCCAGGAGGCCGAGCAGTGCCTCGGTGCCGTCGGCCCCCACGCGCTGCAGCACGACCTGCGCATCTGCCCGCTGCTCCTGCTGCGGCACCAGCCGGGCAATGCGCTCCACCACCGACCTCGGCATCATGCGCCGGATGGCGATGCCGTAACTCCGCGCGTTGGGCGAATTGCGCGCGCGCTCCTCCGCACGCACGATCGTCGCCGCCGCGGAAAGCAGGCCCGTCCAGTCGCCCTGCGCCGCTAGGTCATCCGCCGCGCGCACGACTTCATTCAGCCGCTCCGGCACGTCGGTCGCGGAGGGATCCCGCGTGATTGCGCCGAGATGGTCGGGAAGCAGTTCCAGGCGCATCGTCACCGACGGACGTACCACTTCGGCGGCCTGGTCCGCCACCGCGTGCGCCACCTCGCCGTAGGCATTCCAGTCGCCCGACTCCACCGGGCCACTCGGCGCCGGCGGTGCCAGCACCAGCACCTCGCGCACCGAGGAGTCGAACGAAATCGCCATCTCATGCAGCGAGCGGTACCGACCCGGTGGCTCCGCCAGCGCCTTGAGCACATCCAGCAGTTGCGCCGGCCGTACCGTGGACGCGAGCCGCAGCTCTCCCACCCCACGGTCAAGCAGGTGGGTCCGCAGGCCGCCGACCAGCGGCTGGGTGTCCTGGAGGCGAGCGCCACTCACGGTGAGGCCGTCCTCGCTGGCACGCACGTCGAGGCCGCGCGCGGCCATGGCAGCAAACAGGGTCTTGAACTGGGCCGCCTGGTCTTCCTTGGCGTCGGGACGATCCCGGAGCAGGAAGATCATGGAGGCCAGTTCGAATACGAGCTGGGCAGGTTCAGTCATGGTAGTTCCGTAAGATTACGCATCAGGCGCCGCTGGGCAACGCAGGGCGACAAATTCAGTCGCCGGTTCGAAGCGCCACTGGGTCGGTGGCGCTCCCAGCTGGGCGACGAGGCGAGCCCAGGCCGGCGCTGAGGGCGCGCCGGGCCGGCCCAATGCCTCCGCCGAGGTGGAGTCGCCCACCACGCGGCCCTGCTCGAGGGTCACAGCCCGGTCCATGGCTTCGAGCACGAACTCGCCATCGTGCGACACTGCCATCACGGCGCCTCCATCGGCCCGACGGGCCGCGAGGGCGCGCCGAACCAGCATGCGCGAATGCCGGTCGAGTCCCGCAGTCGGCTCATCGAGCAGCAGGAGCCGAGGCCTGAGGGCGAGGACTCCGGCCAGCGCCACCAGCCGGCGACGGGGCGCGGGCAGGTCGTATGGATGCACCGAGGCCACGTGACCCAGTTCCAGCTGGTCGAGCGCACGATCCACGACTTCGTCGACGTTGTCCCGCCCCAACTGACGCGGGCCGAACGCCACATCCTCGCGCACACTGCTGGCAAACAGCTGGTGCTCCGGCTGCTGGAAGAGAAAACCGGCGTCGCCCGCGACGTCTTCCGGCATGCGGCCGGCAGTTGGCTTGCCCATGACTCTGACTTCACCTGCGGAAGGATGCAGCAGCGCCATGGCGAGGCGGAGTGCCGTGGTCTTCCCAGCACCGTTGGGTCCCAGCAGCGCGAGCGCCTCGCCAGCCGACACACTCAAGCTCAGGTCGGCGAGCGCGCTGACACCGCTGCCGGCATAGGCGAAACTCACCCGGTCGAATTCCAGAACCGCGCTCATGTCCAGAGCTCCAGCGCGTCCTGCACCGTCACGGGATAGCTGACAGCTGCAAATCGCGGGTCCCGCTCTGCGAGCGAGCGGGCAAATGTGGCGATGGCAGTGCTGCTCGCCCCGGTGTCCGTGAGTGACGGCTCAGCGAGCAGTGTCGCCGGGACGCCGTCGCGAGCCACGCGGCCCTCCTTCATTACCATGAGCCGGTCTGCCCACCCAACCAGCCAGTCGGCGTCCTCACTCGCCACCATCACCAGCGCGCCCTGATTCGCTTCCTCACGCAGTACGGAGGCGAGCGTCTCACGGCCACGGGCATCAAGCGCACTGCCCGGTTCGTCCAGCAGCCAGGCGTCGGGTTCCAGCGCCAGCATCGATGCAATCACCACGCGCTGCTGCTCCCCGCCAGAGAGCGACGCAGGTGCCCGCTCCGCGAGGTGCGTAATCTCCATTCGCGCCAGGGCGCGTTCGGCGGACGCGAGAATCTGCTCCCTCGGCCGTCCCAGGTTGGCCGGCGCGAATGCCACTTCACGCCGCACCGTTTCGGCGATGCCGGAGAGCTGGCTCGCGGGATCGGCCGACACGTACGCCACTCGGCCGGCGAGGCGTTGTCGTCCTTCCGGTACCAGTGGATTCTCCCCCAGCAGCGAAACATCTCCGGAGGCGGTGCCGCCAGTATGCAGCGGTGCGAGTCCGGCGGCCACCAGCAGCAACGTGCTCGTACCGGCACCCGGTGCACCGGCCAACCATGTCACCGATCCGGCATCGAGCGACACTGTCACGTCCAGCAGCGCGGCAGCATCGCTCTCGCCATAGCGAAAACCGGCCGCCGTCGCCGTGAACGCGCTCACGCGAGCATGCGCCAGGCGAGCGCCGAGAGTGTCGCGGCGAGCGCCAGCAGGAGGAGCAACCAGTCCAGGCCGCGCAGGCGAATGATCTCAAGCGGAGTGCGACGGGCTGAGCCCACCCCGCGGGTCTCCAGTGCCATGGCCCGCGCGTCCACTTCGCCCAGCGTCTGCAGGATCAGAGGCAGGGTGACCGGCACCAGTGCACGGGCTCGGCCCAGCGGCCGGCCGCGCACCCGGAGGCCGCGCGACCGCTGGGCTTCCATGATCCGGGTGACCCGCGCGCGCAGCCGTGGCGCCGCCTGCAGGGTGGCGAGGACCAGCAGCGCCGCGCTTGACGACCAGCCGCGCGTCGCCGCGGCATCGAGAAAACGTGAGGGCTGGAATGCGCGATACGCCAGCAGCGAAGCGAGGATGATGGCCGTGAGGCGGGAGCCCTGCGCTATGGCGGCGAGCCATCCCTCGCCCCCGCGCATGGCGCCGTGCAGGATGAGCAGAAAAATCCAGAGCGGCAGCGTGAGCAGCAGTGCGGCGCCCACCTGCCGGAATGCGCCGAGCAGGAGCGCGATCATGAGCACCACGAGCGCCAGCACCACCGGTCCCCACGGCGCCGGCAGCAGCGCGGCCAGCAGTGCCGTGGCGAGGGTAAGGAGAAATGGGGTGAAGGGATGGAGGGTCATGGGTCGTGGGTCGTGAGTCGTGGGTCGTGAGTCGTGAGTCGTGAGTCGTGAGTCGTGAGTCGTAATGCGACGAATAGCTACGGATGTCGTTCGATTGGTACACGATTGGCCCAGCTATGTATGTAACCTTCGATCATGGGAGACTACCGCGATCTCGAGGCATGGCGGTCCAGCCAGGACCTGGCAGTCGCCATCTATGAACTGACGCAGACCTTCCCGGCTGCCGAGCGCTTTGGCATCACGTCTCAAATGCGTCGTGCTGCCGTTTCGGTCATGTCCAATATCGCCGAAGGCGCCGGGCGAGGAACTGATCGTCAGCTCGAGCCATTTCTCCGCATAGCCCGAGGCTCGCTCCATGAACTCGAGAGCCAGTGCCAACTGGCACAGCGGCTCGGCTTCTGTTCTCCCGAAGAAACAACGGAAGCGCTGCGGATAAGCGACCGAACCGGCCGGCAGCTGTATCGCCTCCTCCGCTCCCTATCGCACGACTGATGACCCACAACTCATGACCCACGACCCAAGACCCATGACCCATGACCCATGACCCATGACTCATGACCCGCGACCCACGACTCGCATCCGCTCCGGCAACCCGCGCAGCACCACCCCCACCAGCAGGAACACCAGCAGCTTGTCCACCACGTCCGTCCCGACGCTCGCCGCCGTGACTGCCCCTTGGCGCGAGAGGCCCAGGCCGGTAAGCAGCGTGGTGACGGCCGTGACTCCGGTGGCCGTGACCCCCTTGAAGAGCACGTATGAGATGACGGAGGACGCGAGGCCGGCGACAACGCCGGTGAGGATCCCCCAGGCCGCCGAGCGGGCGGCGCCGCGGAAGGCGCCGCGTGAGGCGGCCCACGCCGCCATCAGCGCGATGATGACCTGAATGAGCCCGAACGGGAGCCAGACAAAGCCCTCATAGAGGGAGCGCACCAGCTGGCTCACGATCCCCGTGAGCACGCCCGCCCCCGGCCCGGCGAGCGCCGCCACCAGGACCGTACCCGTGGTATCGAGGTACACGGGGAGGCCAAGCTGGTTCACGATGAACCCCATGGCGAGGTTCAGGGCTACCGCGGACGGGATGAGCGCGAGCAGTCGTGGGGTCACGGGCGTGGCCGGTCGAGGGTGACTCTGTCTATATTCCGGCGGTCAGGACGTCAGAAGTTTCAGTCGCACGTCCCTCTACGGCAACCCTTGCGTCACGTTCCGTCCCGGATGCCTTCTCTGATGCGTATGCGTGGTCTCCTGCTGGCCGGATTTGCGGCCCTCGCGCTGCCGGCTGGTCCGCTGGCCGCCCAGCGTGCTGTCCCCGTCCCGGCCGGACTGGTGGACGACATCAAGTATCTCTCGTCTGACCAGCTTGGTGGCCGGCTCACCGGCACGCCCGGCGCCGATAGCGCCGCCCAGTACCTGGCGCGCCGGTTTGCCGCCGTGGGGCTCCAGCCGGCCAGAAGCGGGAGCTGGTTCCAGGAGTTTGACATCTCCGCCAGCGCCCCGGGCGCGGCCAGCACCGAGCCGAACCAGCGGCACGCCCGGAACGTGATCGGCATCCTGCCGGGACGGGATCCCGAGCTTCGGCGCGAGGCGGTCATTGTCGGTGCGCACTACGATCACCTCGGTGGCGGCGAGTTTGGTAGTCTCGATCCCGACAGCACCGGCAAGATCCACAACGGCGCCGACGACAACGCCTCCGGCGCCGCGGCGCTGGTCTACA
>DASSTP010000101.1:0-9037 GCA_035707845.1 Gemmatimonadales bacterium | reverse complement strand
GGGTGCGGGTGTTCGGGCGGTTCTTCGAATTGATGGGAGCCATGTAATCGGCCGCGTAGGGGTAGAGCCATGGCTCTGCCCCTACGCGGCTCCCATCACTCCTCGGGCGGCATCACCGGCCGCGGCACACCGCCCGAATAGCGGGCTTCGGTGCGTGCCTGCAGCTCGTCCACCCCGATCAGGGCGCGCGCCGAGGCAATGATGCCCGCCACGACGTCATCGGCCCAGTAGGGGTCGGGACGCTCCTTTTCCGGCAGCTGCTCGGCGCACCGCTCGAGGTAGCGGATGGCCGTCTCGATCCACTCGTTCTGCGCCGACGCCACCAGCGACCATGACCCCGTCGAACGGAGCTCCATTTCCGCCAGGGCGGCGAGATGGGGCTTGATGTCCTTGGTCACGCCGGGTGAACGCAGGCGTTCCGCCACCAGCGTCAGCACCTCCCGGCGCTCACTTTCCTGCGGTTCTGGCAACGGTGCGAGGTAGTGCCGCTGGTCAGCCACCATCTCCGCCAGGCGGATGCAGACTGCCCGGATGGCCGGCTCGAGCGCCTTGGGGGCTTCAGCGGCCCAGCGGCGCGCCGCGCGCAGGATGTCCTCTACTCGCTGGTCGGCCTGGGCGCCCGCCCCGCGCTTCGCTGCATCAGACATGGTTCGGAGAATGGCGGAATTGCGCCGCCAAATCAACCGCTGAATCAGGCGGAGAGCCGGCGCGCGCGGCGGCCCAGCCAGAACGCGATCAGCAGGCAGGCCAGGACGAAGGCGAGGAGGCCGGCGCTGCCGAAGAGGCCGCGCACGGGGAAGGCGAGCAGCATGGCGAGCACAGTGGCAAAGGCGCTCACCGTGGCCAGCATGCCGCGGCGAAACCAGTTGCCGAGCGGCGCGAGGATCCACCAGGTGGAGGCCGCGCCCACCGCCAGCCCTCCGAGGGTCCCGCCGGCAATGAGCAGGACCAGCGTGCCCTCGTCGGTGGAGGTGCGGGCCTGCAGTTGCAGCACGGCCAGCATGGCGCCGATGACGGTCGCCGTGCCGGCAAAGGTGCCCATGGCCGCGCCGGTCAGGGCCAGGCGCACCAGCCGGCGCACGTCGGCGTCCGCGGCTTCCCGGGCTTCGGCCTCCGCCTGGCGCTGGCCGTCGAGCCCGGGATCGTGCTCGGGCTGGGTCACGTCAGATGTGGATGACGCGGCCCATCGAGTCGAGGCATGCCTCGGCCGTCGCCTCGCTGAGGGTCGGATGGGCATGCACTGCCAGGTCCACTTCCTCGACCGTGAACTCGTTCTCACGAGCCACGGCGAGCTCGTGGATCATCTCCGACGCATGCCCCCCGACGATGTGTGCGCCCAGGATCTCGCCGTATTTCTTGCCCCGGATGACCTTGACGAAGCCCTCCGTCTCATTGGTGGCGCGGGCCCGGCCGTTGGCGCTGAACGGGAACCGCCCCACCTGGAACTCGAGCTTCTGCTCCTTGCACTGGTCTTCGGTCAGGCCGATGCTGGCCACTTCCGGCTTGCAGTAGGTGACACTCGGGATGTTGTCATACTTGATGGCCGGCGGATGGTGCCCGGCAATCCGCTCGGCAACCACCACGCCCTCCCGGCTGCCCTTGTGCGCCAGCATCGGCGGGCCCGCGACGTCGCCTATGCAGTAGACGCCCTTGGCCGTGGTCTCGAGCGTGTCGAGGTTCACCTTCACGAAGCCGCGGTCGGTCAGCTCGATGCCGGCCTCCTTGAACCCCATATTCTCCGTGTTGACCGCACGGCCCGCCGCCATGAGCACCTTCTCGGCCTCGATGGTCTTCTTCTCGCCGCCCACCTCGAGCTGCAGCGTCACCTTGTCCTTGGCCACCTTGGCCGAGGTGACCTTGGCGCCGGCGAACACATCGATGCCGCGCTTCTTGTAGCTCTTGGCCACGGCGTCGGAGCTTTCCGCATCCTCTACCGGCAGGATCCGCGGCAGCGCCTCGATGAGGGTGACCTTGGTGCCGAAGGCGTTGAAGATGTCGGCGAATTCGGTCCCGACCGCGCCGGCACCCACGATGGCGAGGCTCTTTGGCGCCGCCTCGAGGAACAGTGCCTCATCGGAGGAGATGACGGTCGTGCCGTTGAGCTCGAGCCCGATCTGGGGGATGCCCTTCACCCGCGATCCGGTGGCGAGCACCAGTCCCTTCCTTGCCTCATGGGTCTCGTTGCCCACCTTCACCTTGCGGCCGGATAGCACCGTGCCGGTGCCGCCCAGCACGGTGATCTTGTGCTTCTTCATGAGGAAGCCGACGCCCTTCGAGTTCTGCTCCGAGACCTTGCGGGAGCGCTTCATGGCGACGC
Source organism: Gemmatimonadales bacterium (assembly GCA_035707845.1). Lineage (GTDB taxonomy): Bacteria > Gemmatimonadota > Gemmatimonadetes > Gemmatimonadales > GWC2-71-9 > CAMLHP01. The sequence goes on along the minus strand of DASSTP010000101.1, from coordinate 6,720 downwards.
CGTAATCGGTCTTCACCTCACCCGTGGTGATGCCAAGGTCTGCGGCCTCGTGTGCCAGCACGCGGGCGATGTAGGCGCTGTAGAGCAGGGCCTTCGTCGGGATGCAGCCGATGTTGACGCAGACGCCGCCCAGCTTGTCCTTCTCGACGACGGCAGTGCTGAGCCCCAGCTGCGCCGCGCGGATGGCGCACACATAGCCGGCCGGTCCGCCTCCCAGAACGATGACGTCGAATTGTGCCACGGGATCCTCGGAATAGTTCGGAGTTGTTTTCGGACAGGCGTGGGGCATGAGGCGTGGGGCTTGAGTCTCACGCCCCACGCCCCATGCCTTATGCCCTCTACCAAACCATCGCCAGCGGGTTCTCCAGCATCCGCTTGAGGGTGCGGAGGAACTGGGCGCCGGTGGCGCCGTCGATGACGCGGTGGTCGCAGGACATGGTGATCTTCATCCGCTTCCGCACTTCGAGGCCGTCCGCCGCCGGCACGGTCTGCTCGCTGATGCGTCCGATCGCCAGGATACCGGCCTCGGGCGGATTGATGATGGCGGTGAATTCGTCGATGTCGAACATGCCGAGGTTGGACACCGAGAAGGTGCTGCCGGTGTACTCCTCCGGCGTGAGCCGGCGGTCGCGCGCGCGCGCAGCCAGGTCACGCGTCTCGGCGGAAATGTCCCGCAGCGACTTGAGGTTGGCGTGGCGGATCACTGGCGTGATAAGGCCGTCCTCGATGGCCACCGCCATGCCCATGTGCACTTCGGACCAGTAGCGGATATGGTCGTCCTGCCACCAGCCGTTGCACTCGGGATGCTGCGCGAGGGCCAGGGCCGTCGCCTTGATGATGATGTCGTTGTACGACACCTTGCCCTCGCCCACGGCATTGATGGCCTCGCGGGCATCGGCTACGCGCTCCATGTCCACCTCGGACGTGAGGTAGAACGTGGGCACCGGCCCGATCGACTGCACCAGCCGCCTCGCGATGGTCTTCCGGATCTGCGTGAGCGGCACGTCGCGGTAGGCCTGGCCCGGCGGAATGACCAGCGTGCGGGCCGGCAGCGCTGCAGGCTTCTGGGCCGCGGCTGGCGCTGGCGCCGGAGCCGGCGGCTGGGCGGATTCGACGTCACGCTGGATGATGCGCCCCGCCGGTCCCGAGCCCTGGATGCTGGCCAGGTCAATCCCGCGCTCATTGGCAATGCGGCGCGCAAGAGGCGAGGCCTTGACCCGCTCGCCATTGCTCCGGGCGGGCGGCGCCGCCGTCGCAGTGGCCGCCGCAGGTGCGCGTGCGGCCGCTGGTGCCGGCTCGGGCCGCCGTTCCGGCTTCGGCGCTTCCACCGGCTCCGGCTTCGGCCCAGCCGCGCCACCAGAGTTGCCCGTCCCGCCCGCCTTGTCCGTCTTGTCCGTCTTGTCCGCCGTGTCCGTCTCGACCGCTTCCCCCGGCTTCCCGATCCACCCCACCACGTCGGACACGGGTATGGTGGCGCCCGCGGCCACCACCTGCTTCAGCAGGGTGCCCTCGGCGCGCGCCACCAGCTCCATGACGGCCTTGTCGGTCTCGACGTCGGCCAGCACGTCGCCAACCTTCACGGCGTCGCCTTCCTTCTTCTTCCACTCTATAAGGCGCCCCTCTTCCATCGTGGGCGAGAGCGCCTCCATGACGACCTTGGTTGCCATTGGTACCGTCGTATGTCGTAAGTCGTAAGGGCAAGGCATGGGGCGTGGGGCGTGAGGCATGGGGCAAGAACCCCAAGCCCCACGCCTCAGGCCCTACGCCCTATACAACACCTTCTTCGCCGTCGCGACCACCGTGTCCGGATCGGGCTTGGCCGCTTTCTCCAGCGCCCGGTTGTAGGGCATCGGCACGTCGGCCTGGGTCACGCGGATGACCGGTGCGTCGAGCTCGTCGAAAATGTTCTTCTGGATTTCGTAGGCCACCTGCGCGCCCACGCCGGCAAACGGCCAGCCCTCTTCGACCACGACACACCGGTGGGTGCGACTCACCGATTCGAAGATGGCCTCGGTGTCGAGCGGCCGGATGGTGCGAAGATCGAGCACTTCAGCGGAGATGTCTTCCTGGGCCAGCTTGTCGGCGGCCTTGAGCGCCACCGACAGCGTCTTCGAGTGGCACACCAGCGTGACGTCGCTGCCCTCGCGCTTCCGGTCAGCCTTCCCGATGGGGATGGTGTACTCATCCTCGGGCACCTCGCCCTTGGTGTTGTACAGCATTTCCCCCTCCATGAACACCACCGGGTTGTCATCGCGGATGGCGCTCTTGAGCAGCCCCTTGGCGTCCGCCGGCGTGGCGGGAGCAATCACCTTGAGCCCCGGGATGTGGGCATACCACGATTCGAACGCCTGCGAGTGCTGCGCGGCGAGCTGCAGCGCGGCGCCACCCGGTCCGCGGAACACGATGGGGCAGCCGAGCTGCCCGCCCGACATGTAGCGCGTCTTGGCCGCGGCGTTCACCACCTGGTCAATGGCCAGCAGCGCAAAGTTCCAGGTCATGAACTCGATGACCGGCCGGAGCCCCGTCATCGCGGCGCCCACGCCAATGCCGGCGAAGCCGAGCTCCGCGATGGGCGTGTCCACGATCCGCATGGGACCGAATTCCTCCAGCAGGCCGCGGCTCACCTTGTAGGCGCCGTTGTACTCGGCCACTTCCTCGCCCATGAGGAAGACGTTCTCGTCTCGCTTGAGCTCCTCGCGCAACGCCTGGTTCAGCGCATCACGGTACGTCAGGACCGCCATCAGGACTCTCCCTCCGGGGCGTACACGTCGGTGTACAGTTCCGTCAGCTCCGGCTCGGGCGATTCCTCGGCAAACTTCTCAGCGTCGGTGACCTCGGCCGCGACATCTTTCTCCAGTTCCGCCATGGCATCATCATTCAGCAGGCCGGCTTCGCGCATCCGCGCGGCCAGCACCTCGATGGGATCCCGCTGCTGGTACTGTTCCACTTCCGCCTTGGTGCGATAGGTGCCGTGCGCGGCGTCGGACATGGAATGGCCGACGTAGCGGTAGGTGCGGATTTCCATCAGCGTGGGTGCCGACTCCTCGCGCGCCCGCTGGACGGCGGCGTCGGTGGCCTCCTTCACGGCCACCACGTCCTGCCCGTCCACCGCCACGCCCGTCATGTTGTAGCTCGCGGCCCGCTCGAAGAGATCGGTGATGGCCGCGGCGCGGCCCACGGCGGTACCCATGCCATAGCCGTTGTTCTCGATCACGAAGATGGCCGGCAGCTTCCAGAGCCCCGCCATGTTCAGCGTTTCATGAAACGAGCCGATGTTGGCGGCAGCTTCACCGAAATAGCAGAGGGAAACCTGGTCGGTGCCGCGATACTTGGCCGAGAAGGCAAAGCCGGCACCGAGCGGGATCTGGCCGCCGACGATGCCGTGGCCGCCCATGAAGTGGCGCTCGGCGTCGAACAGGTGCATGGACCCACCCTTGCCATGGGAGCAGCCGGTGGCCTTGCCGTAGAGCTCGGCCATCACGCTGCGCGAGGACATGCCCCGCGCCAGGGCCTGGCCGTGCTCGCGGTACGCGCTCACCACGTAGTCGTCGTCCCTCAGCGCGGCCAGTGTGCCGACGGCCACCGCCTCCTGGCCGATGTACAGGTGGCAGAAGCCACCAATCTTGCCCAGGCTGTACGCCTCGCCCGCTTTTTCCTCGAACCGCCGGATCAGCAGCATCTGGCGCAGCCAGTGCCGCCACTCCGCCGCGGTCGCTTCGCTCACCTCGGCTGCCTTGCGCGACCGTGTCGCCGTTCCTGCCATTACGTGGTCCTCTGCTGGGCCCGGGCGCTATCGACCTGCGCCCAGGCATGGTACGAGCTGCGCGTCAGTGGGCTCGCCTCCACATGGGCGAATCCCATGCGCAGGCCCGCGTCACGCAGCTCGGCGAATTCCTCAGGGGTATAGAAGCGCGCCACCGGCAAGTGTCCATCGCTGGGACGGAGGTACTGGCCGAGCGTGACGATATTGACGTCTGCACGCCGCAGGTCACGGAGGCAGAGGAGGATCTCGTCCCACTCCTCACCCATGCCGAGGATGATGCCGCTCTTGGTGAGCGCTGATGTGCCACCCAGCGCGCGTGCCGTGCGAAGCACCCGGAGTGCGCGATCATACCGTCCGCCCGGCCGGGCCAGCCGATAGAGCCGCTCGGTTGTCTCCAGGTTGTGATTGAGGATGTCCGGCTCCGCGTCCATCACGATGGCCAGCGCACGCTCGGAGCCCTTGAAGTCGGGAATCAGGACTTCGACCGACGCGTCGGGCAGGCGATTGCGGATGGCCCGGATGCAGCCGGCGAACGCCTCAGCCCCTCCATTGGGCAGGTCGTCGCGATCGACCGAGGTAATGACGACGTGCCGCAGCCCCATGCGCGCCACGGCCTCGGCGAGGCGAAGCGGCTCCAGCGGGTCGAACGCGGCCGGCGTGCCGTGCGCCACCGCGCAATAGGTACAATTGCGGGTGCAAACATCGCCCAGGATCATGAACGTGGCGGCACGATGATCCCAGCATTCGCCGATGTTGGGGCAGCGCGCCTCCTCGCACACCGTGTGCAGCCCCAGCTCGCGCATCGTCCGCTTCAGATGCGCATAATTGGGCCCGCCAGGCGGCTGGACCTTGAGCCAGCCCGGCTTCCGCGCAGGTGCCGCCTCGGCGGCCGGGGCGCGCGTCAGCTGAATGAGGGATGCTGCCACACCATTCTCCTCTCCGGGCGGGGAAAGTTAGTCGGAAAGGGGAGGGTTTTGAATGGGCCGCGAGCTCTGAGCTGTGAGCTATGAGCAAGCGACGCTGCTGGCTGCTGGTCTCCGACTTTCGGCTCACAGCTCACAGCTCTCAGCTCTCAGCTCGCAGCTCTCAGCTCACAGCTCGCAGCTCTCAGCTCAGAAGAACAGCATCATTCCCGCCGCCACTGCCGTGGCGCGATTATTCTCCGTCGCGGCGTTGTCATCGAGACTCCACGTCTCGGTCACTTCCCCCACGACCTTGAGCGAACGGGTGGCCTGGTAATATGCCCCCAGCGTGGCGGCGCGATTGGTGGTGCGGAAGTACGGCTCGCCGGCGGCGGCGCGGATCCGGCTCGCTCCCAGCGCAAGGCCGAGTGTGAGTGGACCCTGGCGCGGCTCGACGGTGAGCTGGCTGTAGAGGCCCTCGCTGCGGCGCAGTGCGGTGCTGGTGGAATCCGCGGTGCGGCCATCACGGAAGAGCAGGGTGCCACCGATGCCGCGCCCGGCATAGCCGTGCAGCGACACCGTGACGGCGTCCACCCGCACACGACCGCCGGCGGACGCGCCCCACGCCGTGGCGCTGGCGTCGAGCCGCGTATCGCGTTCCGGCTGCAGCAGGCCCGACAGCCAGAGCGACACGCCGCCGCGTTCCCACTGCAGCTCGCTCTCCAGCCGCGGCGCGATGAGTTCATCGAAGTCGTTATTGGTGCTCGGATCGAACAGCGCCACCGTGAGCTGCATGGCGCGGTCACGCGGCGTGCTGTAGGCAATCTGCGCATTGAAGCCGGGATAGATGTAGCCATAGCCGCTGTGGCCCAGCGTCGTGCCGCCCGGATTGCCGGTAATGCCTCCGGTGGCGCCGGCGCCGAAGAGCGACATGTCACCCAGCATGCTCTGCCGCCCGAAGACCCCCACTTCGCGCCCTGCCAGCAGCCGGCCCCAGTGGCCTGCCACCGAGACATACGCCTGCCGGAGATCGATGCGCGCACCCAACCCTTCGTCGTCATCATGCCCACCGGTGGTCTGCACCACCGGTGCAAGTCCGAAGTGCGCGGTCAGCTCGCTGGTGCCCTCGGTGCCCTTGGCGTCGAACACGGCGAACGCCGGCAGGTAGCCCGACCGGACCGCCGAGCCCTGCCGTCCCGCCATCACCAGCGCGCCAGGTGTCGCCACGGCACCCGCGTCGCTTTCGTGCTCGAACACATAAAACGCGCCCACATTGCCGGCAAAGGTGAACGTCCAGCCGTCCGGCGTGGCCAGCCGGACCTGCGCCCGTGCGGCGCTCGCGCTTGCGACCAGCACCAGCAGCACGCACGCCAGGACTCTGCGCATCAGGGCTCTCCCAGAAGCTGTTCGATGTACGCGCGGAACGCGGCCACCTGCCGCTGGTGCATCGCACCGGTGCTGGCCCCGTAGAACCCGGCGTGAACTCGGCGCACCCGGCCGTCACGTCCCAGGAAGATGGTGGTTGGGTACGACGTGAAGCCGGTGAGCTGCGGCAGCGTCGCCGCCGTCGCCTCGACCGTATTGGTGCCGCCCAGCAGCAGCGGGAAGGGAATCTGGTGGCGCGCCTGGTAACGCCGCACCAGCGCGGCATCCACCGCGGTGTCGCCCGACACCTCATAGGCGATGCCCACGATGGCAAGACCGCGCGCATGGTAGTCATGCCAGAGCCGCACCAGCTCAGGCGCCGCCTCCTGGCAGGTGGGACACCACGTGCCGAAGATGTCGATCAGCACCACCTTGCCGCGAAATCGGGGATCATCGTTCCGCATGATCCTGCCGTTGACATCCGGGAAGGCGAAACGAAATGGCGCGGTCGTGTCAGCCTGGGTCAGGCTGGTGGGAGCGCGAAGGTGCGGCCGTCCGGTGCTGCGCACCGCCGTGAAGGGCGTCTGGGTGCTCAGGCCCGCGTGAAAGGTTCCGCGCAGCGTATCACCATCGAGATGCGCCGTCAGCAGGTAGACGAACGAACCGTCGAAGTGGCTCATGGCGACACTG
>DASSTP010000100.1:0-7733 GCA_035707845.1 Gemmatimonadales bacterium | reverse complement strand
CACATAGTACTCCGGATTCACTTCCAGCTCCGCCCCCGCCGGAATCGGCGACTTCATTGTCTGCCATGCTTCCGTGGGATGAATGCGGAGCGACTTGCCGCCGGGGAATACCAGGTCGATCGGCATGTCGAAGCCGGGAATCACCCGGGTCCATCGGTACGAGAGCGAGCCCTCCGTCACCCTGTACTCCAGCACCGGGATCATCACCGTTTCCTGGTGCTGCACGAAGATCTTCGTAAGATCCACACCAGTCATCTGGCTCATGTAGTCGCGAACCTGCTTCGCGGTCACAGTCTGGTGCCTGAACGACTTGTTGAGCCCGCGCAGCGTAGCCAGCCACTTCGCGTCGTCGTTCACCACGGCGCGCATGGTCATCAGCATGTTGGCGCCCTTGGGATAGCGATCCTGCGAGCTCGGCACGTCATTCACGCCATAGGCGCCGATGATCGGCATGTCGTTCCGGATCATGCTGGAACGCAGTCCCACCAGGTACTTGTCCCCGGCATCCTTCCCCTTGGTGCACTCCAGGTACAGCGCCTCGGCGTACATCCCGAAGCTCTCATGGATCCACATGTCGGCGTGATCCTTGGCGCTGATGTTGTTGCCGAACCATTCGTGGGCGCTCTCGTGTACCACGATATAGTCCCAGTTCATCCCCTCGCCGGTCTTGGAGAGGTCGCGGCCGAGATAGCCGGCGAGGTAGCGGTTGCCGTAGGCGATGCCGCTCTGGTGCTCCATGCCGAGATAGGGGACCTCGATCAGCTTGTAGCCGTCGTTGTACCAGGGATAGGGGCCGAACCAGTGCTCGAAGCACTGGAGCATGGTCTTGATCTGGGGAATGAGCGCCTTGGCGTTGGCCTCGTGGTCGGCGAGCGCCCAGAACTCGATGGTGAGCTTCCCGTCGAGCCCCTGATACTCATCGCGAACCGGGACATAGCGCGGGCTCGCGTTGATGGCCACGTCGTAGGTGTTGATCGGGTTGGCGACGAACCATTCGTACGTGGTGGTCCCGTCATCGTTGGGCGTGGTGGAGCGGAGCCGCCCGTTGGAAATGTCCTTGATCGGATCCGGCAGGGTGATGGCGATGCGCTGGCTGTCGGGCTCGTCGGCCGGGAAGTCCTTGAGCGGCCACCAGGTGCTGGCACCGGGACCTTCGTTGGATGTGGCGATCCACGGCGCGCCGGTGCTGTCGGTTTCCCAGTGGAAGGGGCCACCTCGACGCCGGCGCTGGCCGGTGGTGTCGCGCACCGCAAAGCTCCCGTGGTAATAGAATGTCGCAGTACGTTGGGAGCCTGCCACTTGGGGCGTGGCCAAGGTGACGAAGAACGCATTCCCGTCACGCCGGTATTGGAGGCGCTTGCCGTCCTGGATCACGCTGTCCATCTCCATTGGCACCTGCAGGTCGATCTGCATCTCGTTTGCAGGCTGGAGCACCCGGTAGGTGATGCCATTCCAGCCGACGATGCTGCTGTCGGCCGGGTTCACCCGCACGTGGAGGTCATAGAACGCCGCATCCCACCAGGCGCGTCCGGGACCGTTGGAGCCGCGGAGCGTGTCGGCGTGAGTGAAGACACGCTGCTGCGCCAGCGCAGTGGTGGGCAGAGCGAAAGCCAGGGTCAGGAGAAGTGAGTATCGCACGGGTGCCGGCCGGGTGAGTGTTGGGGGTGAGGGAAATGTAGCTGGGAGCTGTGAGCTATGAGCTGCGAGCTGGGAGCTGGGAGCTGTGAGCCATGCAGTGTCATTGCGAGGCCGCGTAGCGGCCGAAGCAATGACATCGCGGGGCTCACAGCTCATAGCTCACAGCTCCTTCAGCCTCTAGCTTCCTGCATGCCCCGGCTCACAATCGCAGCCTTCCTCCTGCTCGCCGCCGCAGGCCCCGCCGCCGCGCAGGACACCCTGCCGTATCGCAATCCGCGGCTCTCGGCAGAAGTGCGCGCCCGGGACCTGCTGGGCCGCATGACGCTGGAAGAAAAGTTCTGGCAGCTGTACATGACGCCGGGTGACCTCTCCGACACCACCACCGACCATTCGCACGGCATCTTCGGCCTGCAGGTACCGGCTGACTCGTCCGCCTCGGCGGATGCCCAGCGCGTCAATGCCGTCCAGCGCTATTTCGTCACCCAGACCCGGCTGGGCATTCCTGTCATCCCGTTTGAGGAAGCGGTGCATGGGCTGGTGCGACCCGGCGCCACGGTCTTTCCGGCGGCGATCGGGCTGGCGGCAAGCTGGGACACAAGTCTCATGTCGCAGGTCGCAGCCGCTATCGCTGAGGAGACAAGGGCCCGTGGGGTTCGCCAAGTGCTGTCACCGGTCGTCAATCTGGCTGACGACGTGCGCTGGGGGCGGGTGGAAGAGACCTATGGCGAGGATCCGTGGCTGGCCTCCGCCACGGCGCGAGCGTACGTGAGTGAATTCGAGCAGGCAGGCGTGCTCACAACGCCCAAGCACTTTGTCGCGAACGTCGGCGCCGGCGGGCGCGACAGCTATCCGATCGATGTGAGCCGGCGTCGGCTGGAAGAGTATTTCTTTCCTCCCTTCCGGGCCGCCATCTCCGCGGGCGCCCGGTCGGTCATGACGGCCTACAATTCCGTCAACGGTGTACCCGCCACCCAGAATCGCTTCCTGCTGACCGACATCCTGCGCAAGCAATTGACGTTCGATGGCTTCGTGATCTCCGATGCCGCAGCCACCGGCGGTGCCGTGGTGCTTCACCGTACGGAGCCAAGTACACCGACGGCGGCGGCCGACGCTTGGAAGGCCGGACTCGACGTGGTGTTCCAGTCCACCTGGCCGCAATACCGCCCCTATTGGGATGCGGTGCGGCGCGGGCTGGTGCCCGCCAGCGTGATCGATTCGGCGGTCATGCATGTGCTGAAGGCGAAGTTGCAGCTCGGTCTCTTCGACTCACCTTACGTCGTCATCGATAGCGCCTCGGCCGCCAACGGAGGTGACGAGCATCTCGCGCTCGCGCGCCAGGCCGCCAATGAGTCACTCGTCCTGCTCAAGAACAGCGGAGTGCTGCCGCTCAGCGACAGCATCAGGTCGGTGGCAGTCATCGGAGTTGACGCACAGGAAGCCCGGTTTGGCGGGTACAGCGGGCCCGGTGTGCGGCGGACCTCGATTCTCGATGGCATTCGCGCGGTTGTCGGCCCGCGCCGGGTGAAGTTTGCGCCGGGCCCGGGACGGGATTCAACACCGTTTGCCGTCGTGCCCGCATCGGCGCTGGGCGCCGGGCTTCGCGGTGAGTATTTCGCCAATATTCGTCTGGAGGGCACGCCGGCGCTCACGCGTGTGGACAGCACGGTGGATTTTCACTGGACGCTGAGCTCGCCGGGCAGAGGCATGCCCCTCGAGTGGTACTCCGTCCGCTGGACCGGAACGCTCAGGGCGGGGGCGCGTCCGGTGCGACGGTTGGGCGTGAGCGGCAACGACGGCTACCGGCTCTATCTGGACGGCAAGCTGCTGATCGACAACTGGACCAAGCGCTCCGGCGGCAGTCGGCTGGCCGACGTGCAGCTCGCCCCAGGCAAGTCGCACCAGATTCGGCTGGAATATTTCGAGACCGTCGGCAATGGACTGGTGCGACTGGTCTGGGATGATGGAGCAACCGAGCGGAAGCGTGCGTCCATCGACGAAGCCGTCCAGGTGGCGCAGAAGAGTGACGTCGCGATCATTGTCGCCGGCATCGAGGAGGGGGAATTCCGCGACCGCGCCCGATTGGGCCTGCCGGGCTATCAGGAGCAGCTCATCAAGGCCGTCGCCGCAACAGGCCGCCCCGTGGTGGTGGTGCTGATTGGCGGCAGCGCCATCACGATGAGCCGCTGGCTGGATGACGCCGACGCGGTGCTCGATGCCTGGTACCCCGGTGACGAGGGCGGCTCCGCCGTTGCCGATGCGCTGTTTGGCCGTACCAATCCGGCGGGCCGGCTCCCGATCACCTTTCCGATCGAGGAGGGGCAGCTGCCGCTCACGTACAATCACGCACCGACGGGTCGAGGCGATGATTACGTGGATCTCACGGGATTGCCGCTCTTCCCGTTCGGGTACGGGCTGAGTTATACCAGCTTCGAGTACCGGGACCTTGTCATCACGCCTGACAGCATCGCGTCCGATGGGACGGCCGAGGTCCGCTGCATGGTTCGCAACACCGGCAAGGTGGCGGGTGACGAGGTGGTTCAGCTCTACCTGCGTGATGAGCTCGCCTCGGTCGCCCGTCCCGTCATGCAGCTCGCGGGGTTCGCTCGGGTCACGCTCGCGCCAGGCGAAGAGAAGGAGGTGCGATTTCGGGTCGCTCGCGAACAATTGCAGCTGTTCGATGCCTCGTCACGCTGGGTGGTCGAGCCCGGCACGTTTCAGGTGATGGTCGGCGCCTCGTCGCGGGATATCAGGTTGCGGGGGGAGATGGAGGTGAGGTAGAAGACGGGAGGACGGGAAGATGGAAGCGGCATCGCCGGGGCCGTGCCTGGGTGCGCAGAATCGCCTGCGACTGTTTTTCCGTTCACGCGACTGAGAGTCGCGCCTCGGCACACGGGAATCGCCTGTGGCGATTCGCAGGAGCGGGATCGTCTCCCGGTGCTCGCACGGGAGAACCGCCCTCAGGGCGACTCTCCGGCGCCGAGCCGCGGCTTTCAGTCGCGGGGATTCCATAAGCTCCCTCCCAGCGCCTCCCTGATCACGGCATGCACCCTCCGGTCGTTCATCATGAACGTATGCCCCACTGGAAGGACGACTGGTTGATCATCTGGCCGAAACTTCGTTTCCTCGACCGCAACAACCCAATCATTGATGGCACCCTCGAAAGGACTCCACCGCCCGCGGGGGCCGGCAGAGCCGGCGATGATAGTGCATGGACCAGTTGGCCTGGGAACGTGCACCAGAAAGTCGGGCTGCGCCAGCAGCTGGCCGCTCTCGCCGCAGAATACTCGGTAGGGCCAGAATCGGTGGAGCCGTTGCGCGAGGCGAGGCGCCTGGTTCGGCGTGGCGAGCATGATGAGATGCTGCGGCGCCGGGGTCACGCCATCGAGCGCGGCGCGGAGAATGAGCCCGCCGAGCGAGTGGCCGATGACGGCGTAGGGTTGACTCGTCGCCGCGATCGCCTTGAGGCGTCGGCGGGTGCGGGCCACGATGCGCTCGAACGGCTCGACCGCCGCGACATAGCCCACCTGCTCCGTCGCATGGCCTTGGCGGCGAAGAAATCGTGCGAGCCGGAGGAGCGAGAGCCGGGTCCGGCCCATGCCGTGGACGAGGAGGAGGTGCATGGGAGCTGTGAGCTGTGGGCTGAGCGCTATGCGCTATGCGCTGAGCGCGTCACCAGACTGGCTTCCAGGTCAGGCTCGTCGAGCCGAAGGCCGCGCCGAGGGTCAGGCCTAGTCCGGCCGTGATGAGCGCCCCTGTGTCGGCGGAAGACCGGCATTCCGACGTCTCGCACATGCTGTGAGCAAAGGCGATGAACAAACCGCCGAGCGCCGCTCCTATACCGCCGCCGATTAGCGCTCCACGCTTCCAATGCGACCCGCTGGCGACATCGAGATGAATGATGTCCGATGTCGGGATGGAGTCCAGGCCGAGCAACGTCGGCGAAGAACAGGTTGGGCCGGGATAGCGACAATAGGTAATGGTCGCAGAAGCCGGGACAATCGGAGCCAGCAATCTCCCGCGCCGCGTCGTGTCCGTGCCGAGGTGAAGGCGAACGACGGCACCTGAGTCCACCGGGGCGGTGCCCTGCGCCAGCGCAAACGATGGGCAGAGGAGCAGCAGGAAGGTGACTGTTCGTAACATCACGTTTACGGTCGCTTCATCAATGTCGGTTCATGGCCTGGTGCGGACCAGATGAGTCCCGTGGGCCGATAGTCGCCCACCTGGACACTCAATACGATGCTTGTCACCGTTCGCGGCCGCCCGAGGTCAACGTAGAGCCAAGTAGCCATCGTATCGAGGATGGCCGACAGTGAATCGTCTGGCAATGCACGCAGCGAGGAATCAAGCACTCCGGCACCGAGGGTTCCATTCTCAACCTGCGCATCAATGCGGAGCGATCGCCCAAAGCGCGACGCAAATTCCTGCTCGGCTTGGGCCAGCTGCGGCGCGGGCAAGTCTACGAACTGTGGCCGATGGCATGCCACCGACAGCATGACGGCCGTGCAGCCTATCCAGGCAGGCATTGTCAGCACGGCGAGTCTCCATGACAATCGCACAAAGGCACGAAAGTACGAAAGCAATCAGGTGAGTCGCGTGCCGGACAATCGTGCACATGCCCTGACGGCCACCCCGACCGCGGCCATGTCCAGACGACCTCGCTTGCGTCAAGGAACAATCTGCGTAATCTGTGGACCGCTTGCCCAGCCCAGCTCCGGACGCTACTTTGTACGGTAAAGCCGACTGAGCATCCGGGAGGTCCTGTGGCTGACAGCGAATCGCGCCCATGGCGGGCCATAATACGAAACGCGCTGACGTGGGGCGCCGCGTGGGCCGTGGCGGGCGGCGCCATCGTGGCCGCGTTCGCTCTCTTCGACCCCCGCCCCGGCATCGAGTCGCTCCCCGAACGGCTGGGCATGGCCTTGTTCGCCGCGGTCAGCTGGGGCGTGCGGTTCGGCATCATCGGTGCCGTGATCGGGACGGCTTTCGCCGCAGTCATCCGGTTCGGGTACCAGGGCCGGCGCCTGGCCGACATCAACCCGCTGCGGTTCACCCTTCTGGGTGCGCTGATCGGCGGCGCGGGGGTGCCGCTCTTCCTGCAGATGATGAACGTCCTCTCCGGCGGCGGGCCAATCGCCTGGGGACTGGTGACCGATGACGCGATCTGGTCCACTGTGTTCGGGGCCGCGGTCGCAGGCGGGACGATCATGCTGGCGCGGCGGGGTGTTGAGCGTGCGGCGCCGAGTGTCGAGGGTCAAGTGTCGAGGGTCGAGCTGGAGCCGGGCGACATGCCCGCACTCGACGCGCCACAACTGCATACCGAGACAGAATCGAGCGCCAGGCGCTCAGCGCATAGCGCTCAGCGCATCAGCGTGCCACCCGCACCGCCTCCATCGTCCAGAAATCCCTGATCCAGGACTTGCCGAGGTCGAAGGTGGCGTCGGCGCGCCAGAGGAACCTGTCGGGCTCGATAGCGAAATAGCGGAAGCGCACCAGCATCGTCCCGTACCATTCGGTCAGCAGGCGACTGTCACCTGATGTCCACATGAGCCCCGGCTGCCACGCGCCCGCGCTGGTATTGATGCCCCGCATCTCCCAGAGCTTCCGCTCGGGATTCCAGGCGCGATAGGTCCAGGTGCCGGCGTCCCAGGTGGACGACGGGTCATCGGGCCGCCAGTGATCCTCGATCAGCACCCCCTGCCCGCCGGTCTGCTTCCTGGTGAAGACCCAGTGCCCGGTGAAGGGCGGGTTGAACGAACCGTCCTCGCGCCGTGCCTGGAAGGTGAAGCGCCAGGTGCCCAGGAGGAAATCGTAGTCGGTGGACGCGCTCCTGGCGGTCAGCGTATCGGCCACGTTGAAATTGGCGCCCATGGTATCGGGCAGCTGGATGGCGCGTGGCGCGGGCGTCGGCTGCTGCGCGTGAAGCGGCGCGGCACTGGCACTGGCACTGGCAGCGAGTGCGAGGAGGAGTCGTTTCATTGGTCACGGGTCTCGTGTCATGGGTCAAGCGCTGAGCGCTGAGCGCTTATCACTCCCCAGCCATCGGCGTCCTCGAATACATCCCGATTGGATGGCCCCCCGGATCGACCAGCAGCGCG
>DASSTP010000099.1:0-15268 GCA_035707845.1 Gemmatimonadales bacterium | reverse complement strand
ACCGGCCAGCGCACCGCCCTGCTGCTCTCCGCACCCAGCACCGCCACGCGCAAACGGGCGCCGGAGTCTGCTGCCGGCGTCGTGGCTTCGACCAGCGCCACCCGCGCGCCCTCGGCTGCAAGGGTTGCGATCCCCTCAGGCGTAGTCGGCGATGACGTGACCCGAGCCGAGGGCACGGTGTGCACAAGCGCCGCCCGCGCCCAGGGCGACTCGCGCCGCAGGAGGACGCCAGGCTCAGCCCCGGTGGCGGCCAGCTGGCGGGCAGCCCAGGCCAGCACCGGACCCTTGCCGGAGTCACCGACGGTAAGATTGGCAAAGTCTATGGCAGGAATGACGGACCGCGACGGCGACAGTCGGTCGCGACGGACGGCCATGGCACGGGCCGCCGTGGAGAGGCGCCAGAGGCCAGCGGCGGGAAGCAACGCCAGACGGGCCAGGCGGGCATCGAGCCGCCTGCTCGTCCACAACCATCGCATCAGCCTGTGGGTGCTGCCCCTGCGCGCCAAGCCCTGCTCCGTCCAAGAGTTGGGGGGCGAAATGTAGCCGGGCGAGCGCTACCGATCTACTACCCGCGCCATCATGACGGCCTCGGCCGCCAGCTGGCCGTCCACAAAGGCCTTGCCGGCGAGCCGGATGGTGCTGCCACGATTCTGCAACACCTCGACTTCCATCCGCAGCTGGTCGCCGGGCACCACGGGCCGGCGGAACTTCACCTCGTCGAGCGACATGAAGTAGACCACCTTGGTCGACGCATCAGCCAGCTCGGACAGCATCAGGACGCCGCCCGTCTGCGCCATCGCCTCTACGATCAGGACACCCGGCATGATGGGATGCCCGGGAAAGTGCCCCTGAAAGAACGGCTCGTTGATGGTGACATTCTTGAGGCCCACGATCCGCTTCCCTGCCTCGGCCTCCAGGATGCGGTCCACCAGCAGGAGCGGATACCGGTGCGGCAGTGCGGCCATGATCCGTGCGATGTCCAGCATCCCACCTCCTGCTGCGGTAGCCGTGAACAGCCGACAGGCGGCCTCCGGATGCCCGGCGGCCGCCTGCCACGTGCAACCCAGTACGTCACTGGCCTGGCGTCTTCAGCTCCGCGATGGCCTTGTCGCTGAGGTCGAGCGAGCGGTCGGCCGTGACGATGGAATTGCCCTGATTGCTCACATCAAAGACCATGGCGTACCCGCCGGCCTGGCGCAATTTCTCGATGACGGCGACGGCGCGATCCTGTATCGGACCGAGCAGTTCCTGCTGGCGCTGCACCATCTTCTGCTGCAGCTCGTTGCCGCGCTGCTCCATCTGGCCCTGCTGCTGCTGCAGCTCGTCACGCTTGGCCTGACGGGCCGCGGGGCTGAGCAGCGTGGACTGCGACTGGAACGCCGACGCAGCCGAGTCGAGCTTCGACTGCAGCTGCTGGAACTCGGTGCGGTACGAGGCAACTTCCTTGGCGAACGTGGATTCGGCCTGGGCATAGCCGGGCATTTCCGACAGCACCTTCTGCATGTTCACGAAGGCCACCTTGGCGGGCGCAGCGGGCTGCTGGGCCGCGGCCACGGACGGCAGCGCGAGGAACAGCGGCAGCGAGGCGAGGGCAAGCAGGCCCCGAACGACATACTTCATGCGACGATCACTCCGGTTGGGGTCAGTCCGCGACAACGTCAGAAGAAATTGCCGACCTTGATGTGGAACATCCATCCCGGGTTCGGCTTCCCGTTTATGTCCTTCTTGTCAAACCCATACGCGAGATCCACGCCAATCGGCCCCAGGGGCGAGACCAGCGCCACGCCGACCCCGGCCCCGCGGAACAACCGGGTGGGATCCCACTGGCGACTGGTGCGGTAGACATTCCCCGCGTCGAGGAAGCTGCTCACATAGAACGACTGGCTCAGCCGCGCGCCGGTTTCAACAGTAAACGCGGCGAAGGATTTTCCGAAGGCCTCCGGAGAGGCGCGGTCACCCCCAGCCGAGGGGTCGAACCCGTTCGGGGTAATGGAAAACTCGTCATAGCCGCGGAGCGGAATCCCGAACTGCACCCCGCCCAGCGAGTACTGCTCAAAGGGGAAATTACTGGCGTTGCCAAAGATGAACCCCGACTTGGCGGTAAAGCCCAGCACCAGCTGCACGCCGCCGCCGAAAGGCCCGTTGCCGCCGATTGTCCCGAGCGGGGCGTACCAGTGTCCCTCGACGTCCACTTTCTGGTAATCACCCGTTCCACCCAGGAACCCGCCGTTAAGCTCTCCCGACACGCTCAGCTGCGTACCGGCGGTCGGGAACGGCAACCCGATGCGGGTGTCGCGCAGCAGCCGCAAGCCGAGGGTCGAGCGCGTGCAGTTGTTGCAGACGAACGCCTGCTGGATCTCCTCGGACCCTTGATCGTACCGCACGCGCTGGAGGCCGTAGGAGCCGAAGAGCCGGGTGAAGCGAGGGCTGAAGAACGGGAAGCCGATCTGGACGGTGCCGCCGGTCTGGCGGCGCCGGCCGAGGTCACGGATGATGAACCGCTGCCGTGAGTCGAACAGCGAGACCATGCCCGAGATGCGGCTGTCGTTGATGGCCGGATCGCTGTAGCTCAGCACGACATCATTGATGTTCTCGCCGAACTGCCACTGGAGGCTGCCGCGCTTTCCGCGGCCGAACAGGTTGGGTTCCTCAAGCCCCAGGAAGCCACCCAGTCCGGTGCCCTGCCCCAGCGACGCGCCGAAATTGATGTTGCCCGTGCGCTTTTCCTCGACCCGGAAGGTGACGTCCACGTCGGGCCCGACGTCGTTGCCGTTCGGCACGGGATTGATCGCGGGTTCCGGCATCGGCTGCTTGAAGAAGCCGAGGTTGGCGATGTTCTGGTATGAGCGGATCAGGGCGTCCTTGCTGAACACCTGGCCCGGCAGCATGACGATCGCGTCGCGGATCACCCGCTCGTGGGTGACGTCGTTGCCCACGATGTTGATCTTGTTGATCGTGGCCAGCTGGCCTTCCTGGATGTTCCAGGCGAGGTCCACCACATGCGAGCCATCGGGCAGTGTGCGCCGGGTTTCCTGCGGCTGGAGCCGGGCGTAGAGATACCCGGTGTTGGCATAGAGATCCTGCACCTTGCTACTGGCGCTCTCCCATGCGCCGCGATTGAACACCGGGTGCGCGTCGTCCGGCGGGAAGGGGAAATAGGCTCGCAGTTCCGTCTCGGAGTAGCGGCGGTTGCCGCGGATCTCGAACTTGCCGATCCGGTACTGGGCGCCCTCGTCCACGGTCAGCTGCAGCACGCCCTTGGTATCCGACGTGTCGGCCAGCAGCGTGTCCTTGACGACCTGGAAATCGATGTATCCCTTGCTGGCATAAAACGAGGGGAGGCGGTTGCGCGCGTCCTGGTCGAGCTGGTCCTCGTCGAATTCACCGGAGCGGAACCACCAGAAGCCCTCGGGCTTGCTGGCCATCTGCCCCACCACCTGCTGGTCGGTGAACTGCTCATTGCCGTTGACGACAACCTGGCTCACCGCGACACGGCGCCCCTCTTCGATGTTGAAGGTGACCCTGATCCCGCGCCCCGAATCGGCCGGCGTTTCATCGGCCCGCACCGTGGCGGCGTAGAAGCCGCGCTCCTTGTACATGGAGTCGATCGAGGCGCGATCACGGGCGATCTCGGCGCGATCCAGCGGGCGCCCCTCGAGCAGTTTCACCCGCTCGCGTACGTCACCCGCTGAGATGCGCTCGGCCCCCTGCACTTCCCAGGAGGCAAGGATGGGGCGCTCCTTCACCGCGAAGACGATCACGGTGCGGCCGTCTACCAGCTTCTGTTCCACCCGGACGTCGTCGAACTGGCCGGTGCGATAGACGGCGGCCACGGCTCGCTGGATTTCGCGATAGGAGATGGGCTGGCCCACGGCAAGTGCCGCGGTGGAAATCACCTGCGCGGAGGATACCCGCACATTCCCCGTGACGGCGACGCTGTCGAGCCGAGGGGTGGGCGGCGGATTCTGCGCGGCAAGGGGAGCCGCGAGCGCAAGGCCCGCGGCGGTCACAAGGGCGGTGATCAGTCGCATGCGTTCAAGGAGGCAGCGGGAGGTCCGTGCCGGAACGGGCCCGGCACGGCTTGTCTCAGGCCTTCTGGCTGGTGAGGGCGCGGAATACCAGGCGTTCCTTGTCCTCCGACACGTCCACTTCGATCTCATCCCCCCGGCCGACTTCACCGAGCAGGATCTTCTCGCTCAGCGGATCCTCGATGTGGCGCTGGATGGCGCGGCGCAACGGCCGGGCCCCGAAGTTCTGGTCGTAACCCTTCTCGACCAGGAAATCGAGCGCGGCGGGCGTGAGCCGCACTTCATCACCCAGCCGGCGCTGCACTTCGCGCAGCAGGATGGTGACGATGCGCGAAATGTGCTCGCGGTCCAGCGGGTGGAAGACGATGATGTCGTCGAGCCGGTTGAGGAATTCCGGGTTGAAGACCCGGTTGAGCTCTTCCTTGATGCGTTCCTGCATCCGCTCGAAATCCTGCGTCGCATCGGCGCCATGGAATCCCATGGTCTTGCCCGACATGATGTCGCGGGCGCCAACGTTGGACGTCATGATGACGACCGTGTTCTTGAAGTCGATGATCCGGCCGTAGTTGTCCGTCAGGTGCCCTTCGTCGAGCACCTGGAGCAGGATGTTGAAGACGTCCGGATGGGCCTTCTCGATTTCGTCCAGCAGGACCACCGAGTAGGGCTTGCGCCGGACGGCCTTGGTCAGGGTGCCGGAATCTTCGTAGCCCACGTAGCCCGGCGGTGCGCCGATCAGGCGGCTGACCGAGAACTTTTCCATGTATTCCGACATGTCCACCCGGATGAGCGCAGACGCATCGGCAAACAGGAAGCGTGCGAGCGCGCGCGCCAGCTCGGTCTTGCCGACGCCGGTGGGGCCGCAGAAGATGAATGAGCCGATGGGACGCGTCGGGTCCTTGAGCCCGGCGCGAGACCGGCGGATGGCGCGCGCCACGGCGCGGATGGCTTCGTCCTGGCCCACCACCGACTCGTGGATCTCGTCTTCCATCCGCAGCAGCCGGGTTGCTTCCGCTTCCTGCAGCCGGGTGACCGGAATGCCGGTCCAGCGGGAGACGATGAACGATACCGCTTCCTCGTCAATGACGGGGCGGCGGGTCTGCCGCTCCCGCTCCCACTCTTCGTTGGCCTGGCGAATGCGGCCCTGGAGCTCCCGCTCCTGGTCCCGCAGGGACGCCGCGCGCTCGAAGTTCTGGTCGCGGACCGCCTCTTCCTTCTGGAGGTTGACCTGCTCGAGGTCGCTCTTGAGGTCGGCGATCTGCGGCGGTGGAGCCTGGGAGGCCAGCCGGGCGCGGGCGCCAGCCTCGTCGATCACGTCGATGGCCTTGTCGGGCAGGAACCGGTCGGTGATGTACCGCTCGGAGAGCTCGGCCGCGGCCGTCAGCGTGCCGTCGGGAATCTCGACCCGGTGATGGTCCTCGTACTTCTTCCGCAGCCCCTTGAGGATTTCCACCGTCTCATCCACGCTCGGTGGCTCGACCATGACAGTCTGGAACCGCCGCTCGAGGGCGCCGTCCTTCTCGATGTACTTCCGGTATTCATTCAGCGTGGAGGCGCCGACGCATTGCAGCTCGCCGCGCGCCAGCGCCGGCTTGAGCATGTTGCTGGCGTCAATGGCACCCTCGGCCGCGCCGGCGCCCACCAGCGTGTGCAGTTCGTCGATGAAGAGAATGATGTTCTTGTTCTGGGCGATCTCGTTCATGACCGCCTTGAGGCGTTCCTCGAACTGCCCCCGGTACTTGGTGCCGGCAATGACCGCCGCCATGTCGAGCGAGAGCACCCGGTGATCCCGCAGCACGTCAGGGCACTGGCTGTTGGCGATGAGCAGGGCCAGCCCCTCGACGATGGCGGTCTTGCCGACACCGGGTTCCCCGATCAGTACCGGGTTGTTCTTCTTGCGGCGCGCAAGGATCTCCATGACGCGCTCGATTTCCTTGGCGCGCCCGATGGTAGGATCGAGCTGGCCCTCGGCTGCGAGCTGGGTAAGGTCGCGGCAGAAGTGATCCAGCGCCGGCGTCTTGCTTTTCTTCTCCGCCTTGGGCTGCGCCGCCTGCTGGGGCGGCGTGGCGCCGCCCGCGGGCTGCGGCATGTCGCTCCCCAGGAGCCGGAGGGTCTCTGCGCGGCTGGCCTCGAGGCTCACGCCCGCATCGGTGAGCACCTGCGCCGCGATGCCCTTCTCCTCGCGCAGCAGGCCGAGCAGCAGGTGCTCGGTGCCAACGTAGGAATGGTTGAGCTCGCGCGCCTCGGTCATGGCGAGCTCGAGCACCTTCTTGGCCCGTGAGGTGTAGGGCAGGTCCGGACCGGCCGCCGCCGCCGCTTTCCCCTTCTTGACGGTCTCCTCGATCTTCTGCTGGATGTCATCGAGGTCCACGTTGAGGTTCTGCAGCACGGCCGCCGCCACACCCTCACCCTCGCGAATCAGTCCCAGCAGGATGTGCTCGGTGCCGACGTACTCATGGTGCAGGCGCGCCGCTTCCTCGCGCGCCATCTGCAGGACTTTTCGCACTCGATCGGTGAAGTTGTACCCGTTCATTCCTGGTGTCTCGCCTTCGGCCGGCGCCGGACTAGCGGCGCTCCACGTCATCTTCGAGCACCCTGCGGACCAGCGCCGCGCGTCGCAGCGCGAGCGCGGGGTCTCCGAGGGGCAGGTTTTCAGCCACCGCCAGGTGGGCCGGCTGTGACTGGATCAGCAGCTTGTTGAGGGTGTACATGCCGATGCCGGGAATCAAGCCCAGCCCGGCGCCGAGCCGCACGGCGCTCAGCAGGTTCATGGCCTCATCGAAGGACAGGTTCCGCGCGTGGCGGAGCAATCCGTATGCGCGCCAGACCTTGTCTTCGATGATCGTGGGCGCGCTCTGGAGCAGGACCTGCCGCGCCTGTTCTTCGTATTCGATCACCTGACGCACGACGCGGGCCAGATGATCCAGCAGCTCCGTTTCACTCTTGCCAAGCGTCGTCTGGTTGGACAGCTGGAAGAAGTTGCCGACGACCTCACTGCCCTCGCCGTACAGGCCCCGGAACGTCAGCCCGACCTGCGCCAGACCCTGCAGGACCCGGGAAACTTCCTTGGTGAGGACGAGGCCGGGAAGATGGATGAGGACGGATGCTCGGAGGCCCGTGCCCACATTCGTGGGACAGGCCGTAAGATAACCGAACTCCGGGTGGAAGGCGAAGGCAAGCTGCCGTCCCAGTTCCCCGTCCAGCCGGTCCACGTCGGCATAGGCCGCCTGCAGCGCGAACCCCGAGTGCAGCCCCTGCAGCCGCAGGTGGTCCTCCTCGTTCAGCATGACGCCAATGCGGTCCTGGTGCAGGAGCGCCGCGCCATAGCGCACCCTGCCGCCCGGCTCGATCCCCGCCAGCTCCTTGCTGACCAGGTGCCGCTCGTGCAGCAGCTGGCGGTCGGCGTCGTCCAGCCGATCGAGGCGGAAGCTGACGGCCCGGCTGAGCAGCACCGTCTCACGAGCGGCCGCGCTGACGTCCCGAAGGATGCGCTCGCGCTCGGCATCGTCGCTTCGGCCCTGAAACGGGACCGCGGCCAGGTTCCGGGCCAGCCGGATCCGGGTCGACAGCACGAGGTGGCTTTCGGGACCGCTCGCATCGAGCCATCCCATGCCGCCGTCGGTCATGAGCGAGAGGTCAATCATTGGCGCAGCCGGTCCCGCAGCTCGGCCGCGAGCTCGAAGTTCTCGGTTTCGATGGCCACACGCAGCCGCTCCCTGAGATCTTCGTCGCCCCGCGCTGCTGAGGCCGTCCCGCGCGTGACGTAGCGCTCGCCCACGTGCACCGTCGATCCGTGCAGGCGGCGGACCAGCTCGCGCAGGGGCGCCTCGAACGCGATCCAGCACTCGGCGCACCCGAGGCGTCCCGTCTCGCGAAAATGGGCAAAGGTGGCGCCACAGCCGGGACAGCGCTCCACCTCGGCGCTGCCCGGGGCTTCTGCGTCGCCGATGGCGGCCAGGAAACTGCCGAGCGGTGTCTTGCCGACCGGCGGCGGCTCGACGCCGCGTTCCGCGGCGCACCGTTCGCAGAGATGGATGGTGGTCACCTGCGAATCCTCGATCTGGGTCAGGTGGACCACCGCGTCCCGCTCGCCGCAATTTTCGCAGGTCATGATGACATAGCCTCCCATCCTGAGTGCGGCACGAGGTGACCGCTCTCCATGGAGAGGATGCGCTCGGCGCGTCCGGCCAGCTGCCGGTTATGTGTTACGACGACGAGCGCGGTCTCGAATTCACGCGCCAGCCGGGCGAACAGCTCGTGCAGCTGCTCGGCGTGATGATAGTCCAGGTTGCCGCTCGGCTCGTCGGCGAGCACCAGGACCGGATCCATGGCCAGTGCGCGCGCCACTGCGACTCGCTGCTGCTCACCACCCGAGAGCTGCGCCGGCCGGTGGGTGATGCGGGCGGCCAGTCCCATGGTCTCCAGCAGGCCGGCGGCCCGCGCCCGCGCCGCGCCCTGATCGCGGCCGCCGATGAGCATCGGCATCATCACATTCTCCAGCGCTGAAAACTCGCGGAGGAGGTGATGAAACTGGAAGACGAATCCTATGCGGCGGTTCCGGAGCTCAGCAAGCTCCGTCTCGCCCAGCCGGTCGTACGCCACGCCGTCGAGCGCCACCTGGCCCGCGGTGGGCGGATCGAGCGCGCCCAGGATCTGCAGCAGCGTGCTCTTGCCGGCCCCGCTCGCGCCGACAATGGCCACGAACTCGCCGCGCGCGACGGCGAGATCCACCCCGGCGAGCACCTCGATCGGTTCGCCGTCGCCGCCCATGAAGACGCGGCGGATGCCGGTTGCTTCGAGCACCGCGGTCATTCGTGGCGGATCGCTTCGACCGGCGTCAGTCCCGCCGCCGACCGGGATGGGTAGATCGTCGCAACGACGGCCAGCAGCACGCTGGCGACGACCACGATGGCCACGTCGGACAACTGGGTCCGCACCGGCAGGTGGTCGATGAAGTAGATGGACGGATCGATCCGGATCATGCCGGAGGAATCGACGATGTACGAGATGGCGAGGCCCAGGGCCAGCCCCACGCTGGTGCCGATCACGCCGATGATGGCGCCCTGCAGCAGGAACACGCGGCCGATGGCGGGCGCCGTGAGGCCCATCGCCCGGAGAATGCCGATCTCCCGCGTCTTGTCTGTCACGACCATCGTCAGCGAGCCGACGATATTGAACGCCGCCACGATCATGATGAAGAAGATGATGAGTCCCATCGCCAGCTTCTCCAGCTGCAGCGCGCTGAAGAGGCTCGAATTCTGCGCCTGCCAGTCTAGCGCGCGATAGGGATACCTGAGCTTGTCCTCCAGGCGGTGCCCGACGGTCGGCGCCTCGTCCGGATTCTTCACCCGCACCGCGATACTGGAAACGGCGTCACCGAGTCCCGTGAATTTCTGGGCCGTCGGCAGCGACATGACCACGAACTGGTTGTCGTACTGGAACATTCCGGTATTGAAGAGGCCGGTAACTTCGAAGCGCCAGAACCTGGGAGTTGCCACGCCGAGGGCGCGGTTGACCTTGGCCGCGGTGGGTGGAATCAGCGTGATCACATCGCCGGTGAAGGCGTTGATCCGAGAGGCGAGCCGCTCGCCCAGCAGGATGCCGCCATCCACGCCTTCGACCGTGGTCTTGAAGCTGAGGTCGCCCTTGACGATGGAGGACGGCAGCGAGGTGACCGATCGCGATCCGGTATCCGGATCGACGCCGAGGACGTTGACCGCTTCGGCGTAATCGGCGCCCTTGGTGATAACCGTCTGGGAGATGACTTCGGGAGCCGCGGCCACCACCTCAGGATCCTGCCGGATAACCTTGATCGCGTCGCGCCAGCTATCCACCCGGAGGCCCGCGCCATAGGTGAGCACCCGCAGGTGCGGGCTCGCCACCAGGATCCGGTCGCGCAGGTCGTTCCTGAGGCCGTTCATGACACCGAGCACCACGATGAGCGCCATGACCCCGACGGTCACGCCGCCGATCGAGATTACGGTATTGAGCGAGGCGCCCCGGCGCGACCGACGCCCGCGCAGATAGCGAATGGCGATCCGCCGTTCCAGCGCTGATGGCCAGCGGAATAGCGCGAACGGCCCGGAGCCGTTCACCCCTCCTCCGGCCGCATGGCAGGAAAGAGAATCACGTCACGGATGGAGGCCGCACCCGTCAGCATCATGACCAGCCGGTCGATCCCGAGACCCATGCCGCCGGCCGGCGGCATGCCGTACTCCAGTGCCCTGATGTAGTCCTGGTCATAGGGCTGGGCCTCGTCGTCGCCGGCGGCACGCTGGCGCACCTGGTCCTCGAACCGCGCGCGCTGGTCGTCAGGGTCGTTGAGCTCACTGAAGGCATTGGCCCACTCCGTCCCGTTTACGATGAGCTCGAAGCGCTCCACCACGCGGGGATCATCCCGGTGCTGCTTGGCGAGGGGCGACAGCGCCTTGGGATGATCCATGACAAAGGTGGGCTGGACCAGCGTCTCCTCGACATAGCTCTTGAAAAGCTCATCCTGCAGCTTCGCACCACTCCACTGAGCCGCCTCAGCCGCCGGCACGCCGTGACGAACCAGGGCCGCACGCATGGTGCCATCATCGGCCGAGCGCACATCCACGCCGGCGCGCTCGATGAGCGCCTGGGCAAAGTGCACCCGCGCAAATGGCGGGGTAAAGTCGAACGTCACGCCCTCCCGCTCGAGCCTGGTGGATCCACATGTCTCGTGTACGACACCGGATACCAGCGCCTCGCACAGGTCCATCATGCCATGGTAGTCGGTGTAGGCCTGGTAGAGCTCCAGCATGGTGAACTCGGGGAGGTGGGTCCGGTCCATCCCCTCGTTCCGGAAATCGTGGCCGATCTCGTAGACGCGCTCGAGCCCCCCGACGAGCAGCCGCTTGAGGTAGAGCTCATCAGCGATGCGGAGATACAGCGGCATGTCCAGCGTGTTGTGGTGCGTAACAAAGGGTCGGGCCGTGGCGCCGCCATAGATCGGCTGGAGCACCGGCGTCTCGACTTCGAGAAAGCCGCGGCGGTCGAGGAACTGCCGGATCCAGGTGATGGCGCGTGCACGCACACGAAAGACGTCACGCACATCCTGCCGCAACGCCAGGTCGGCGTAGCGCTGCCGGTACCGCACCTCCGGATCGGTGAGGCCTCCGTGAATCAGGTCGACGCCGTCCACCCGCTCGGTCTTGCCGCGCGGGAGTGGGCGCAGCGCCTTGCTGAGCAGCGTGAGCGCGGAGGCCCGAATGGTGATCTCGCCGGTGCGCGTCCGGAACAGGCTGCCACTGATGCCGACATGATCGTCGAGATCCAGCAGCTCGATCAGGGGCCAGGCCTCCGCCAGCTCGTCACGGCGGAGGTAGGCCTGGATGCGGGCCGAGGCGTCCTCGACGTGGGCAAAAGCCGTCTTGCCCTGGGAACGCAGCGAGACGATCCGCCCGGCGACGGTGACCGCGGGGCCGGAATCGCCCATGCTGTCATCCCAGGCGGCGAGCGCCTCCGCGGCCGTATGGGTGCGGTCGAACCGATAGGCAAAGGGCTGGATGCCCAGCTCGGCGATGGCGTCGCGCTTGGCGCGCCGGTGCTCCTCGATGTAGCTGCGCCGTTCGCTTCCGTCGCTCACGCGGCAGTACCCCCGAACTGCTTGAGGTAGGCCTGGATGAAGGCCTCGAGGTCACCGTCCATCACCCGTTGCACGTCGCTCACCTTCACTTCGGTGCGGTGGTCGTTGACCATGGTGTAGGGCTGGAAGACATAGGAGCGGATCTGGTGGCCCCAGGAGATGTCGGTCTTGGTGGCCTCGACCGCGGCCTTGGCCGCCTGCTGCTCCTCGAGCTTTCGCTGGTAGAGGGCGGCACGCAGCATCTTCATGGCGGTGTCCTTGTTCTTGTGCTGGCTCCGCTCCTGCTGGCAGGAGACCACGATCCCGGTGGGGATGTGGGTGAGCCGCACCGCCGACGACGTCTTGTTGATGTGCTGCCCACCGGCGCCCGAGGCGCGGAAGACATCCATCTTGATGTCCTCGTCGCGGAGATCCACCTCGATGGTGTCATCGATGTCTGGATAGACGAAGACCGACGCGAACGACGTATGCCGGCGCGCCTGCGAATCGTACGGCGAGATGCGGACCAGGCGGTGCACGCCCTTCTCGGCCTTGAGGAAGCCGTAGGCATACTCGCCCGAAACTTCGATGGTGGCCGACTTGATCCCGGCTTCCTCGCCCTCGAGCAGGTCGAGCACGCGCACGCTGAACCCTTGACGCTCGGCCCAGCGCACGTACATGCGCATGAGCATTTCGGCCCAGTCCTGCGACTCGGTCCCGCCGGCGCCCGGGTGAATGGTGAGCAGGGCGTCGCGCATGTCGTCGGGCCCGCGCAGCATGGTCTTGAGCTCGAACGCCTCGAGGCTGGAGGCGAGACGCGGGACTTCGGACTCGAGCTCCCCCGACAGCGCCTCGTCGGGCTCCGCTTCCACGAGCTCGGCCATCTCCCGCGCCGAGCTGATGCGGGCATCAAGGTCATCGAACGGCGTGACCCAGCCCTTGAGCTGCTTGACTTCCTGCACCAGCTCGCGCGCCCGCTCCTGGTTGGTCCAGAACGCGGGGTCGCCCTGCTGGGCTTCGATATCGGCTATGCGGGCGCGCCTGGCGTCGAGGTCAAAGAAAACCTCGGAGTTTGGCCAGCCGAGTGGCGAGGTCATCAAGTCGGTCGGTCAGGTCAGCCATGCAGTGCTCCATGCGGAATAACAAGCGAGCCGCCCGTCCGCCCGGCGGCGGAGGAGCGGCTCCGGGTTTCCGAAAGATAGACAGCCTCAGAAGATCTGGCGACCGTCCGCGAGGATTTCATTGAGCGCATCACGGAAATGCCCGGTGCCTTCCGCGATGTCCTTGCCCACCTGGTCGACGTACTCTTCCCAGCTCTTCTTGATTTCCTCGTCGAACAGGGTCTTGAGGTTGCCGTCGCGGAGGCCCTCGCGCCGCTTGGCCGGGTGGTAGACCACCATGTCCGAGATGAGTGCCCGGGCGAGCCGCCGCGCCTTCTGGGACGGGTCCTGGGAAAGGAACGGGTTGAGTGGGCGCTTGACCTCGGGCGTCGACGGCCGTGCCGGCGGCATTGGCGAGGGGCGCGGAGGCACCCCGGCCGGACGCGGCATGGCCGGCGGCGGCGCCATGGGTCGAGCGGGCGCGGCTGGTCCTCCGACGGGACGGGCTGGCGCCGACGTGGCGGGCCAGGCCGCAGGAGCCGTGGGCGCGGCAGCAGGCCTGGGCGGCTCCGGCATGGGGCCTGGCACCGGGATGCGGGGTGGCATCGGCGGTGGCGGTGCGGGAGCCGGCGGCTCCGGTTCCGGCTCCGCTACGGGCTCGGGCGTGACCGCACTGGGCGCCACCACAGGCCCCGGCGCGGGCTCGGCGGCGGTGGGCACGGCGGCCACCGAGGCCGCCGGTTCGCGGGCTGGTTCCTGTCCCACGGCAAAGATGGCGCTGCAGACCGCACAGCGCGCGCGCACGCCCCCCTCCGGGACCTTCCGGGGATCCACCCGGTACATGGTCGCGCAGTTGGGACAGGTCACGTTCATCGAAGCATCCTCATCGCTGTTCCCTTCGCCCTGCTCCGTCGCCGCTCTGGCGACGGTCCACCACGAAGATGGAGCCCGGCAGCGTCTTGGCGTAGCTCTTCATTTCGGTCGCGAGTTCGCTCACCTGGGCCGGATGTGCAAACTGGCGATGGCGATTGGTGACGATCCCGATCGACAGCGTCATGAGCGGCACCCGGTGCAGCTGCCCGCGGCGGTCCTTCCCGAAGAAGTACCCGGCCCGGCGATCCTGCTCATTGTATTGGAGCGGGATGAGGGTATCGAAGACCGAGAGCACCTCGGTGCACACCCCGTGGATCTCGCTCCCCGGTATGACGAAGATAAAGTCATCGCCGCCAATGTGGCCCACGAAGCCCTCCCGGCCAGTCATCCCCTTCACCACATCATGCAGGATGCGCGACAGGAGATAGATGACCCGGTCGCCATCGTAATACGAGTAGCGGTCGTTGAATTCCTTGAAATGATCGAGGTCGGCATAGCAGACCGCAAACTCGCCGGCACCCTCGAGACGGCGGCGGATCTCGCGCTCGATTTCGGTGGTGCCTGGCAGGCGGGTGGAGGGATGCACCGAGACGTCGCGCTCGGTCCGCAGCGACATCGCCGAGATGCGGGCTTCCTGTTCGGCGACCGAGAAGAGACTGGTCAGCACCTCATCCGCGCCGGCCCGGAACCACGCCTCCACCGCGGACGGCTCGTGGTGCGAGATCAGTGCGGTCACGGGCACGATGGCCGTGAAGGCATCGCCCTTGAGCCGGGTGACCAGCTCGATGCCCCCGGCACCGGAGGCGTCGCCGTTGACGACCAGGATGCCGGGATGCCCCCGCAGGACGATGGCTTCGACTTCCGCCGCCGAGGTGAACTCCTTGAGCGGCAATGCCTGCTGCTGCGCCCAGCGCTCGATCAGCGCGGGGACGGGGCTGCCATCCGGCGAAAAGAAGAGAATCGTCGGGCGAGTCCGCACCCAGTCCCTCAGGTAAGAGTCGAAAGCACGCTAACTTACGAACCCGCCAAGGCCAAGTCAAACAAAGAACGCGGCGATCGCCATCAGGGCGTAGACCGCCAGCAGCATGACGCCCTCAAACCAGTGCGACTCGCCATCAGTCGTGCCAATCGCGGTAACGATGACGGCCAGCCCCACCGCCATGACCTCGAACGGCTCGAATACCAGGTTCATGTCCTGGCCCATCAGGACGCCTGCAAAAACCAGCACTGGAGCCACCAGCAGGGCGATCTGGGTGCTCGATCCATAGGCAATCTGCAGGGATAGGTCCATCTTGCCGCGCCGGGCCATCAGGATGGCCGACGCGTGCTCGGCTGCGTTGCCAATGATCGGGATGATGATCAGGCCCACGAACACCGTCCCGAGCCCCAAGGCGCTTCCGGCTCCCTGCACACTGTGCACCAGCATCTCGGACAGAACTGCGATACAGGCGGTCGCGATTGCCAGGACCGCCACCGCCTTCCCCACGCTCCAGGCCCGGCGAGGCATGTCGTGGGGGTCGCCGCTCATGAGCCACTTGTGGGTCTTGAGGGTGAACAGGAGGGAGAAGGCATAGGTGATGATCAGGACCACCGCCACGGCTTCCGAGACCCTCAGGTCGGCCAGCCGCTCCTGGGCGGGATGGGAGGCGTGCAGCAGAGCCGGAAAGACCAGCCCGACCACG
>DASSTP010000098.1:0-4464 GCA_035707845.1 Gemmatimonadales bacterium | reverse complement strand
ACCCGGTCCCGGCCTTCAGTTCCCGCAAACCACCGGCTCAGGAGGTTCGAGAATGGCGGCAGCAGTCTGGCCAGCTCCTGCCGCGCGACGCCGCCGGCAGCAACTGCAACAGGAAGCGCCACGGTCGTGGCATAGCGCCCCTGCCACGATCGGCCCAGGTCCAGCAGGCGATTCCGCCCGTACGCGCCGTGCGGCAGCATCCGCCCCGCGAGCGCGGGCAGCGGACGTACGGCGGCCGGCAGCGTGCCGCGCCGCATGGCATCCGCGTAGCGGGTGTAGCCAGCGAAGAGTTCGTCGCCCCCGTCGCCCGACAGCGCCACCGTCACGTCGCGCCGGGCCAGCTCCGACACGAAATACGTGGGCAATGCCGACGAGTCGGCGAACGGCTCGTCGAACAGCGCCACCAACCCGTCAATGGCCTGGTCGGCGGCCGGCGTGAGGATGAGCTCGGTGTGCTCCGTGCCCAGTGCCGCGGCCACCTGCCTGGCATGGGGCGCCTCGTTATAGCCCATCTCCTCGAAGCCGATCGAGAAGGTCCTGACCCGGCCCGCCGCCCCACGCGCCATCAGCGCGACGACCGTGGAACTGTCGAGGCCTCCGGAGAGGAAGGCGCCCAGGGGGACTTCCGACTCCAGGTGGGAGGCCACCGCGTCGGCCAGCAGCCGGCGGATTTCTTCCACTGCCTCGTCCTCGCCCATCCGGACTTCGGGACGGATGGGCGTCCAGTAGCGCCTGACATCCACCACATCAGGCGAGTCGGCGCTCCAGGTGAGGCAGTGGCCGGGCGGCAGTTTGTTGACGCCCTGATAGATGGACAGCGGATCGGGGACATAACCGAGGGCCAGGTACCAGGCAATGGCCTCATCGGAGATGACCGGTGAGGCGCCCCCGGCATGCAGCGACCGCAGCTCGCTGCAGAAGCGGAGCGCCCCGTCCCGGAGCTCATAATAGAGCGGCTTGATCCCGAGGCGGTCGCGCGCGATCAGCAGCCGGCGCCGCCGGGCGTCCCAGAGCGCAAATGCGAACATGCCCCGGAGGTGGGAAACGACGTCATCGCCCCACTCTTCATAGCCATGGACGATGGTCTCGGTGTCCGAGTGCGTACGGAACTGATGGCGCTCAGCGCTCAGCGTCAGGCGCAGAGCGTTGTGATTGTAGATCTCCCCATTGAAGACGATCTGCACACTGCCGTCTTCGTTGCCGATCGGCTGCTGCCCGCCCGCCACGTCAATGATGCTGAGGCGGCGCATGCCGAGGCCAACGCCGGGCGCCACGAAATGGCCCTCATCGTCGGGGCCGCGGTGGCGGATGGCGCCGCACATCCTGGAGAGCAGGGCGTCGGCCTCCATGCCATCCAGGGTCAGTCCCGCAAAGCCGGCGATGCCACACATGTCAGGCCCCCGGCCGCAACACGATGCGGCGCGCTTCGGCGGCCTCGCGCTCGCAGACCGTGGCAAGCGCCCAGATGAGCGCGATATGCACGTACAGGAAGGTCAGCTTGGAGTAGCTGCCCCAGATGCCGGCCACGAGGAAGCAGATGAGCCCGAGCTCGAGAAACCGGAGCTGGAGCGCGCCCTCACGATAAATGTTCCGGACTCGTCGTCGCACGCCCATGGACCGCCAGAGTGTCGCTCCCACCAGCACGAGAAAGAGGAACAGGCCCAGGAAACCATTCTCGGCGGCAAGGGTGAGGTAGGTGCTGTGGGCGTCCCGGTTTCCCAGGACGTCCGAGGCAGAGCCGTTGGCATAGGAATAGGCACCCAGCCCCACGCCGGTGATCGGGTGCTCCTTCACGATACGGAATCCTGTCTTCCAGATGGCCCAGCGCTGCGCGGCGGAGCCCTCCTGGTCCACTTCATTCAATGTGGTCGTGGAGGTCGCGTAGCGGAGGCCCTTGAGCCGCTCCCAGACACCATGGGGCGAGACCGCCACCACCAGGCCGCCAATCAGGAGGAGAGCGCCGATGATCCGGGCCTTCTTGGGATGGCCCCAGACGGCGCCCACGATGAACACGGCCAGGGCAACCAGCACTGCGCGGGATTGCGTCACCACGATAGTGAAGGGCAGGATCAGCACGGCGAAGAGCGCCCCCAGCCGAACGATGCCGCGCCGCTCGGTGAGCAGCAGCGCTGCTGCCATGGAGAGCTGCAGCAGGGTCAGCGCCGCCATGTCGTTGGGGTTGTGAAAAATGCCCTGATACCAGGCGGCGCGGCCGAAGTAGGTGTTGCCGGTGAGGTAGTTGATGACGGTTCCGCGCACCGGGTGGGAGCCGAAGAACGCGAGGAAGGTCACCATGAAAAACCAGATCTGCGCGCGCGACTGGATCGCGTTGACGATCACCAGATAGATCAGCCCCACCTTGGTGAGGTCGAGCAGCGAGGTGAGCGCCACGCCACGCCACGGCGATACCACTGCGCCGAGGGCGGCCCAGATGAGAAAAACGGCAAAAAAGGCGACGCCGGCCGGGAAGCGGATCCCGCCAGGGATCAAGAGCAGGCCGATGAGGCCGAGGATGATGGAGGCTTCGCCGATCGGCAGGCGATAGGTCACCGACGCAAAGAGGTAGCCGAGGACGCCGATGAATGAGAGCGACCAGGTGACCGCACCAAGCCGGGACCGCAGCTGGATGAGACTGCGCCAGACGTCGCGCACGCGGCGCCGAAGCGGGCCGGCACCGGGGGCACTCGGGGCAACGGGCGCGTCAAGCACCGCAATCCGCTCGCCCTCCTGGGCGGCGGCCATGGAGCGCAGCGTGCGCCATCCTTCCGGCCGGCGCCTCACCGCGCCAACTCCTCATACAGCGCTATCAGCTGGTTCAGAACCACCTCTTCCGAAAATCGGTCCCTGGCCACCTGCTGGCCCGCGCGGCCAAGTGACGCTGCCAGGCCGGCGTCGCCGCGCAGGCGCTCGAGTGCGGCGGCAAAGGCGGCATCGTCGTCATCGGGCACCAGGAGACCGGTGATGCCATCCGTCACTGCGTCCCGCACGCCGCCCACGTCCGTGGCCACGACGGGCCGGCCCGCTGCCATCGCTTCAACCACGGCGTTGGGGAAGCCTTCGCTGCGGGACGTCAGCGCCGACACGTCGAACAGCGCATGGGGATTGGGCCGGTTGGGCAGGGTGCCGGTGAAGGTAATGTTCCCGCCCAGCTCCCACTCGGCAGCGAGCTGTTCCAGCCGGGCCCGCTCGGGCCCGTCTCCCACGATCACAATATGTACGGATGGCCCCGCCGCTGTGAGCCGTCGCACGGCCCGCAGCAGGAGTACGTGATTCTTTACCGGCGTGAGCCGGGCCACGATACCCACCACCCAGCGGCCGGTGGGGATGCCAAGGGCGGCGCGGCGCGCAAACCGTTCGGCGGGCGGCAGCTCCCCGAACGTGTCGGGCTCCAGAAAGTTGGGAATCACGGCCAGTCGTTCGGCGCGGTAGCCGTGGTGCTCCACCAGCTCAGCTCCGACAGCGGCGCTGTTGGCCAGGAGCCTGGTGGCACGGCGCGAGAAGAAGTCGTTGAGGCGGTCGAGCCGCGCCTGCGAGGAATCGGCGCCCCAGCGGCGGCTCGCGATCACGTTGCGGATGCCTGCCACCCGGGCCCAGAAGCCCACGAAGATGTTGCTGTAGATATCGTGGCAGTGGATCACATCGGGCTGGCGCTGGCGCAGCCACGAGGCCAGCCGGAGGCCCTGACGCCAGGCCGCGGGACCGTAAAGGTTGCGGAGCGGAAATCCCGTCACCGGGACCCCAGCCGCGTCGTAGCGTGCGCGGAGCGGACCTTCGCTCTGCATCGCCGCGACTTCGAGCGAGACGCGTCGCCGGTCCAGTCGCTCTGCCGTACGCACCGCATTAAGTTCGGTGCCGCCCACGCCGAAGTTGTCGGTGGCGAAGATTATCTTGAGGACGCTGGTTGACAGAAGGCATTCCTTGGTGGATGCTCAGACGCGGGGCGGGGGAGCAATCGGCATGCCCGGCTCCAGGCGCGGTGGCAAGATACAGCCGTCCGCCCGCCGTTTTGCCCCGAGCTGTTGTGGTGTTGCCGCATCAGATGGCGATGTCGGGTGGCCGCGCGCCGGCGAGTGGGCAAGCATCACCAACGTAAGTGGTTGAAACATGGCTGTTTAACGTGGCCGTCCGGTTCGGTCGCGCTGAGTACGGTTATTGCGCATCCCATTAAAGGCTTATCACGAGAGGGAGTGAACCATCCAGGCCAACCCCACGACCGCCCGGTCCATGGCCCTCGCGGGCTACCCGATTGCACTGCTGCTGATCCTGGTGCCGATGCTCGACACGGTGCCCAAAATGCTGCCCGCCAACTTTGGCAGCCCTGATTGGCGATACGGTGCAGTGGGCCTGCTGTTCGGCAGTATCGTGACGCCCATCATCGGGCTCACAATTGCAGGCGCGGCCGCGCTGATTGCGCGGCAGTATCGCGGGCTGATGGTGGTATCCCTGGTGTTCCTCCTGCTGGCG
>DASSTP010000097.1:0-8701 GCA_035707845.1 Gemmatimonadales bacterium | reverse complement strand
CGGATGACCGCGCCGGTCGTGGCGCCGATGCCGCCGATGGGCGTGCCGCGGACGCCCAGGTCACCCAAGCCGCCGAAGGCCCCGCGGCCGATGCTGGCCATGGGCGACGACGAGTGCGGCAAGGACGCTGACGTCAAGGTGATGGCGCTGCAGGGCCTGATGCGCAACAACCCCGAACGCGCTGTCCCGATCATCGAGAAGGTGATGGCCAAGCGCGACTCGGGATCGGCCTGCCTCCGGCGGCATGCGCTCTTCGTGCTGGCCACCAGCAACGACCCGGCAGCGAGCAAGCTGCTGCTGCAGGCCGTGGGCGATCCCGACCAGGAAGTGCGCCAGGGTGCCGTGTTCTGGCTGGCGCGTACCGACGATCCACGCGCCGTGACGGTGCTCGACTCGGTCCTGCAGGCCACGAAGGACGAGGACGTGCAGCAGGCGGCGCTCTTTGCCCTCAGCACCAAGCACAGCCCGGAGGCTCGGCGCCTGCTCCGAACCTATGTCACCAAGCCGGGCATCGCGCCGGACCTGGCAGAGGCGGCGCTGTTCAACGTGGCGCGCGATCCGGAGACGACGCCGGCGGAGCTGAAGCAGTTCTACACCAACGCGAAGACCACGGAGATGAAGCAGCAGGTCCTCGTCGCCATGATGACCCGGCGCGACAAGGATACCCAGTGGCTGATGCAGATCGCCACCAACAAGGGCGAGGAGAGCGAGCTGCGCCAGCAGGCGCTGGTCACCCTGGTGCAGAGCGACCTCCCCACGGCCGACCTGCTCAAGCTGTTCGACTCGCTGCCGGCCGATGACGAGATGCAGGGCATGATGGTGATGCTGATGGCGCGCCGGCCCAACGACCCCGCCATCACGGACCGGCTCATCAACGTCGCGAAGACGTCGCCCAACAAGGAACTGCGCCAGCAGGCCATCTTCTGGCTCAGCCAGTCGAAGGACCCGCGCGCCACGAAGCTGCTCGAGGAGATGCTCGAACAATGAGACCGACCGTCCTGATGGCTGCTGCGCTGCTCGCGCCCGGGTTGCTCCGGGCGCAGTCGGTGGCCGAACGCGTGGCCCGGGCACCCGATGGCGTGGTGCGGATGAGCTATACCGCCCGCCCCGGCGTCTGCGGCAACGGCACCAACATCAACACGTCGCGCGACCGCGACTCGCAGTGGGAGAGCGACTGCGAGTACGGCCCGGTACGGGTCGTCTTCAAGAAGACCGGGTCCGCCATCAACCACGTGGAAGTCCGGGTGGGCGGCTCCTGGCGCGCGGATGCGCCACCTGCCACCGATCTCGGCATGGTGCGGGCGCCCGATGCCGCGCGGTACCTGCTGGATGTCGCGCGGAAGAACTCCTCCACCAGCAACCAGGCCATCCTGGCCGCGCAGCTCGCGGACAGCATTACCGTCTGGCCCGACCTGCTCGCGATGGCGAAGGACAGGGACCTGCCGAAGCAGTCCAGGCAGAGCGCCCTCTTCTGGGTGGGCCAGGCAGCGGGCGACAAGGTGGTGGATGCAATGGGATCCATTGCTGCGGATGCCAACGAGGACCGCGATGTTCGGGAGGCGGCGGTCTTCGGCCTGAGCCGCCGCCCGGCCGACGAGAGCGTCCCGGCGCTGATCAAGATCTCGGAGACCGACCGCGATCCCGAAATCCGCCGCAATGCGATGTTCTGGCTCTCGCGCAGCAACGACCCGAGGGCGACGGCGTGGTTCGAGAAGGTGCTGACGGGACGGTAGCAAGGCGGGATGGGCGGGATGGGCGGGATGGGCGGGATGGGCGGGCCGAAGCTAACCCGGCATCACCCGCCCATCTTGCCCATCTTGCCCATCCTGCCCATCTCGACCCGCCCATCTGGCCCATCCTGCCCATCCCGCCCATCTTGAAACCATGCGCTTTCACTTCCTCGGAGCCACTCTCCTCCTCGCCGCCTGCGGCGAACCTGAGCCACCGCCGCCACCGGTCATCCTCTCCGCCGGTGCCGACACCATCCACGTGGACATTCGGCAGGACGCCGAGGGGGCGTGGATCGGCGGCCAGCGGTTTGTGGTCCTGTCACCCGACGACCAGAACGTGGCGCTGCTCGACTTCTCGGCAAAGCGCGCTACCCGGCTCGATGCCGGCAACCGGCTCCAGCACCCGGTCCGGCTCTTTGCCCTGGCCGATACCTTTTTCCTGAGCGACTGGGGCACCGGCCGGGTCACCGCCTGGACCGCCGACGGCAAGTTTGTGCGCGAGATGCCGCTGCTCGATGGCGGCGTCCTGCCGGCGGATATCGATGCGCAGGGCCGGCTCTATGGCAAGCTTTCACCCAACCCGGGTCCCGACGGCAGCGGCAACCGGGACAGCTCGGCGGTGGTGCGGTTCGATTCGCCCTCGGCGAAACCGGACACCGTCGCCCAGCTCACGCCACTCGACCTTGCCAAGGTCGTCACTGACCAGGGCACCCGATTCGACCGGCGCATCTTCAGCGGCGAGGACTACTGGGGCGTGCTGCCGGACGGCTCCATCTGGGTGGCTCGGCACTATCACAACCGGGTGGACTGGCGCGACACCACCGGTGACTGGCACGAGGGCCGGCCGCTCATGGATCGCATACTCGAAGTCACCGACACAGACCGGGAGCGCTTCATCGCGTCATTCCCGGCGGAGCTCCAGCGCACGGCGGGCCTGCTCCAGTTCGCACCCATCAAGCCGCCATTTGTCGGGGCGTTCGCCTCGAGCGACGGCCACGTCTTCCTGGAAAAGAGCCGCCACATCGCCGACACGATGCAGATGTATCACGAAGTGGGACGGGACGGAAAATTCATCCGCGCCATCCAGCTGCACGGCTGGAGCAAGCTCCTGGCGGCCTCGCCCACCCAGCTGCTGATCTCGACACCCGACTCGGCGGGCGGGTTTGCGATGGGGGTGGTTGGGAGATAGTCGGCTGGACGGCAGGACGGCTGGACGGCTGGACGGCTGGACGGCTGGACGATCCGAGGTTAGCCCATTCCTCATCCAGAGCGAAGCGAAGGACCTTCTTTCCCGTCTCCGGGGACCCGCCAGGCAGAACCTTCGGCCGCTGCGCGGCCCAGGATGGGGAATCCAGTCGCCCTTCTCGACCCTCGACCAAGGAACGTCGCCATGCGAAGCGCCCTGCGAGGTAGCATCGTGACCGCCCTGCTTGCGGCGTGCGCAGCGCCTGATGCCCCTCCGCACCAGGCGGCTTCAGTCACTCGCGAGCAGTTTCGCCAATTGGCGTGGATCACCGGGAGCTGGCGCGGCAGCGGCACGCACCAGGCTGCTTTCTTCGAGGACTATCGTTTCGTCAACGACTCGACCATCCAGACCCGCTCCCTCGCCGACTCGTCCCTCCGGAACGTGACGGACTCCTCGACCATCGAGTGGCGCAAGGGATTCATCGAGGGCCGGAGCGCGCATTCGAGTTATGTCGTAACAAGCTTCACTCCGACGAGCATCACCTTCATCAGACGGGGCGAGGCCAGGCAAGGTCATACCTTTGCCCGTGTCTCCGCGGACGAATGGACGGCGACACTGCATCCAGCGGAGCCTGGAGGCGAACCAGTGATCTACACGATGCGCCGCATCGGGCCGTGAGGGCGGGATGGGCAGGTAGTCGCGAGTCTCGGGTCTCGTGTCGCGACCCGTGACCCGTGACCCGTGACCCGTGACCCGTGACCCGCGACTAGCATTTCAAACCCCCGCGCCGCCACCGGCGTCTCATCATGGCAAGCTGTGCAGTGCGCCCTGCACGTTCCTCACCGAGGCACGCCATGACACTCAGCAGCACGATCACCGCTCTGCTTCTCCTGTGGACTACGGCGGCCTGCGCCCAGCAGCCCGTGATCGAGTACGTGCTGCATGTCACGGCTGGCGACACCACCGGCTACGCCGTCGAGATGCGGATTCGCAACGCGCCCGACACGTTCCGCCTCGCCATGATGCGGCACCCGGAGTATGACGATCGCTACTGGCGCTATGTGAAGGGTCTGACGGTTGAGTCGCCAGGCGACCGGGCGGCCATTACCCGGCTCGATAGCGCGCTCTGGCAGGTTGCCTCTCCGGGCGGCACGGCCGTGGTGCGCTATCGGATCGAGCCGGCGGCGTTGCCCGAGCCGGCCCGGCCCTCCTGGCGCGCAGTCGTCTCCACCACCGGCGGCCTCGTCGGTGGCCCGCACTCATTCATGTATCTGATTGGACATGAGTCTGCTCCGGCACGGGTGCAGCTCGACCTGCCGGCTGAGTGGGATGTGGCGACCGGGCTCACGCCGACCACTGATCCCCGGACGTTCACGGCCTCGAGTGCCAGCGTCCTGCTGGATTCGCCGATTCTGGTGGGCCGGCTCCGCAACTGGCAATTCACCGTTGATGAGATCCCACATCGGGTGGCCTACTGGCCGCTTCCTTCGGCGACACCCTTCGACACGACCGCATTCGTGGACGGCATCGAGCGCGTGGCTCGGCAGGCCATCGCCCTCTTCCACGGCGCGCCCTACCGGGTTTTCACCTTCCTCATGGTGGATGGCGCCTATGGCGGCCTGGAGCACGCCAACTCTGTCACGATCGGCGCGCCGAGTGCGGAGCTGGCACGCGATCCGAACGCGGAACTGCCGGAAACCGTCCATGAATACTTCCACACCTGGAACGAGGTGCGCATCCGGCCGGTTGGCTGGTGGCCGCTCGACTACCGCCCCATCCCTCCGACCACCGGAGCATGGTGGTATGAAGGCGTTACCATGTACTACACCGACCTGCTGATCCGGCGGGCGGGGCTCCGGCCCGAGGATTCCACCCGGGCCGCGCACCTGGAGTCACGCATCTCGGCCTACCTGTCCAACTCCGGCAACTGGCTCATCTCGCCCGAGCAGGCCAGTCTCGTTGCCAATGCGACGAGCATGATGGAATACGGCGACGACAACCCCAGCGTCCACGTCCAGGGCGAGCTGATCGCGGTGATGCTGGACCTGATCGTCCGGGATGCCACCGGAGGGCGCCGTTCGCTGGATGACGTGATGCGAGCGATGCTGGCGCGGTTCGGCCACGGGACCGGCTACACCAGCGCCGGCATCGAGGAGGTGGTGGACTCGGTGTGCGGTTGCCGCACGCACGATTTCTTCGAACGCTACGTGCGATCCGCACACATGCTCGACTTCAACCGGTATCTCGCGCGAGCGGGCATCCAGGTCCGAATCGACTCGGTCGCAGACTCGGCGCCCGACGGGACCCCGCGGCCCGATCTCCGGGTCTTCGGCTGGCGGCCCGATGGAGCAAGCCATCCGCTGCTGCGCATCTTCGAGCGCAACAGCGTGTGGGCACAGGCTGGGCTTCATACCGGCGACACGGTGCTGGCCATCAACGGCTCGGCGATCGACAGCGTCGGACAGCTGAGAGCCGCGGTGCTGCGGCTTCGCATTGGGGACACGGTCCGGGTCAGGGTGGCGGGCGGGTCGGCGACCGGGCAACGTGTGGTGATGTTCGTCCTGCCCCAATTGGTGCGGCCGCGGGTAGTGCTTCAGGGCCTGGCTGTCCGGCACGCGCATTGAAGAACACCGTCGAATCCACGGCGCCGCGCAGGATGTCAGCCGGCGTTGTCGGTCCCCGCTCGATCGTGGCGCGCCGCGCCAGCTCCCGCATATACGCGGTGTCACTGGCTGCGACCGCTGAAATGGGCTGGTTCAGGAGCAGGGCGCGGGGGCCCAGATAGAGATAGGCGTCCACGCGTGCGGCGATCCCGGCGGCATCGCTCTCATCCGGAAAGAAATAACCGTAGTCCAGATCGGCCAGCCAGCTGCCACGCAGCTCGACCAGGGAGGGCACAGGCCAGGACGCAAGCCGCTGCTCCAGGGTGTCGTTGTAGCGGGTCAGTAGCGAATGGTTGCCAAACCCGTTGTGCGCCATCACGACATACGTCAGGTGATGCCCGCCGCCATTCTCGATCTTCCGTTCGTACATGCCGACCGCACCACCACCGCCATGCAGAAGATGCCGCACGCCGAAGATCATCAGCGCCTTCCGGTGCCTGAGCAGCACTTCGTGCTGCACCACGGCGGCAATGCTGGCGTCACGATCCCGGAAGGGCCGCAGGTCATCCCTGCTCCTGACGTTGCTCCAGTCGATGGGCGGATCGCCGGCGAGCACCCGCAGCTTCCTGTCAGCGGGGAGCGCCGCATTGATCTGGCGCACGAGCGGAAAGAGCTGCTCATAGAAGGAGGCCAGCCCGCACATCGGCTGGGTGGTATTGCGCCAGACCTGCTGCACCTCTGAAAGTGGAATGTCCTCGCCTGCCGTGTACCGGTCCAGTACATCCTGATAGAGCGAGTTGCCGCACTCCACCACGATGTCGTTCACTGTTTGCGGGAAGGCCGGATCGCGAATCATTCCAAGTATGAAGTCATCGAAATCCTGGTTGGCATAGGAGAGGATGCCGAGCCCGACGACTTCGTGATCATCGAAGGCGGCGAGAACGCCTTTTCGCGCATCAACGGGCTCCGGATCGCGGCCCTTCGGGTTGGGCGGCCCTGTATCCCTGGCCGACCTGGTCGGTGCGTGCGCCGCCCTGCCCTTCGTGAGGGTGAACGGCATCGTGATGCCCTCGTGAGGATTGGCGACGGATCCTCGCATCTGGTTACCGGCGATGGTCGCCGTGACCGTGAATCGGTCCGAGGGCGCGTCAGGGTGCCTGGCATTGACCTCGAAGGAGAGGTGCGATCCGTCGATCTTGCCGTGCTCGATGACGAGACGGGCACCATCGCCTGGCGTGCTGACCGAGCCAGTCAGAGAGTCTCCCCCGGCCCTGAGGTCCAGCACCAGATCCATGGCACCGCCACCCTGCTCCGTCACCTGACCGGACCAGACTCCGTTCGGATCCGCAGGTGGCGTGGCGCAGGCGACGAGCCCCAATGACAGCGCGGCGAGCAGCTTGACGCACTTCATGGCGTCCTCGCGGTCACCACATGCGGGCGGCCGCCGTTGGCCGGCTGGCTCTCCGAGACACCTCTCCCGCTGGCGAAGGCAAGCGCCGCGAGGAGCAGCACGGCGCCGGCGATCGCCAGCCGGCCGCGCCTGGACGTCATCAAGCCTGCGCATCTCGGCACCAACCGCATGTGCGTCAGCGAATGGCGGCAGAGAGCGGTCACCCCTCCCAGCGCCCATCGAAGAGCCGGGAGCTCACCTTCCACATGATCGAGTTCGGCGAGCATCCCATTGGCCCAGCGCTGGCTCTCGCCCGGAGCGAGTCGCACCGCAGTTCGCAGTACCCGGAATGCTACCCGGCGGAGCATCGGCATCAGCCCTCCGCCTCGGCGAGGCGCCCATATGCCGAGTGGCGGGAGCCATGCACCCGCACGTATTCGCGCGCGGCGCGGATTCCTTCCGCGTTGAGCTGGTACATGTGCCGAGGCGGGCGGCCGGTCTCGGCAGGCTCCCATCGAGAGTCGAGCAGCCCGGCCTGCTCAAGCCGCATGAGAATGGGATACAGCGTGCCGGATTTCACGCCGGTCGCCCGGCTGATGTCGTATCCGTACAGCCAACTCGCGGGAGCAGCGAGGAATGTCTGGAGCACCAGAAGTGTCTGGGACGACTTTCGGAGGGGAGGAGTCATACCGTAACTCTACATATGTAGACCATGACATGTCAAGGCGTGTCGATTCCGCCTCGTCTCACTCGACGTATCAGTGAACCCATTATGGAGACCCCAATGAGGACCGGTATCGCAGTTGCTTGCCTGATAAGCGCGCTGGCAGTCTCCGTCGCGCCCGTCCATGCCCAGACTCAGCCTGGAGACTCGTCCGCCATGGAAGCCACCCTGCCCACACCCACGAAGACCGGTCATGTGACCGCCAACGGCATCGACTACTACTACGCCATCTATGGAAAGGGCGAGCCACTCCTGCTGCTGCACGGCGGGCTGGGGCAGATCGAGATGTTCGGCCCCAACCTGACAGCGCTCGCTGCCAATCATCAGGTGATTGGTGTGGACCTCCAGGGCCACGGCCGCACCCGCCTGGGCAACCGGCCAATCAACCTCGTGAATATTGCCGACGACCTCGCGGTGATCCTCGATTCTCTCGGTTACAAGCAGGTTGACGTGATGGGCTACTCGTTCGGTGGAGGGGCCGCGTTCCGGCTCGCGGTCCAGCATCCCTCGCTGGTGCGGAAACTGGTGCTCGTGTCGACTCCGTTTGCACAGGATGGTTTCTATCCGGAGATGCTGCCGCAGCAGGCGGCCGTGAGTGCGGCGATGGCACCCATGATGAAGGACACACCGATGTACAAGTCGTACGTGGCCATCGCACCCGACACGACCGAGTTCCCCAAGCTCCTCGATGCGATGGGCGCATTCATGCGCCAGCCGTATGACTGGACCGGCGACCTCCCGCGCCTCAAGATGCCGGTCATGCTGGTTTACGGCGACGCCGACATGATCCAGCTCGATCATATCGTGAAGTCATACCATCTCCTCGGCGGCGGCCAGCGCGACGCCGGCTGGAACCGGGAGCATATGTCGCAGAACCGGCTCGCCATTCTTCCAAATGTCACGCACTATGAGATGGGCGTCACGCCGGCGCTGGTGCGGACGGTGCTGCCGTTTCTGGACTGAGAGTTGAGAGTTAAGAGTTGAGAGTGGAGGATTCGACTCTCAACTCTTAACTCTCAACTCTCAACCAACTCCCTCAGTCTCCCCAGCGCCGCATCCCACTGCATC
>DASSTP010000096.1:0-8337 GCA_035707845.1 Gemmatimonadales bacterium | reverse complement strand
CGTAGGCGAGCCGGGTGCGGTCCCATCGCTTGTCGCGGTCCATGGCGTAGTAGCGGCCGCAGAGCGAGGCGAGTACCGCGCGCGGGCCGGCGACGCGTCTCATGTCATCGAGCAGGCGTTGCACCACCTCGGCGCCGATGGCCGGCAGCGTGTCGCGTCCGTCGAGGAAGCCCTGGATGGCAATCCTCGGTACGTCGAGCCGAAGGCCCAGTTCGATGCAGGCCAGCAGGTGCGTGTCGAGGGCATGGACACCGCCGGGCCCGAGCAGGCCCACGAGATGCAGGGTGCCGCCGGTGCGACGAAGATGTTCGCCCAGCGCCAGGAATGGCTCGAGCCGGAAGAAGCTGCCGTCGGCGATGCTCTGCGAGATGCGGACGATGTCCTGCGGCACCACGCGCCCGGCGCCGAGATTGAGGTGCCCCACTTCGCTGTTGCCCATCTGGCCCGCCGGCAGCCCCACGGCGAGCCCGCTGGCATCGAGCAGGGTTCGGGGCCAGCGCTCCCAGAGCTGGTGCCAGACGGGGGTGCGGGCGAGCTCGATGGCATTGCCCTCGCGCTGGGGCCGGTAACCCCAGCCATCAAGCACGATCAACGCCACGGGGGCCCGCGATTTGGACATGATTCTCCGGGGGATTACAATCACAAACGATGATCAACGCGCCGCAATCTAGTTTCGCCCTCCGCCGCCTACCAGCCTGCACGCTGGCGCTGCTGCTCGTGGCTGCGCCGCTTGCGGCCCAGGGCACCTCGCGCGTGCTCGCCACCCAGATCCGGAAGGCGCCGGATGGCACGCTGCTCGCGCACACCACTGCCACGGCCGACCTTGCGGTGACCGGGCGCCGCGGTGCGTGGCGACAGGTGCGGCTGCGGGGCTGGGTGTCCACCTCGCTGCTCAAGCGCGACGCGCGCGACGGCTTCGATGTGGCGGTGACAGGCGACAACGTCCGGCTCCGCGCGGCGCCGTCCGGAACTGAACTGGCGCGGCTGGAAAAAGGGATGCTCCTGAACCGGCTGGAGACGCGCGGCAGCTGGACCCGGGTGGAACGCGTGGTGTGGGTGCCGGCAGAAGCGGTGGTGCCTGCGGCACGGAAGGTGGCATCAAAGCCGCCCGCGCCGGAAAAGGCGCAGGCCTATCAGCAGGCGCCAACGGGCGGGCCGGTGTCGACCTCTTCCACCCCACCGAAGGACGCGTCGCCGGAGCCCGCCCGCCCCATGGCGGCCGCACGGAACACCGCGCTGCTCACCTCGCCCGATGCCGGGCAGACCGGCACGCTGCGGGCCGGCGCGCCGGTGCGGGTGCTGAGCAGCGCCGGGCCGTGGTCTCGCGTCCAGCTCGAGGCCTGGGTCCGGACCGATGACCTGGTGCCCGCCGACAGCGGCGCGCAGAACGTGACCGCTGCCGAGGTGCGCGCCGACCCGGACCGGTTCGTGGGCAAGGACGTCGAATGGCGGGTTCAGTACATCTCCACCGCCAGTGCCGATGAACTCCGGCCCGAAATGCCGCCGGGCCAGCCCTACATGCTGGCGCGCGGGCCACTGCCGGAGCCCGGCTTCGTCTACGT
This sequence comes from Gemmatimonadales bacterium, assembly GCA_035707845.1. GTDB lineage: Bacteria > Gemmatimonadota > Gemmatimonadetes > Gemmatimonadales > GWC2-71-9 > CAMLHP01. The sequence goes on along the minus strand of DASSTP010000096.1, from coordinate 6,775 downwards.
GATGCTCTCGCGCGACGACTCCGCCAGGGTCGCCGCGTTGCCTGCGCTCGCCGAGCTCACCATCAGGGCCAGGGTCCGCGCGGCCCGGAGCCGGTTCCTGTCTACGCCGGTCGTCGAACTCCTCTCGATCATCGCGCCCGCAGCACCTCGCTGAACATGCACCTGGTAGCCGCCGTCGCCGACGGCACCCTGTCGGTGCCCCAGATCCTCCTCATGCTGGCGGGACTGCTCGCAGGTGCCAAGCTCTGCGGCGAACTGGCGGAACGGGTGGGGCAACCCGCCGTGCTGGGCGAGCTGATCGCCGGCGTGCTGCTGGGCCCGTCGGTGCTCGGCGTGGTGGATCCCGACCTGCCGGTGGTGCACATCATGGCGGAGATCGGTGTGGTGATCCTGCTGTTCGAGATCGGCCTCGAGACCAACCTGAAGCGACTGCTTTCCCTCGGCGGCACCGCGACCACGGTGGCACTGGTCGGCGTAGCGCTGCCGTTCGGGCTGGGGCTCGCCACGGAGCGGATCCTCGGCCTCGATCCGCTGCCGGCGCTGGTGGCCGCGGCAGCGCTCACGGCGACGTCCGTGGGAATCACGGCACGGGTGCTCAGCGACCTGGGCCGGCTGCAGGATGAAGAGAGCCAGGTGGTGCTCGGTGCCGCGGTCATCGACGACATCGTGGGGCTCATCATCCTGGCCGTGGTGGCCCGGCTGGTGGCCGGCGAGAGCCTGTCGCTCGCGGGAGTCTCGGTCACGACGCTCACGGCCTTCGGCTTCGTCGCGGTCGCGCTCATTGCGGGCCGGGTGATCGTGCCGCCGCTCTTTCGCCTCCTCGCGCGAGTCGGGAGCGAGCAGACGCTCGGCATGATGGGGCTGGTCATCGCCTTCCTGCTGGCCGCGCTCGCCGACGCGGTGGGATCGGCGCTGATCATCGGCGCCTTCACGGCGGGACTGGTCTTTGCCCCCACCCGGTTTGCCAAGCCGATCGAGCACAGCGTGGTGCGGCTGGGACAGTTCTTCGTTCCCATCTTCTTCGTCGCCGTCGGTGCTGCGGTGGATGTGCGCAGCCTTCTGGACAGCCGGACGCTGCTGATCGGCGGCGTGCTCATCGTGGCGGCCGTGCTCGGGAAGGTGGCCGCGGGCTACGCGCCCTTCTGGTTCCGGGGCCGGAAGCTGGTGGTGGGGGTGGGAATGGTGCCGCGCGGCGAGGTTGGACTGATCTTTGCGCAGACCGGCCTCGCCGCCGGGGTGCTGGACGCGGCACTCTTCAGCGCGGTCATGCTCATGGTCATGGTCACGACGCTCATCGCACCCCCGGCGCTCAAGGCCCTGCTGGGTCCGGGTTCGCGCGCGAAAGGGGCCGGCGGGCCCGGGGAGCTGGTGAGCGAGGCCTGAAGACTGTGCGCTGTGCGCTAAGCGCTGTGCGCACAGCGCCGCTGGCGGCCGGACACATTTGGCGCCAGATTGCACCACAGGAGAGACCCATGAACGATCTTCTCAGGCAACGCATCCTGCGTGCGCTCGACACGCTGAGCGACGAGCGAGCCTATCAGGTGCTGGATTACGTGGAGTTTCTGGAGAGCAAGTACGCCGAGCGCCAGCGACCCACCGGGATATTTGCGCGGCTGTCGGATGCGGTCGAGGACACCATGCGGGCCGGCAAGCTGCCTGTGAAGGCCATCAGCGGCACCATGGGACTGGTGGATGGCGCCGCCAAGGTCATGAAGGGCCTCGCCGCCGCAGGCCAGGCAGTGGTGGATGAGGCGGTGAAGGTCGTAGATGGTACTGCTGCCGGAGCGCAGGCCCAATTACCGTCAGCACAGAAGGTGCAAGATCGTTGAGGAGGGGTTAGGGATCAGGGGTTAGGGACTAGAGCGGAAGGGCCGATGCTTGTCTCTCAGCCCCAAGCCGTCACCTCTAATCCCTAACCTCTAGTCCCTAACCCCTAATCCCTACTCCATGACCAGCACCCCAGAAGCCCCCCCGCAGGAGGAGCGGTTCGTCCGCGGCATCGGCCCCCTCCAGGCCATTTCCCTGGTAGTGGGCACCATGATCGGCTCGGGCATCTTCATCGTCTCATCCGACATTGCCCGCCAGATGGATGGCTGGGGACCGGGCGGGCTGATGCTGGTCTGGGTCATCACCGGTGTCATGACGCTCGCGGGCGCGCTCTCCTACACCGAGCTCGCCGCCATGATGCCTCGCGCGGGCGGACAGTACGTCTTCCTGCGGGACGGGCTGACGCCGGCGCTGGGATTCCTCTACGGCTGGACGCTCTTCACCGTGGTGCAGACCGGCACCATCGCCGCGGTCGCCGTGGCGTTTGCCAAGTATCTCGCGGTGCTCATTCCGTCGCTCACCGACACCGTCATGCTGCACCTCGGTACGCTGCACCTGCCGGGTGCCACGTCCGCCATCGAGATCGGCGTGTCGCCGCAGCGCATCCTCGCCATCGTGAGCGTCGTCGTGCTCACCTGGATCAACGTGCGTGGCGTCCGGCTCGGTGCTGGCATCCAGTCGTTCCTCACCATCATCAAGGTGGGCGTCCTGCTGCTCCTGGTGGTGCTGGGGATCGCCATCTTCCGCAATGCCGACGTGATCGCCGCCAACTTCGGGAACTTCTGGGGCACCGGCAACTGGACGCTGGCCATGGCGCCGGCGGTGGGCGCCGCCATGGTGGGGTCACTCTTCTCCAGCGACTCGTGGAACAACGTTACCTTCGCGGCCGCAGAAGTCAGGAACCCCACCCGCAACCTGCCGAGGGCGCTCGCCCTGGGCACCATTCTCGTCACCCTGCTCTACATCCTGGCCAACCTGAGCTACCTGAGCGTGCTGCCGTTCCATGGGGACGCCAACGGCACCACCACGCTGGCGCGGGGCATCCAGTACGCCTCGCAGGATCGGGTGGGTTCGGCGGCGATGGCGGCGATGTTCGGGTCGGTGGGCGCGGCGATCATGGCCGTGGCCATCGTGATCTCGACCCTCGGTTGCAACGCGGGACTGGTGCTGGCCGGGCCCCGGGTGTTCTTCGCCATGGCCGAGGACAAGCTGTTCTTCCGCAAGGCAGGGGTGCTCAACGAGCAGTACCGCACCCCGGCCTTCAGTCTCTGGACCCAGGCCATCTGGGCCTCGGTGCTCTGCCTGAGCGGGACGTATAACCAGCTGCTGGACTACGTGATTTTTGCCCAGCTCATCTTCTACGCCCTCACCATCATGGCGCTGTTCCGGCTGCGCCGGGTCCAGGCCGACCTGCCCCGGCCGGTCAAGGCGTTTGGCTATCCTGTAGTGCCCGGCCTCTACCTCGCGGCACTGCTCTTCCTGGCCGTGGTGCTGCTGATCGAGAAGCCGCTCTACACCACCGCCGGTCTGGTGATCGTGGCGCTGGGCATCCCGGTCTATTTCATCTGGCGACGGACGGCCAGCCGCGCTTGATTTCGCGGCACCGCCTCCCTAGTGTTGGGGATGGCATCCATGATTTTCGGCCCTCTCGCGGCCCCTCCGGGGCGCCGGGGGGCCGTCGCGCATCGAGTCGCCGCGACATGAGCCGGGTTCGTCCCACACCCGGCCTGACGTTTGACGACGTCCTGTTGCTGCCCCGGCACTCGACCGTTCATCCCCGGGACGTGTCCGTCGTCACCCGCCTGACCCGCAAGATCCCGCTCAACATCCCGCTCATCTCCGCCGCCATGGACACCGTGACCGAGGCCGACATGGCCATCGCCATGGCGCGGGCCGGCGGCATCGGCGTCATCCACAAGAACATGTCGGTCGAGCGGCAGGCCGCCGAAGTGGACCGGGTGAAGCGCAGCGAGAGCGGGATGATCATGAACCCGATCACCCTCGGCCCCGAGCGCCCGCTGCGGGAAGCGTCGGCGCTCATGCGCCGCTTCCGGATTTCCGGCGTGCCCATCGTGGACGGAAGCGGGCGGCTGGTCGGGATCATCACCAACCGCGACCTGCAGTTCGAGCGCAACCTGGACCAGCCCATCAGGGACGCCATGACCAGGGAGCAGCTGGTCACGGCGCCGGTGGGCACCAGCCTGGAAGAGGCCGAGCGGATCCTGGCCAAGCACCGGATCGAGAAGCTGCCGGTGGTGGACCAGGACGGGGTGCTCAAGGGGCTCATCACCGTCAAGGACATCTTCAAGCGGCGCGACTTCCCCAACGCCAACAAGGATCACCACGGCCGGCTGCGCGTGGCCGCCGCCGTCGGTGGCTCGCCCCGGGACAAGGCCCGGGCGGCGGCGCTGCTCGATGCCGGTGCCGACGTCATCGTCATCGACTCGGCGCACGGCCATAGCGAAGGCGTGCTGCAGACGCTCTCGCTCCTGCGCGAGGCTTTCCCCGAGGCCCAGCTGATTGCCGGCAATGTGGCCACCGAGGAAGGGGCGCGCGAGCTTGTCCGGCGCGGCGCCGACGCGGTGAAGGTGGGCATCGGTCCGGGGAGCATCTGCACCACCCGGGTCGTGACCGGCGTGGGTGTGCCGCAGGTAACCGCCATCATGGACGCGCTGCGCGGCGCTGGTGACGTTCCCGTCATCGCCGACGGCGGCATCAAGTATTCGGGCGACGTGGTGAAGGCGCTCGCCTCCGGCGCGTCCTCTGCCATGATGGGCTCGATGCTTGCCGGCACCGAGGAGAGCCCGGGTGAGAGCGTGCTCGCCGAGGGCCGCCGCTTCAAGATGATCCGCGGCATGGGCAGCCTCGCCGCCATGCAGGACGGCTCGGCCGATCGCTATTTCCAGGAAGGCGAGCTGGCGCCGTCCAAGATGGTGCCGGAAGGGATCGAGGGTCGGGTGCCCTACAAGGGTCCCGTCGCCGACGTCCTCTTCCAGATGGTGGGCGGGCTCCGGAGCGGCATGGGCTACTGCGGCGTGGGCGACATCGAATCGCTGCGGCGCGACGTGGAGTTTGTCCAGATCACCTCGGCCGGCCTGCGCGAGTCCCACCCGCATGACGTGACGATCACGAGGGAAGCGCCGAACTATAGCGCGTAGAGAGTCGTACGTCATATGTCGTACGACCTACGACATATGACGTACGACTGCTCCCAACCCCAACCCGTACCCACATGACCGACACCGCCCAGCCCCGCGAGCAATGGGGCTCCCGTATCGGCCTGATTCTCGCCATGGCCGGCAATGCCGTGGGCCTGGGGAACTTCCTGCGCTTCCCCAACCAGCTCACGCAGAATGGGGGCGGGACGTTCATGATCCCGTACTTCATTGCCTTCATCCTCGTGGGCATTCCGCTCATGTGGATCGAGTGGGGTGTGGGGCGACACGGCGGGCAATACGGCGAGGGATCCACGCCGGGCATGTTCCACCGGCTCTGGCACCATCCGCTGGCCAAGTACCTGGGTGTGCTGGGGGTGTTCCTGCCCCTCGTGGTGCTGATCTACTACTGCTATATCGAATCGTGGACGCTGGCGTGGACCTTCTTCTCCGTCACCGGAAGCACCCGCGGCCTCGATCAGGCAGGAATGCGGCAGTTCCTGGCCTCATACCAGGATCTGGCCAACGGCACGGTGCACGGGTTCTGGACTCCGTTCATCTTTTTCTTCATCACGATCTTCGTGAATTTCTGGGTCGTGAGCAGGGGCTTGAGCGCCGGCATTGAGCGGCTCGCCAAGATCGGGATGCCGATCCTCTTCGCCTTCGCCGCCATCCTGGTCATCCGGGTGCTCACGCTCGATGCGCACCCCGAGGTCGTGAATGGCGTCGCGACCGGCCGGATGGTGGGGCCCTGGCAGGGGCTCGACTGGATGTACAGCCCCGACTGGTCCGCGCTGCGCAAGCCGAGCGTCTGGCTGGCCGCGGCGGGACAGATCTTCTTTACGCTGTCCGTGGGGACTGGTTCGCTGGTAGCCTACGCCTCGTACCTGAAGAAGACGGACGACATCGCCCTGTCGGGGCTCGCCACCGCGGCCACCAACGAGACCGCCGAAGTGGTGCTCGGCGGATCTCTGGCGATTCCGGCGATCGTCACCTTCTTCGGGGTCACCGGGGCGGTGGCCATTGCCAAGGGTGGTACCTTTGACCTTGGTTTCGTGGCCATGCCGCTGGTGTTCAACCAGCTCCCGGGCGGGGCACTCATGACGATGCTGGCCGGCATCATGTGGTTCGGCCTGCTGTTCTTCGCCGGCATCACCTCGTCCGTGGCCATGGCGACGCCGGTCCTCTCGTTCCTGGAAGAGCACTTCGGCTGGAACCGGAAACGCAGTGCCTGGACCATGGGCTCGGTGGCCCTGCTGCTGGGGCTCTGCCACATCATCTGGTATACCGGCGGCTTCCTGGCAGAGTGGGATTACTGGGCTGGTACCTTCGGCCTGGTTGTCCTGGCACTGGTCGAGACGATCCTCTTCATGTGGGTGTACGGGCCGGACAACGCCTGGCGCGAACTGCATGAAGGTGCGTCGATCCGGATCCCGCGCGTCTTCAAGTTCATCATGACCTACGTGACGCCGGTGTTCCTGCTGGTCATGATGGCGTGGTGGATCAAGCAGGATGCCTTGCCAACGTTGCTGTATCAGGGAGTGCCGGAGGACCAGCACGCCACCAGGACCGCCTCACGGCTGGTCATGATCGGGATCCTGGTCCTGCAGCTCTTCCTCATCAAGGCGGCCTGGCGTCGCAAGCAGGCGCGCGCGTCCGCCGCTGGAGCCGGCATATGAGCCTGGGATCGCTGCTGTTCATGCTGACCGCGTGGACCTTTGTCCTCGGGCTCACCGTATGGAGTTTCTGGAAACTGATGCAGACGCCGCAGGAGGAGAAACTGCCGCCTCCGG
>DASSTP010000095.1:0-2576 GCA_035707845.1 Gemmatimonadales bacterium | reverse complement strand
AAAGTCCTGCTCCCGAGGGGCAGTCCGAATCTTGGTACATTGAACTTGTGACTTGCGACTTGCGACTTGCGACCTGTGACCTGTGACCTGCGACCTGCGACCTGCGACCATGCCCATCATCTCCATCAATCCCACCACCGGCGACGCTATTCAGGCCTACGACGAATTGGCGCCGGCGCAGGTCGTATCAGCCATCCAGGGCGCCGCCACCGCGTGGCAGGAGTGGCGCGCGACCTCCTTCACTGACCGCGCGACGCTCCTGCGCGCCACCGCCGCTATCCTGCGGGAGCGGAAGGACGAGCTTGCGCGCCTCATGGCCCTCGAGATGGGTAAACCGGTCAAGCAGGGCGTGAGCGAGGCGGAGAAGTGCGCGTGGGTGTGTGACTACTACGCGGAACATGGGGAGCGCCATCTGGCGCCCGATGTGATCGCGACTGATGCCACGCGTTCGTATGTGGCCTTCCAGCCGCTGGGTGTGGTGCTGGCCGTGATGCCCTGGAATTTTCCGCTCTGGCAGGTCTATCGCTTTGCCGCGCCGGCGCTCATGGCCGGCAATGCCGGGTTGCTGAAGCATGCGTCCAACGTGCCGGGGTGCGCGCTCGTGATCGAGGACATCTTCCAGCGCGCCGGCGCGCCGGAGGGATTGTTCCGGACCCTCGTGATCGGGAGCGGGCAGGTGAAGGGTGTCATCGAGCACCCGCTGGTGCGCGCCGTGACCCTCACCGGCAGCACACCGGCTGGCAGGGCCGTGGCGAGCCAGGCCGGTGCCGTGCTCAAGAAGACCGTGCTCGAGCTGGGTGGCTCGGATCCCTACCTGGTGCTCGAGGATGCAGACCTCGATCACGCCGTGACAACGTGCGTCAGCTCCCGGCTCATCAACAGCGGGCAGAGCTGCATCGCCGCCAAGCGGTTCATCGTGGTGAAGCCGGTGCTCGAGCAATTCACGGAACGATTTGTCGCGCTGATGGCGACGAAGCGCATGGGTGACCCGCTCGATCCCGCCTCGGACCTGGGGCCGCAGGCCCGGACCGACCTGCGCGATGGCCTGCACCATCAGGTCATGACCTCGATCGAGCGCGGGGCGACGCTGGCGCTGGGCGGCGAGACACCGACAGGCGCGGGCGCCTTCTACCCGCCCACCGTGCTGACCAGCGTGACGCCGGGCATGCCGGCGTTCGACGAGGAACTGTTCGGCCCCGTCGCTGCCATTATCGCGGCCGACGACGAGGCCGATGCAATCCGGCTCGCCAACCACTCCGTCTTCGGGCTCGGTGCCGCGGTGTTCACGCGCGACCTGGCGCGGGGCGAGCGCGTGGCGCTGGCGCTCGAAGCCGGTGCGACGTTCGTGAATGGGCTGGTGGCCTCGGATCCCCGGCTGCCGTTCGGCGGGATCAAGGAATCAGGCTACGGACGGGAACTGGGAAGCTACGGGATCCGGGAATTCGTCAACATCAAGACGGTGCACCTGTCGGCCTGAGCGGCGCTCAGGTCCGGAACACCGCCGGCAACGACAGCCGATTGGGATGCCGGGGCGCGCTCCCCCGCGTGCCGGGCCGCGGATGCGATTCACGCGTGGCCAGCAGGGCTCGGCGCACCGCCGGCCGGTGGCAGAGCGCGGCGATGTGCGGATCGAATCGCTGGCCGGCGTGCTCGCGGATGTAGTCGAGCACCGCTTCCACCGACCACGCGCGGCGGTAGACCCGGTCTGACAGCAGGGCATCAAAGACGTCGGCAACCATCACCAGGCGTCCCGCCAGCGGAATCTGTTCACCCGCCAGCCGATCGGGGTACCCGCCGCCGTCCCACTGCTCATGATGCGAGCGCGCAATCTGCTGGGCGAGCTGCATCAGGCGTGAGCGGCCACCGGAGAGCAGCCGGGCCCCGATCACCGTGTGCTCGCGCATGAGGCCCCATTCCGCATCCGTCAGCGGGCCCGCCTTCCGCAGGATGGCATCGGGCACGCCGATCTTGCCGACATCATGCAAGGGCGCGGCGCGCCGCAGCAGGTAGATCTCCTCCTCCGACAGCCCCATCGCCGCAGCCAGCACGGCGGTGCCTTCGCCAACGCGGCTGGTGTGCTGGCCGGTGTCGTCATCCCTGAATTCCGCAGCAAGCGCCAGTCGCTCGATGGCGTCCAGATGGGCGGCATCCAGCTCGGCAGTCCGCAGCTGCACACGCAGCTCGAGCTCCTCATTCTGTGCGCTGATGGTGCGATGGAGGTGGCGGGTCTCGAGCAGGTTCTGGATACGCAGCAGCACTTCGTTGATCTCGAATGGCTTGTTCACGAAGTCGGTGGCGCCGGCCGCGAGTGCCCGCTGCCGCACATTCGCCGTGGCGTCTCCGGAGATGATCAGGACGGGAAGGTAGGCCTGGGGACCGGCGGCGGCGCGCAGTTCCTCCATCAATGTCGCGCCGGTCAGTCCCGGCAGGTGATAGTCGAGGAGGACCAGGTCGGGCTGAGTTTCCTCTGCAAGGGCAAGAATGGCCGAGGTATCGCCCGACGTCGTGACGCGCTGATAGCCGGCGCGTTGCAGGATTCGACCGAGTGTCCGCAGGACGTCGGGATCATCGTCCAC
>DASSTP010000094.1:0-7252 GCA_035707845.1 Gemmatimonadales bacterium | reverse complement strand
CCGTGCGGCGCGACCTGCGCTCCCGTCCCGAGGGGATCGTGCATGACGAATCGGCGAGCGCGGGCACGCTTTTCATCGAGCCCAGCGCCGCGGTCGAGCTGGGCAATGCGTTTCGCGAAGCGCAGGTGGCCGAGGAGCGGGAAACGCTGGCCGTCCTCCGCGAACTCACCAACTTGCTGCGGCCCACGCGGCCCGACCTGCTGGCGGCCTTCGAAATGTGTATCGCCGTGGACGATCTCGTGGCCCGTGCGCGCTGGGCAGCGGAGCTCGACGCCCATGCCCCCGACGTGGCCCCGGCGCCGGCGGAGCTTCGGATCGTTGGCGGGCGGCATCCGCTGTTGCTGGCGCAGGGGCAGGCGGTAGTTCCGTTCGACCTGCAGATGAGTACTGACGAACGGACGCTGCTCGTGAGCGGGCCCAACACCGGTGGCAAGACCGTCCTGCTCAAGGCGGTGGCACTCTTCAGCGCACTGGCCCAGAGCGGCATTATCCCGCCGGTGGCCGAGCAGTCGGCGCTGCCGGTATTCGGGCGCTTCGCCGCCGATATCGGCGACCGGCAGAGCATCGCGGCGAGCCTGTCCACGTTCAGCGCGCATGTGCGCGCCCTTGGTGCCATCCTGCACGACGCGGACAGTTCGGCGCTGGTGCTGCTGGATGAAATCGGGAGTGGGACCGACCCCGCCGAAGGCGCGGCGCTGGCGGCCGCGTCCATCGCCCAGCTCACCCGGCGCGGTGCGCTGACCCTGGCGACGACCCACCTGGGCCAGCTCAAGACCCTGGCCCAGGAGGAACCGGGTGTGGTGAACGCCTCGCTGCAGTTTGACGCGGCGACGCTCACACCGACCTATCATTTCCAGAAAGGGATTCCGGGCCGAAGTTACGGGTTGGCGATTGCTCGCCGGCTGGGCCTGCCGCCGGACGTGCTGGCGAGCGCTGAGGAGCGCGTCCCTAATGCCGAGCGCAGTTTCGATGCACTGCTGGCCTCCGTCGAAGAGCGCCAGCGCGCCGTGCAGCGCCGGGAGACGGAGCTGGCCGAGCGCGAGCAGAGGGCGGCCGAGCTGAGCGAAAGGCTGCTCGCCCGTGAGGAGCGTGACACGGCGCGGGCCACCGAACTCGACCGACGCGAGCGCGACGCCGAGCGACGAGCACGCCGGGACGCCCGCGAGCACCTGCTGGCCGCCCGCCGAACTATCGAGGAAGCGCTTGCTGCCGCCAGGGGTGCGGTGGACGAGGAGCGGGCGCGCGACGCACGCCGGGTGCTGGAAGATGAAATCCAGGCGCAGGGCGCGCGCCTTCAGGATGACGAGGCGCCTTTCGTGCCATTCGCCGCCGCGGGCGGCTCCGGACTCAGCTTGGGCGACAGCGTGCAGACCACTGCCGGCGTGCGCGCGAAGCTGCTCGAGCTGCGCGGCGACGGGAAGGCGGTCGTTGCCGCGGGTGCCATGCGCATGGTGGTGCCGGCGGAAAGCTTGACGCGGGTCGCGGGTCGACAGTTGCGGGCCGAGCCGGTCCGGAGTCCCGATGTACCGGCAGTCTCTGCGCCTATGGAGATCGACCTTCGTGGCATGACCGGCGACGAAGCGGAAGCCGCGACGCTCGCGGCACTCGATGCTGCCATCCTGGCCGAGCACCCGATGCTCCGGATCATCCACGGCATGGGGACCGGCGTCGTACGGGAACGGGTGCGCCGCACCGTCAAGCGCGATCGCCGCATCCGCAGCGCGGGCTACGCGCCGCGCAATGAAGGTGGGAGCGGCGTCACTATCGTGGAATTCGGGGACTGAGCCAGGATGATTCCGGACGAGATCATCGAGCAGGTGCGCGACAGTGCCGACCTCCTCGGCATCATCGGCGAATCGGTGCAGCTCAAGCGCACCGGTGCCGACTGGCGCGGCCCCTGTCCCTTCCACGGCGGCACGCATCGCAATTTCGCCGTGATACCCCGAAAGGGGATGTTCTACTGCTACGTCTGCCATGAAGCCGGCGACGTCTTCACCTACCTCATGAAGCGGTTCGGGATGGACTATCCCTCGGCGGTTCGGGACGTGGCCCGCCGGGTGGGCATCACCATTCCCGACCGCCAGCGCAGCGAGGGCCCTGACCCCAACGAGCCACTCTACACCGCGGTCAGTGCGGCCCAGGACTGGTTCACGCGCCAGCTGCTCGATGGGGATGCCGGTGCACCCGCGCGCCGCTACCTCGAAGGGCGCGGCATCAGCGCCGAGGCGGCTGGTGAGCTGGGGCTCGGTTTCTCGCCACGCGGCCAGGCATTTCTCGATGCCATGCGCACACTCGGCATCGAGGAGCCGACACTCATCGCCGCCGGTCTTGCAGGAAAGCGTGAAGACGGCACGGTGTCAGCCAAGTTCTGGAATCGGGTGATGTTCCCGATCCACGACCTGCGCGGCCGCGTGGTGGCGTTCGGTGGCCGCATCATGGGCGACGGCGAGCCCAAGTACCTCAACTCTCCCGAGTCGGCCATCTTTCACAAGGGCCGCATGCTCTATCACCTGCACGCGGCTCGGCACGCCATCCGCAAGGAGGAAATGGCGCTGGTGGTGGAGGGCTATTTCGACGTGCTGCAGCTGGCGCTCCACGGCATCGAAAATGTCGTCGCGCCGCTCGGCACAGCCCTCACGCCCGACCAGGCCAGCCTGCTCCGGCGCTTCACCCAGCAGGTGACATTGCTGTACGACAGCGATGCCGCAGGGCTGCGGGCCACCTTTCGGGCGGCCGACGAGCTCCTGCGTCAAAGTGTGCGCGTGCGCGTTGCCACGATGCCGGCGGGCGAGGACCCCGATACTATGATGCGGCAGGGCGGTGCCCAGGCAGTGAACAGGGTGGTGGCCGATGCCGTGGACGTCCTCGAGCGCAAGATCCAGCTGCTCGCCGAGAAGGGCTGGTTCGAGGACCTCGAGCGCCGACGTGCGGCGCTCGACCGGCTGTTGCCCACCATCCGGGCGGCCGCCGATCCGATCACGCGGCAGCTCTATCTTTCGCGCGTCGCGGAACGAAGCGGAGTGTCCAAGGAGGTGCTGGAGCGGGAACTGCGCTTCGCACCCGGCCACCAAGCCGCCGAGTCTGTCACCCGGGTGCAAACCGGGCCGAGCCGCCGAGCCGCCGAGCCGCCGGGCTCGATTCCCGCCCGCGCCGAGTGGGAGCTGCTCCGCGTACTGGTGGCGGCACCGGCGTTCCGGAGTCGCGCCATCGAGCTGGTGCCCCCGGCCGCGTTTGAATTGCCGGAGCACCGCGAGCTCTTCGAGGCCATTACCGGCGACGCCAGCCTGGCGGACCAGCCACCGGAACGCTTGTCACACCGGGCACAGCTGCTCTGGTCGCGACTGCGCGAGTCCGCGTCCGAGCTTGATGGAGCAAATGTGGACGACATGTTCACCACCACAGCGGAAATGATCATCTCGGGCCCCGAGTGGCACGCCATTCAGGCTCTCACCGACCCGGTAGAGCGGCGTCGCCGGGTCGATGATTTCAAGCTGCGCTATCCCCTGGCAGGGCCGGCGCGTGACTTCCAGCGTCGGGCCCGGCGCAGCGGATGACAATGCCGTTTCCCTGTCCGCCACTTCGCTGGCGCATCGCCGAGGCGGCCGACGCCGCCGGCGCCGACGCGCTGGCCACTGAGCTCGGGCTCCCGCCCGCGCTGGCCCGGCTGCTGGTACAGCGGGGCTTCGGCACCGCCGAGGCAGCGCGTGCCTTCCTCCGGCCGTCGCTTGACCAGCTGCAGGATCCCCTCACCCTGCGCGACATGGACCATGCCGTCGAGGCGATTGCGTCGGCGGTGCGCGCGGGGCGCCGCATCATGGTGCACGGCGACTACGACGTGGACGGCCAGTGCGCCACCGCGCTGCTGACCCGCGCGCTCCGCGCCGGCGGCGCGGATGTGGTGCCGTTCGTGCCGCATCGGATGCGCGACGGCTACGATTTCGGCGCGGCGGGCGTCTCGGCCGCGGGCGCGGCAGGCGTCTCGCTCATCGTCACGTGCGACTGTGGCATCACGGCGGTAGATGCGGTCGACTTGGCGCGCGGGCAGGGGATCGACGTCGTGGTCACCGATCACCACCTTCCCGGTGCTGCGCTGCCGGATGCCACGGCTGTGGTGGATCCCCAGCGGGCCGATGACACGTCGGGGCTCAATCAGCTGTGCGGCACCGGGATCGCCTTCAAGCTGGTGGAAGCACTGATCCCCGTGCTCAACCTGCCCGCGAGTCTCCACCTTCACCTGCTGGACCTGGTGGCGCTCGCCACGGTGGCCGATGTCGTACCGCTCACCGGCGAGAACCGGATCCTGGTGAAGCACGGGCTCAAGGTGCTGGCGCGGAGCCGCTGGCCCGGCATCCGCGCGCTGGTCAAGTCGAGCGGGCTCGCCGGAAAGGAAATTCGCGCCGGGCATCTCGGTTACATCCTGGGGCCGCGCCTCAACGCGGCCGGCCGCATCGGTGAGGCCATGGATGGCGTGCGGCTGCTGCTGACCGACAGCGACGCGGAAGCTGACGCCATCGCCGCGTCGCTCGGCGTGCTCAATGACCGCCGCCAGGCGCTGGACCAGCGCATCCTGGACCAGGCGGTCGAGCAGGTGGAACGGGACATGGATCCTGACCGCGATGCCGCGTTCGTGCTGAGCGGCGACGACTGGCATGCGGGCGTGGTGGGGATCGTCGCGTCGCGAATCGTGGAGCGCTATGGCCGGCCCACCTTCCTGGTGGCGTTCGAGGGAGATATCGGCAAGGGCTCGGGCCGGAGCATCTCCGCCTTCGACCTGCATTCCGCACTGCACGAGTGCGGCGCGCTGCTCGAGCGCTACGGCGGCCATCGGATGGCGGCCGGCCTCACCATTCGGCGCGAGAACCTCGCGGCATTCCGGGAGCAGTTCGCTGCCGTCGCGCGCGAGCGCCTGCTGCCGGACGACCTGGGGCCGGAACAGCGCATTGACCTGGTGATCACCCTCGAGGAAGCCACCGAGGAACTCGAGCGGCTGAGCCGCCACCTCGAGCCCTGCGGCACCGGCAATCCTGCTCCTGTCTTCGGCGTGCGCGGGGCCCAGCTGGCCTCGGCGCGGCGGGTGGGCAGCGGACATCTCAAGGCCACCCTGCTCGAGGGCTACACCCGCATCCCCGCCATCGGCTTCAATTGGGCCGACCGCGTCACCTGGCTGCCGACCGATCCGGTGGACGCCGCCTTCCGCCTGGAGATGAACGACTGGAACGGCAGCTCCAGCCTGCAGGCCCGGCTCCTGGCGCTGGCACCGGCGGGTGCCGGGTGAGAGTGGTCGGTGGTGAGTTCGGCGGGCGGCGGCTGGTGCCACCGGCCGACCGCCGGGTGCGGCCCACGGCCGACCGGGTGCGCGAGGCCTGGATGAGCATCCTCGCCGCCAACCTGCCGGGCGCGCGCGTCCTCGACCTCTTTGCCGGCAGCGGCGCGCTCGGACTTGAAGCACTGTCGCGAGGCGCGGCCTCGGCGGCCTTCGTGGAACTCGCACCGCGCTCGCTTGCGGCGCTCCGCACCAACATCGATGCCCTGGGCGCGGGAGCCCGCGCGGTGGTGCATCGCGCCGATGCGCTGCGATTCATTCAAAGGCTGTCCGCGGATGCCTACGACGTCGCCTTCGCCGATCCACCCTACGGGACCGGGCTCGCGGAACGAGTCGCGTCGGCCTTTCGCATCGCCCCGTTTGCCGGCATTCTTTCGATCGAACATTCTGCCGATGACCTGTTGCCGGGCGGCGAGTCCCGCCGCTACGGCGACACCGCTCTCACCTTCTTCAGGGCGCCATGACCCGAATTGCCATCTACCCCGGTTCGTTCGATCCGCCCACGCGTGGCCACGAGGATCTCGTGCGGCGGAGCCTGGCGCTCTGCGATCGGCTGATCGTCGCGGTGGCCACCAACAGCGCCAAGTCGCCGCTGTTTCCGGTGGAGCAGCGGCTCAGCATGCTGCGGGAGAGCATCGGGCAGGATTCGCGCGTCGAATACGAGAGCTTCGAGGGACTGCTGGTGGACTACGCGCGGGCGCGCGGTGCCACCATGGTGGTCCGCGGCCTGCGGGCCGTGAGCGACTTCGACTTCGAGTTCCAGATGGCGCTGATGAACCGGCAGCTGCACCAGCAGCTGGAGACCGTCTTCCTGGTGCCGGCCGTGGATCTCACTTTCCTCAGCTCGAGCCTGGTGCGCGAGGTAGCGCGCTATGGCGGCGATGTGTCACCCTTTGTCCACCCCGTGGTGGCGCGCGCCCTGGCGGCGCGGTTTCAGTCATGACGTTTCTCGACGACCTGCTGCAGCGTGCCGCCGGCCGCCGCGTGCGCGTCGCCTTTGCCGAGGCGGCGGACGCACGGGTCGTGCTGGCGGTCGAGAAGCTCGAGGCGCTCGGCATCGTCGAGCCCATCATGGTGGGCCCCGGGGGCGTTGACCCCGCGGAGGATGCCCGGCGCCATCCGGTGGCCGAACACCTGCGGGCCCGCCGGCCGGAGCGCGTCCGCGATGGCGTCGAGGCGCTGGATCTCGCCTCTGACCCCCTCAACTTTGCCGCCGGGCTGGTGGCGCTGGGCGAGGCCGATGCCTGCGTGGCCGGCGCGGTGCGCCCGAGCGCGGACGTGGTGCGCGCGGCGCTCTGGGCCATCGGCACCGCGCCCGGGATCAGCATCGCCAGCTCGGCCTTCTACATGGTGCTGGGCGAACAGGTCTATACCTTCACGGATTGCGCGGTGATTCCCGAGCCCACCTCCGGACAGCTGGCGGAGATTGCGCTTGCAGCCGCACGTGACCGTCACCGGCTGGTGGGCGACGATCCTCGCGTGGCGTTTCTCTCCTACAGCACCACGGGCAGTGCCGCCGGGCCCCGGGTGGACCGGGTGCGCGATGCCGCGGCACGCTTTGCCGAGCTGGCGCCCGGCGTGCCCTCGGATGGGGAGCTCCAGGGCGACGCGGCGCTGGTGCCGGACGTCGCGGCCCGGAAGTCGCCGGATTCACCCCTCCGCGGCCGCGCCAATATTCTCGTGTTCCCCGATCTCGACGCTGGCAACATTGCCTATAAGCTGGTGCAACGCCTGGCGGGCGCTGCCGCCATCGGCCCCGTGCTGCAGGGGTTGGCGCGGCCGGTCTCGGACCTTTCCCGTGGTGCCAGCGTCGAGGATATTGTTCACGTGACGGCGCTCGTTGCGCTGCAGGCCGACCGTACCGAAGGAGTCTCGGCATGAGCTTTTCCGCATCCCGGCAGGACGACATCGCGGTGATCCGCTCCGAAG
>DASSTP010000093.1:0-8982 GCA_035707845.1 Gemmatimonadales bacterium | reverse complement strand
CGCACGTCCTGTGACCTGCGACCTGCGACCTGTGACCTGCGACCTGCGACCTGTGACCTGCGACCTGCGACCAACCTAGCCAATGCCGATACTCTCCATTAGTGTTGCAAGATGGCTGGCGCCGCTGCGGTCGGGCGGGCGCCTTGAGCATCGGACACAGGCCCGGTCACGGCTTGGAGATATGGCTGAACGGCCCGCGCGGCGGCATGTCCTGATTGTCGAGGACGAACCCGCCCTTCGCGATCATTACAAGCGCTTCTTTTCCTCGCGGTACGACCTGACGTTCGCCTCCTCCGGCGCCGAAGCCCTGGAACGCCTGGCGGAAGCAACACCGGACGTTGCCGTGCTGGACATGCGCCTGCCCGACACCGATGGCGTGGCGCTGCTGCGGGAAATCCATGAAACCCAGCCCGAACTGCCCGTCATCATTGCCACCGCGTTTCTCAGTATCGAGCCCCAGCTGCAGCTCCTCGACGTGCCCTACACCGATTACATCGTGAAGCCATTCCGCCTGGACGAGCTCGGCGCCCGCATTGATGCGGCCATCTGACGGCTCACTTCTCACCGCCATCGACATCGAACGCGCATTCGGCGCCCGCCGTGCTTTGGCGGGCGTTTCGCTTGTGGTGCATCCCGGGGAAGCGGTCCTCCTCGCGGGCCCCAACGGCGCCGGCAAGACCACCCTGCTGCGATGCCTCGCCGGGCTCGCGCGTCCCACGCGAGGCACCGTGCAGGTGCACGGGCGCGCGCTTCGCGTCGGTGACGCGGCGTCACGCCGGCACATCGGCATGGTGGCGCACCAGACCTGGCTGCATGACGACCTCACCCTGCTGGAAAACCTTGCCTTCGCCGCCCGCCTCCACGGCATGCCGCGGCCCAGGGAGGTGGCGGCTGCGGCGCTTGAGCGTGCCGGGCTCGGTGCCCGGGCCGGCGAGCTCCCGCCCTCGCTGAGCCGGGGGATGCAGCAGCGTGCCGCCATTGCGCGGGCGCTCCTGCATGAGCCCGACATCGTGCTCCTCGACGAACCATTTTCCGGGCTCGATGCGGCCGCCTGCACCGCGCTCCGCGCCACCATGACCGGCGTGGTTGCGGGGGAGGGCGCGGTCATCGTGGTCTCGCACCAGCCGAATGAGGTCTGGGACGTGGTGACGCGGGTCGTGGGACTTCGCGCCGGCCGGGTGATGTTCGACACGCCGAAGACGGACACCAGTGCTGCCCTCACCAGCGAACTCTCGGAGCTGGGCGTTGGGTAACGGGCTTCGTGCCGCGCTGGCACTGGCGGCTCGCGACGTCCGGGCGGAGCTGCGGAGCCGCACCGCGCTCACTTCCGCGCTGGTGTTTGCCGCGCTGGTGCTGGTGGTCTTCAACTTTGCGCGCGACCCGACCCGGCTCGGCGTCGCCGACCTGGCTCCCAGCGCGCTGTGGATCACGTTTGCCTTCGGCGCCATGACCACGCTCAATCGCGCGTTCGCCATCGAGAAGGAGCATGGCGCGCTCGACCTGCTGCGGCTTGCGCCAATGCCGCGGGAGGCAATCTACGCCGGCAAGCTGCTCGCCAACCTGGCGTTCGTGGGCGTGGTGGAGGCAGTGGCGCTGCCACTCTTCGTGGTCTTCTTCAACCGGCCGGTCTGGCATGTCCTCGGGCCGCTGCTGCTGGTGACGGCGCTGGCGACGATCGGGTTCGTGGCAGTGGGGACGCTCCTCAGCGCCATGGCGGTGCGAACCCGCTTCGCCGAGCTCATGCTGCCGCTCCTGCTGCTGCCCTTCATGCTGCCGCCGGTGATCGGCGCGGTGCAGGTGACCGCCCGGCTGTTCGCGGACCGTCCGTTGAGCGAGGTGTCGGGGTGGCTTAGGTTACTCGCGGTCTATGACGTGGTGTTCGTGACGATTTCCGTGCTCATCTTCCCAGCCGTGGCCGACGAATGATACCCGACAGGGCTCGAGGACTTGCCGTTGCGCGTCGCGGGCAGTGGATCGCCGGGCTGGGCCTGGTGCTGCTGGCGGGCGTGTACATCATGGCCCAGCGCTTCACCCCGATGGAAGTGAGCCAGGGGCTGGCGCAGAAGATCTTCTATCTCCACGTCCCGGCGGCGTGGACCTCGCTGCTGGTGTTCTCGATTGTCGGCATCACCAGCGCGCTCTATCTCTGGCTGCGCGACGAGCGCCTCGACCTCTTTGCCGCCTCGTCCGCCGAAGTGGGCGTGGTCTTCAGCATCATCATGCTCACGACCGGCCCGCTCTGGGCCAAGCCGATCTGGGGCACGTGGTGGCAGTGGGATGCCCGCCTCACGCTGACCCTCTTCCTGTTCTTCCTCTTCGTCGGCTATCTCTCGCTGCGGGCCGCCGTACCGGACGCCGGGGAGCGCGCCCGCTACAGCGCAGTGGTGGCCATCCTCGGCTTCCTCCTGGTGCCCTTCGTGCACCTGAGCGTCTATCTGTTCCGCACCATTCACCCCATGCCCGTGGTGCTCAAGCCCAGCGCGCCATCGCTGCCGGACTCGATGCTCCGTACGCTGCTCATCGCCTTTGTCGTGGACCTGGTGCTGTATATCGGTTTCGTGACGGCGCGCTACGGGCTGGGACTCGTGGCCCACGCACGGGCCGCCGAGCTGGAGGATCGCACCGATGCATGAGACACCCCAGAACGCGGGCTACATGATCGCGGCGTATGTGGTAACAGCGGCGGTGCTGGTGGGGTACTGGATACGGCTTGCGGGAAAGATCAGGAGAGGGGCTAGGGGTTAGGGGTTAGGGTTGTCAGTGGAAGCGCCGCCTCTCAACCCTAACCCCTAGCCCCTAATCCCTAGCCCCTACTCTCACTCCCGCACCGTTTCTCTCCCGATCAGCCCAAACTCCCACACCAGCGCCGCCAGGATGCCGCCGATGATTGGGCCGATCCAGTAGGCGAGCTGGGCCGTCCACTGGCCCGAGGCGAGGGCCGGACCAAGTGCGCGCGCCGGATTCACCGAGGCGCCGGTCAATGGCCCGATGGCCAGGATGATGAACAGTAGTGAGAGGCCGATGCCGAACCCGCCAACCTTGGGTGACGTCGGCGCGACGGCGGTGCCGTAGACCGCACTCACCAGGAAGAACGCGCCGAGGCCCTCGAGGAACGTCCCCTGCAGGAAGGAGATGTTGATGTTGAGCTGCGGGACGCCATAGCCCACCACCTTCGCGACACCGTGCGGATATGAGGCCTTGAGGGCCAGGGCCGCCAGCGCGGCCGCAGCAATCTGCGCCAGCAGGTGCACCCCGGCGACCGGCAGCGAGATCCGCCGCCCGGCAAGGAGCCCGATGGTGACCGCCGGGTTCAGGTGGCCGCCGGAGATGTTCATGGTGGCGGTCACGCCGATGGACAGGGCCAGCGCGTGCGCCAGCGCGACGCCGAGCAGCCCGAAGCCGGCGCCGGGATAGGCATTGGCGATGATGGCCGCACAGCCGAAGTAGACCAGCGTGAAGGTACCGAGAAGCTCGGCGACGAACCGACGGGTGTAACCCGGCATGCAGGAACCTCGTGAAGGAGTGGAGACGGGGCGAATCTACGGCGGCGCCGCCGGTGGTACAAGCGCTTCAGCGCCCGTCCGCCCGGCGGAAGAGCAGCGCGGCGTTGATGCCGCCAAAGCCGAAGGAGTTGCTGAGCAGGTACTCGGGATCCGCCACCCGGCCCTCGCCCCGGATGTGGTCGAGGTCGCAGGCGGGATCGGCGACGTCGAGGTTGATGGTGGGTGGCAGCCAGTGGTCCCGGCTGGAGAGCGCGCAGATGGCCGCCTCGATGGCGCCGCTCGCGCCCAGCGCATGGCCGTAGTAGCCCTTGGTGCCGCTCACCGGCAGCCGCGGCACGTGGTCGCCGAATACCTGCCGCACCGACGACGACTCGGTCGGATCGTTGAGCGGCGTCGAGGAGGCGTGGGCATTGACGTAGCCAACCTCGCCCGGCGCTACTGCACCGAGTGCGAGCCGCATGGCGCGGGCGGCCTGCCGCCCGTCCGGCCGTGGAGCCGTCATGTGGTGGGCATCGTTGGTGAGTCCATAGCCGCAGATCTCGACGTAGATGGGCGCGCCGCGGGCCAGCGCCCGGCTCCGTTCCTCCAGCACCAGCACCGCAGCACCTTCGCCCATCACGAACCCGTCGCGGTTCACGTCGAATGGACGGCTGGCATGCGCCGGGTCATTGTTCCTGGTGGACATGGCGCGAATGATGGCGAACGCCCCGAAGCAGAGCGGCGCCAGCGGCGCCTCGGCGCCGCCCGCGATCATCACGTCGGCATCGCCCAGCAGGATGGACCGGTAGGCCTCACCCACGGCGATAGTACCAGATGCACAGCTCATCCCGTTGGTGGCATTGGGCCCGCTCACGCCGAACTCGATGGCGATGTTGCAGCTGGCCGCGCCGGCAAAGACGGTCAGTGCCAGCCCCGGGTCTACCGCCTTCGGGCCCTCGGTGTAGAACTTGAGCGACTGCGCCTCGCCATGCGCCACCCCACCGAGTGCCGTGCCCATCATGGCGCCGACCCGGTCCCGATCCTCGCGGTCCAGCTCGAGCGCGGCATCGGCCAGCGCCAGGCGGGCGGCAGCCACGCTGAACTGGGCAAAGCGATCGAATCGCCGGACCTTGCGCTGCTCTATGTGATCGCCGGGCACGAAATCCGGCACCTCGGCGGCAATGCGGGAATGGAAGGGCGAGGGATCGAAGCGGGTGATCGTCCGCACCGCCGAGTGGCCGGCCCTGAGCCCGGCGGCAAGCGCCGGCGCCCCGATGCCGATCGGCGTGATGGCGCCGATTCCGGTGACGACGACGCGGCGGGTGGGTAGCATGTTGGGAATTCCTTTTTATTTAAAACGCCGGACGACGGACGACGGACGCCTGACGTCAGGCGCACGGCGTCTGGCGTATGGCTTATGGCGTCGATTCCACCACCGCCGCCAATCCCGCCAGCGTCCGTGACGCGATGCCGTGAATGAATAGCGGCCCGATCACCAGCTCGGCCGCCGGGCCGCCGATCAGCGGCCACCGAGGTCCGGTCCAGCGATGCTCGATGGTGACGTCGGTGCCATCCCGCCCCTGCACCATGCGCCATTCCACATCCATCCCGCTGGTGATGCCCCTGACATGGCGATAGGTGACCGTGTGCGCCTCGGTATCAGTACGCATCTCCGACACCCACCAGACCGGCCAGCGCGCAATCCCGAACGGCCGCACCGCCGCCATCTCCACGACACTGCTCCCGTCCGGCCGGCGTTCGAGCACCCGGACCCGGCGGTAATGCGACAGCAGTGACGGCCAGGCCTCGACGGCGCTCGCCACGGCATGGACTGCCGCCGGCGACGCCCGGATGGTGCGATGATCGAGCGTTCTCACGACAACCTCGCCAGCGCGACGAGACGCCAGCCCGGATGGCGCGTGACGTGCGAGGAGAGCCCTGCGCGCTGCATCAGCATCGCAAGGTCCGCCCTGGAATAGGCACGCCGCAATGAGGTGAGGCCATCATGAATGGTGATGCGATCAAAGCCGAGCGCGCGCGCAGCCGGACGGAACAGCGCAGCCGCGAGCCATGACGGTTGCAGGTCGGCCACGATGACGCCGCGCCGGGCCACGCGCGCCGACTCGCGCAGCAGCAGTTCCGCCGATGGGATGTCGAAGTGGTGCACCAGCTGGCTGAGCAGGAGGATGTCCACCGACCGGTCCGCCAGCGGAAGCGCGCCGGCATCGGCGGCAATCGCGGCGTACCCCGCGGCGTGCGCCAGTCCGGCGGCGACACGATGACGATCGAGGCAGATGACCTCGAGCTTCACGCCTCTCGCGCGCGCAGCCAATGCTGCCGCCCGGCCCAGGTCGCCCGCGCCCGCGCCGACGTCGAGCAGCACCAGCGGCGCAGCGGCGGGCGCGTCTCGCAGGAGCCGCGTCACCGCCCAGTGCACCGCCCGCGCCCCACCGAACCAGCGATTGGCCCGGGCAATGTTGCGCAGCGACTCGCGCACCTGGGCGTCATCCGCGCAGGCATCGTCGAGGAGCTCGGTGCCGGTGGGATGCGGGACGAGAGACGGGAGACGAGAAACAAGGGATGAGTGCTGAGCGCTGAGCGCTTGTCTCTCGTCCCTCGTCTCTCGTCCCGCATCCCTCTCATCCCAGCGACGCATACCCACCCCTGAAATACAGCAGCGGCCGGGTGTCGTGGGCGGCTCCGCCCAGGACCCCACCCAGCAGAATGGTATGATCGCCGGCTTCGTGGGTTGCGACCCGGCGGCATTCAATGTGGGCCACCGCGCCATCCAGCAGGATGAGCCCACGCTCGCTCACCCGATACCCGACACCATCGAACGACGCCGTCTGCGGGCCGGCGAAGCGCCGCGACAGCTCCTCCTGATCCTCGGCCAGGACATTGACGGCAAAGATCGGCGACTCAACCAGCAGGTCATGCAGCACCGCTTCCTGCTCGACGCATACCGAGAGAAGCGGGGGAACCAGCGAGACGGACGCCACGCTGCTCGCGGTCATGCCGCGCGGCCCCCCATCGTCGGGGCTCGCGGCCGTGATCACCGTGACGCCGGTGGCGAAGCGCCCCATCAGCTGCCGGAAGAGCGGTGGTGCGACATCGAAGTTGGTGGGCATCAGAGGACCATCCGGCCGAGAAAGGCGGGGTTGAGCACGGCGCGGGCGGGGACAAACTCTCCGGTGACGCCGATGAGCGTGTGGGCCATGCCCTGGCGCCGGTCGAGTCGCGCGACCGCGCGATCAAACAGCACCGGGCAATGCATGGCATAGGCGATGAGCCGTGACACGGTGCGCTTGCCGGCAAACGCCCTCCTGCGCGCCGTCGTGTACTCGCGCAGCTCCCTGCGGCGCACGACACCTGGCCCAGCAAGCGCCGGAGGAACGACCGCGGCCAGCAGCTCTGCACCGCGCAGGGCACTCACGATCCCGTCGCCCGTGAACGGGTCGAGAAAGTCGGCGGCATCTCCCACCAGCGCTGCCCCATCGGCCGTCACGTGCCGCGCGCGGACATCGAACGGCCCGGTCACGTGCACAGGCTCCGCCAGCGAAGCATGAGCAAGGCGCGCGGATACCAGCGGGTGGCGGCGGCATAGTGCGAGCAGGAAGGCCTCGGCATCGCCCTGGGCTTCACGAGCAAGGGCGGCGGGCACGACGAGCGCGACGTTGGTGAGCCCGTCACCCACGGGATTGATGCCGACGTACCCGCGCTCCATCACGAACATTTCCGCCTGGCCGGCTAACGCGCGCACGCCCCGCATGTGCGTGACAAACGCGTACCGCCGCAGGAAGCCGTGCCGCGTGCCGCCCAGCGCGCGCGCCACTCGTGAGCGAAGCCCATCGGCGCCGATGGTGAGCCGGGCACTGATGCGGACGGCGTGACCGGCGTCGGTGCGGAAGAGGGCACCGGCGACGGGATGGGCAGGGCGGACAGGGCGCGCAAGGCGAGCAGGGCGAGCAGGCAGTTGCCCGTCCCGCTCGCCCTGCAAACCTGTACACGTCAGTCCCTCCCGCACATCCACCCCCGCTTCGCGCGCGGCCTTGACCAGGCGCGCATCGAGCGCCGAGCGGCGGACACTGAGGCCGGTGTCACGCCAGGGCTTGACGGCAGCGCGCGAGAAGAGCCCGGTGAGGCGGCTGCCCCTCGGTGCGTGAACGGTGAGCCCGTGCAGCGGCTCCGCGGCGCCGGCCTCGAGCGAGTCCAGTACGCCGAGGCGCTCCAGCACCCGCACGCCTTCGGGGCTGATGAATTCGGAACAGGGCTTGTCGCGCGGGAAGTGGGCGCGGTCGGCCAGCACCACCCGGCAACCCGCGCGCGCCATCAGGATGGCGCTGGCGGCGCCGGCCGGCCCGGCGCCGATGATCAGGACGTCAGCCGATGCGCTGGTATTCGAGGCCATCCAGCACCATGCGGTCGGGATCGAACGCGGCGAAGGTGAGCGAGAAGGTGTTCACCTCGCCGTCGCTCCAGTGGAGCGTGATCTCCTGCACGCCAGTATCCCAGGTGCAGTCGCGCTCGCTGGCCCGCGGAAAACCCTCGACCGCATCAAACGTGGTGATGGTGCGCTGGCATGCGCCGGCGGAATCGAACGCCCACTCCGTCGTCTGGCTGATGACGTCGGCGCTGTCGTCCGCCGACAGCACGTCGAAGCGCCGCCAGTTGCCGACCACGGCGGATGCGGTATTGACCTGGCCACCGCCCGAAACGCCCGTCGGGAAGTCTATGGGTGGGCCGTCGGTCGTGGGGGTCATGGTTTCTGCACTGCAGGCGCCGAGGAGCAGCGTCAATGTGGCGAGAACGCCCACCAGGCAGCGCCGGCCAGCGTCCCGGCCAGCGTCGCCATCGCATTGACGGCATCGTTGGTGAGCCATCGTATACCTCCAACCAGAACGGTGCGAGTGCCGCACCGGTGACGCGGCCATTCACTGGGCTGGCCGCATCGCTCGCACTGGAACTGTCCCTGCAACGCACCGCCCAGCGCCGCATCGAGGAACATGCCTGCCAGTCCAATGATAATGGCCGCGAGGACGGGTCGGGCGGCGGGCCCGAGCAACGCCACAAGACCGATGACCAGCGCGCCTCCCGCGGCGCCAACGGTCCCGAGAATGGTGACGCCACCATTCGTGCCGCGCGGCACAATGCGGCCGGTGAGCACATGACGCGGGGGCTGACGGCTCCAGCTGCCGATGGCCGTGGCCCAGGTGTCGGCGGCGGCAACAGCAACACCACCGAGCAGCATCATCCAGGCGAGATCGTCCGGACCCAGCCACGCGCCCACCGCCGCGCCCAGCGCGGGAGCGAACCCATTGGCAAACACCTGCAGCGCGTCACGTTGTTCCCCCTTGGGGTCGAGGCCGCCTTCCGGAGGACGGGAGGCACAGGAGACGAGACTGGAGGGAAGGAAGAAGGCGAACAGGAGGAGGAGGCCTGGCCAGCCGGTGGCGGCGAGCGCCAGTGCGCCCACCACGATGGCTGCGGCGGTGCCGGAAGT
>DASSTP010000092.1:0-14041 GCA_035707845.1 Gemmatimonadales bacterium | reverse complement strand
AAGTTCGCCTTCGACGGCCGAGCGCTCGCCCTCCATGGCCCGCAGCCGCTGCGCGTGTGCCTGCATGGCCTGCTCAGCGCTACGCACGGCGTCGCGTGCCTCCGCGAGACGTGCTCGGCTTGCCTCTTCCTCGGTGGCCCGGGCCGCCACCTGGGCACGGATCTCCTCATGCTCGCCTGCAGCGGTGTCGCGTTCACCACCAGCGGCTTCTTCTTCCTGCTGCGCCTGCTCCGCGCGGGCCCGCTGCACCGTGCGCTCATCGGCGGCGCGACGCTGGCGCTCCTCGAAATGCTGCAGTCGTTCGCGGGCCACGTTGAGCTCGCCATCAAGCCGGCCAAGCTCGAGCCGCACCGCAGCGAGTCGCTGCACGATGTCCGAGCGGCCGGCTTCCCGTGACGCGCGGCCTTCCGCGGCGCGCGATCGTGCCCGCTCATGCTCGTGGAGCTCGTCCCGCGACCGCGGCAGCAGGGTCTCCAGCTCGCGGTGCCGGGCCTCGAGCCCCGCCACCTCGCCCGAAAGGCGGTCGAGATGGCGCTGGGCCAGCGTGACCTGCAGTGAAAACTTCTCTTCCATGAGTCGTACGTGGCGCTCGGCCTTGCCTTTCTGCCGAGCGAGGCTGCGGATCTGCGATTGCACCTCGGCGATCAGGTCCTCGACCCGCTGGAGGTCGCCCGCGGTTTCCTCCAGGCGCCGCTCGGTGCTCTGCTTCCGGTCGCGGTAGAGACCGATGCCGGCCGCTTCCTCGAAGAGCGAGCGGCGCTCGTCGGCGCGGTCGGAGAGCAGGAGATCGATCATCTTCGCTTCGATGACGACGCCCGCATCGCTGCCGAGGCCGGTGCCGCGGAGCAGGTCCTGCACGTCACGCAGCCGCACCACCGAGCCGTTGAGCATGTAGTCGCTCTGTCCCGAGCGAGAGAGGCGCCGGGTGATGACGACTTCCTGGTACGCGATGGGCAGCTCGCCATCGCTGTTGTCGAGGTAGAGCGAGACCTCGGTAATGTTGACGGGCCGGCGACCGGTGGAGCCCTGGAAGATCACGTCTTCCATCTTGCCGCCCCGCAGCAGCCGGGCTGACTGCTCGCCAAGCACCCAGCGCACGGCATCGGAGACATTGGACTTGCCGCAGCCATTGGGGCCGACGATCGCGGTGACACCCTGCTCGAAGGTCAGGGTGACCGTATCCGCAAACGACTTGAAGCCCGAAAGCTCCAGCTTGGTCAACTTCATGAGTCTGCCTTTCCGGGTTCAGCGCCGGATCAGTTGGTTGCCGCGGGCAGGGAGATGACGAAGTACGGCATGCCGAGGGTGCGGCCGGTCTCCTCGGCGGCATCGCGCGAGGGATACGGTCCGAGCACCACCCGATAAGGATCGTTGTCGGTTGCGGGCTTGAGGATGCTGGCATCGAGCCCGGCGTCCGCAAGTTTCTTCACCAGTTCACCGGCCCAGTCGGGATTGCGCGAGCTGCTGACTTGCAGGTAGATGCGTTCTCCCGGCGTGGAATCCGCGACCGTCGTGTCCGAGGAATCGGCGGCCAGCGCTGCCGCCGCGAGGTCCTCGCGAACGGGACTCCAGGGCACCGTCATCCAGAGCGATGCCGCGGCATCGTCCACCCGTCCGGTCTCGGGGAACCCGCTCCTGGTAAGGTCGCGCGCCACGATGCGCTTGCCGTCCCGGGTAACCAGGGCGTTGGGCGACGCGACCAGCGGAAGGTCACGGTTCCACGCCCCCGGCACCGTACCGACCAGGCTGTCGCGGTCGAGGTCAACCACCCAGATGGAATCCCCCGAGGCGGGCCGCACCAGCAACCAGCGGCCGAGCGGATCGGGGCGCAAGCCCCGGGCGGCGGCAGGCAGGGAGACGCGCGTCCGGACCCTGGCGGCAAAGCGATCCACCACGACAAGGCGATCCCTGGCTGCCACGTAGAGCTGATGGCCGGACGGAGAAAACGCCACGCCCGACGCCCCCGCGATGCCAGGAATCCGGACCGGCTTCCCGGTGGAGTGCGGATCGTGGAGCCACACGGCCGAGTCGGTGGCCACGGCGATCAGGTCAGCCCAGGGCGCGGCCGCTACCAGGCCGGACTCGATCGGGATGACGGAGAGGGTGTCACTCACTCCCAGTGCCTCGAGCGCCGACGCGCTGGAGTCGAGCCCAACGAGCCACCCGCCGGCACCGGCCCACAGCCGGTCCGGCACCTGATCGAACGCGCCGCGATAGCGCTCCGGGGTCCTGCGGCCCACGGTCCACGGGACCCCAGCGCTGTCAACGCTGTAAAGTGATCCATCAGCGCTCACCACCGCTGCGGCGACGCCCTGGACAACGGTCCGGGTGCGGCCCGACTCGAGGCGCATGGCCGTGAGCTTGCCGGCGGCATCGAGGAGAATGGCTTGTGGTGGCTCGGCGATGCTGCCGACGAGATGATCCACCTTCGCGAACCGGTCTTCCGCCTTCCAGTCGAGCGGAGCCAGGTCGGGCAGGTGATACAGCTCCGGCCGGCCGCCGTCAGGATCGATTCGCAGCAGGCTGGCAGCGGGCAGCCGATCCAGGGCCAGCGGCGTGTGTCCGGCGTCTCCGGACGCGCCGCCACAGGCGGCCAGCAGGAGCAGCGAGAGGATGGGTGCAGATTGGCGTACGGTCACGTGGTGGAAGATAGAAGAGCGGGCAGGGGGATAGAAGACGGGAAGTGGGGAAGACGGGAAGACGGGAAGACGGGAAGACGGACAGTGGTCAACGGTCAACCGTCAACGGCCGGCATGTCAGCCTGAGCGAGCGAAAGGCCGGAGCGAGCCGGCGCTTCGGACCCTTCGCTGCCGTCACCCTCGCGAGAACGGGGGCCAGGGTGACAGCGCATCCCGAGTCCCGCCTCCTGCGTCCATCACCTTCCGTCTTCCCGTCTTCCCGTCTTCCCGTCCTCCCGTCTGTCCGACTTGCTAGAACGTCGGTCCCAGGCTCACCGTCCAGAGACTGCCGACTCCGGGCCGGTGCAGTGGGTGCGACCAGTCGAGCCGCAGCACCACGAGTCCCAGCAGGTTCATGCGCGCCGAGAGGCCCCAGGTCTGCAGCGGCACCCGGATGTTGGGATTGCCGGCATCACCCGGATCTTCCTTCCACTTGACGACGCTATTGCCATCCCACGCCAGGCCCACGTCGTAGAACAGCGCGCCCTCGATCGGCGGGAAGCCGAGAGGCAGCTTCTTGAAGACCTGCTGGGTGAGAATGGGGAAGCGCAGTTCGGCGCTGCCTACGGCGAGCTGGCTGCCGATCAGCCGATCGAGCGCGGCACAGCCGGTGTAGGTGTTGTTATCGTTGGCGTTCACGCACTCGTTCCGAATGTAGGAGCCCGAGGTCTGGCCCCGGAGCAGGTCGGTCGAGCCCACGAACAGGCGGAAGAGGTCGGCGTCCCGGCCCATCCGCCCGAAGTAGAAGGCGCGGGTGGCGAGCACGATGGGGCCGGCGATCTGGTCGTAGCGGCGGTAATCGCCCAGGAGTTCGGAGTAGTGCCACGTGCCGATGTTCTGGGCCGCCTCGAAGCGCCACCGGCGGCCATAGAAAGGTCCGGTGTAGCCGAAGAGCGTGTTGTCATGCACCAGCGCAATGGCGGGCTGCAGGAAGCTGGCGCCCGGGTTCCCGGCGGTCACCAGTTCCGGGTCCCGGGTCCGGAATCCGGTCGCCGGATCGTACGGTTCCAGGATCTGGAGGTCATCATCCTTGATGTTGTTTGCCCGCAGCGAGAGTTCCACCCGCTTGAAGCGGTTGAACGGGTACGATGCGGTCACAAATGCCTGCCGTACCACGATCCGCCGGATGTGGGTGATGAACGTATTCTCGACGTTGGTCGGCTGTCCCTCGACGATTTCGCTCTGCTCGAGGAAGAAATAGGGATCCTGCGACAGTCCCACGGCCCAGTTGAGCCGGTGGGCGAGGTTGGCGTACACGCCCAGCAGCTGCGACTCGACGAAGCTGCCGTTCACGTATCCCGCAAAGATCATCTGGTGGTTGCCGAGCATGTCGCTCAGCTGCACCGCGCTGCCGCCGAAGAATCCGCGGCCGAACGTATCACGCGTATAGCCAATGGACGGACGCGCCACGTAGTCGGGCGTGAAGTGCACGCGATATGGCTTGACCGAGAATTCCCCCGTGTCCGGCAGGTTGAGGCTGGCCGAATCGAGCAATGCCACGATCGACACCGGGCCTGCGTTGGGAGCCGCGGAGTCCGCTGCCCCCAGCTTGCCCGCCGCCCGCAGCCCCTGCTGCGAGCGATAGAGTGAGCCGCCGACGCCGACGCCCGCCTGTGCCGGCTGCTGCCGCTGGCCGGTGCTGTCGGCGGCGGTATCCACCGAGGTCGGCTCCATCGCGTTGGCGCCGATACTCGCGATCGCCGTAGCACTGTCCGCCTGCGCCGGGGTCCACGGCGCGCGCTTCAGGCTCCGCGGATTATCGATGGCGTAGACGTCATACTTCTCCTTTTCGTAGTAGACAAACGCCATCCGGTCCGCGCCCCGGGCCCACGTGAGCACCGGGCTCAGCGGGGTGATGCCCTGGGCGCCGGTGTAGAGGTCGGTGAGCTGGTACACCTGGTCATCACCGAAATCATACAGGAAGACGTTGCTGACGCCGGTGCGATCGGAAATGAATCCGATGGACTGGCCGTCGGGTGCCCACTGGGGGCTGCTGTTCTTGCCCCGGTCCATGTGATCGAGCACCCGGATCTGGCCCGTGGCCAGGTCATAGAGCGCAATGCGGAAATTGCCGAACGTGAGCTGGCCGAAGTCGGTCTCGGCTCCCCGATCGGTGGTGAAGGCGATGCGCGTGCCGTCGGGCGACCAGACCGGGTCGAAGTCGGCATTCTTGTCGTGGGTCAGCCGGCGCAGGTTCTTGCCATCCCGATCCACGATAAACAGGTCCGCGATGCCACCGTCATATCCGGTGAACACCAGCTTCTGGCCGTCGGGGCTGAAGCTCGGCGTGGTCACGCCATTGAGGTCCACCTTGATCCGGTCGACCACCTTGTTGCGGTCTACATCGATGACCAGGATCTCGTCCTTGGGGCCGCGCTTGGCCGCCACCACGATGTACTTCCCGTCCGGTGAGAAGCTCGCGGACGAATTGATGAAGCGGAACGTCTCGTAATTGCTGTCGAAGGTGGACTTGAACAGCCGCTTCTTGCGCTCGCCAGTGTGGCCATCGGCCAGGTAGAGGTCCACGAAGTAGAAGTTGGCCTCGCTGAAGTAGGCCACCCGCGAGCCGTCGGGCGAAAACGCCGGGGCCAGGTGGAGCGTGCCGTCCGACTTTTCCTCCGTCAGCAGCGGCTGCGCCACCGCGGCCGCGGTGGTCCTGCTTCCGATCTCGGGCAGGTAGGTGCGCAGCACCGCGTCGCGCCACTGCTGGGAGAGCTGGTCGAGCGAGAGCCCGATGGTGCGCCGGAAGGCGCCATCCAGCCCGGCCACGCGCGAGTTGCTCAGGATGGCGCCGATGGCCTCATCGCCCCAGCGCTGGCCGATATAGGCCATCAGCGCCTCGCCAAAGCGATAGGGGAAGATCCGCGGGTCGGTTTCCATCTGGCGGATGGAAGGCAGCTTGTTTTCCAGCGAGGCATCGCGCAGCCACATGGCGGTGTTGGGGTCCACCGGGCCGATCGCGAGGTACTCCGCCATGCCTTCCATGAACCAGAGCGGCGGGTTCACCGAGATGAGCGTGCCGAGGCCCGCCCCGGCCTTGCCGCCGGAATAGATGTCGTACTGGAACTGGTGCACCATCTCGTGCGTGAGCACGTGCTCGTTCTCGGCGTACGAGCCGGTGAGCGGGAAGATGTTGCGGTGCTTCAGGAAGTCGGTGAATCCGCCGGTGCCCTCGCCCACTTCACCCGGCGTGGCGTTGGTCTGGATGAAATCCGAATGCGAGGCATACACGATGATCGGCTTGCGCTCGCGGAACTGGTGGTTCAGCACGCGCGACAGCCGGCCGTACGAGCGCTCCGCCATGCGGGCAATATCGAACGCGGCCTCGCGTTCGCGATCGTAGAAATACACGTCGAAGTGCTCGGTCTTGATGACCTTGAACCCGAACGCTTCGTACTGGACCTTGTTCTGCCCGAAGTACTGCGCGTGCAGCCGCGCGGGCAGGAAGATCAGCAGGAAAGGCAGCAGCGCCAGCAGGTGGCGACGGAACATGGCGACCTCGTCAGGGAGTGCCGAGCGGCAGCTCCAGGGCATCACTCCAGAGCCGCTCGAGCTGATAGAACGACCGCGTCTCCGGGTGGAACAGGTGGACTACGAAATCGACGTAATCGAGGAGCACCCAGCGACCGGTGGCCAGCCCTTCCGCGTGGTGCGTGGGCAGTCCGGCCTTGTCCATCTTCGCCATGACCGACTCAGCGATGCCTCGCACGTGTGCTTCGGACGTGCCCGAGGCCAGGACGAAATAATCGGTGGCGTCATTGACGCCGTGCAGGTCGAGGACGACGACGGCCTGGCCCTTCAGGTCCTCGATAGCGTCGACCGCGCGCCGCACCTCGGGCGGGATCCTGGTCCGGGCCTTCACGCAGGTGCCTCGTCGTCTTCCACCTGATAGAACACCGCCCATGCGCCCGGTCCCACATGGGTCCCGAGCACGCCGGTGGCCAGCGTCACGAAACAATCCTCCGGCCGGAACGCAGCCATGATCGCGGTGCGCAGCCGCTCGGCGGCCTCCGGCGCGTCCGCGTGGCCAATCCCGAACCGCACCCGCCGCGGCCTCGGCGTGAGGCGCCGCTCGAGATGCGACAGCACCCGCGGTACCAGGTTCTCGCGCCCTCGCACCCGATCGAGCGGGACGACCTTACCCTCCTCGTTCAAGGTCAGGATCGGCTTCACATCCAGCATGCCGCCGAGCCAGGCCTTGCCGCGGCTCACTCGTCCACCGCGGATCAGGTTGTCGTAGCGGTCCACCGTGAGCAGCATGCCCGAGCGATCCCGGATGCGCTCCAGTTCACGCTCGATGGCCTGGCCGGTCCAGCCCGCTTCCGCGAGCTCGGCAGCGCGAAGTGCCAGCAGACCCAGGCCCAGCGAGGCACTCCGGCTGTCCACCAGGTGAATTCCTTCCATCCCGCCCGCCTTCCGGGCCGCTGCGGCGGACTGGAAGGTGCCCGAAAGCCCGGAAGACAACAACACCGCCACGATCTCGTGCGCCTCCTGCCGTGCGTCCCGGAAGACCCGGATGAATTCACCGGGTGTGGGCTGCGACGTGGTTGGTAGCTCCTTGCTGGTGCGCAGCCGGCGATAGAACTCCTCCGGCCGCAATTCCACCCGGTCCCGGAAGGTTTCCGCACCGAACATGACCTGCAAGGGCACGAGCGTGATGCGGTGCCGGTCGAGCACGGCATCGGGCAGGTCGGCCGAGCTGTCGGCGATCACGGCCACCTGGCGCCGCTCATCGTGGGCCAGGTGCGCGTGCTGCGCGCGCATGTCCTCGGCCTTGGTCGTGGCGACCCGCCCCCAGCGTGCCGCATAGCTAAAGACGGCATCCGGCGTGTCGGTATGCACATGGATCTTGAGGATATCAGTCGCGATCGCGACCACGACCGAGCCGCCGAAGTCATGCATGGCGGTGCGCACTTCATTGGCGGGCGGGAGCGATTCTCCCCGTATGAGTACCTCCGTGCAATACCGGAAGTCGCGCTCGGCGGCCACCTCGGCCAGCGCCGCGGGCGCGAGCTCGGCCTCGGTCGGGAGGGGAAGCGCATCAGCGGGCAGGATGGGATCGCCATCGATGAAACGCACCACACCCTCGAGCATGCGGACGAAGCCCTTGCCACCGGCGTCCACGACGCCGGCATCCTTCAGCACGGCCATCAGCTCGGGCGTGCGCGCCAACGCCCGTTCGCCCTCGGCGAGCATGAGGCGCATGAATTCGCCGATGTCATCGGTCTGGCCTGCGGCGCGCTCCGCGGCGGCCGCCGCCTCACGCGCGACCGTGAGAATGGTGCCTTCGCGGGGATCATCGAGGGCATCGTACAGGCGGTCGGATCCCCGGCGAATGGCGCGGGCAACCAACGCCACGTGCGCCTGCGGCGCATCACCCAGCCCCTCGGCGAAGCCGAGCAGGAAGTGGGCGAGCATCATGCCGGAGTTGCCACGCGCGCCGAGGACTGCAGCGTGCGAAGCCGTGCGTGCGGTCTCCGGAAGCGACGCGTCGCCGAGTGCCCGGAGGGCATCGGCGACGGCGCGGAGTGTCAGGCTGAAGTTGGTGCCGGTATCTCCATCGGGCACCGGAAAGACATTGATGCGGTTGATCTCCTCGCGGCCAGCTGCGACCCAGTCCGACGCCGCATGCAGCGACCGGGCGAGGCGCGGACCATCCACATAGGAGATCCCCACGCGTGGCGCTATTCCGCCGCCGTGACCGTCACGCGGACTTTCGCTTCGACTTCCGGATGGACGCGAATGGCGACCAGGTGCTCACCCAGCGACTTGATGGGCTGGTCGAGATCGATGCGGCGTCGGTCCACTTCGAAGCCCTGGGCCCTGAGTGCCGCCGCAATATCCGCCGTGGTGATGGAGCCGAACAGCTTGCCTTCCTCGCCGGCGTTGCCGGTGAGGGCCAGCGTCACGCCGTTGAGCCGGGCGGCGAGCGCCTCCGCTCCATCCTTTTCCGCCGCGAGGCGTGTGGTGCGGGCGCGGGTTTCCGCCGCGATGCGCTTGCGGTTGCCCTCAGTCGCTTCGTACGCGAGTCCCTGCGGCAGGAGGTAGTTGCGGGCGTAGCCGGGCCGCACCCGCACCAACTCTCCCGCCTTGCCCAGCGACTTCACGTCATCGCGCAGAATCACTTCGATCATCGGTTCCATCCTCCGGTTGCGGAACGCCGAAGCGCCGCCTGAAATCTATCCAACTATCCGATAACCCCAGCAATGCCAGCCCGGTGCTCGCAATGGGCAGGAACAGTGCGGACACGAGGGCCAGCACGACGTTGACACCCCGAGGCACGTGGACTGCCGCCGAGCGGTAGACGGCGAGTCCTCGAAGCGCGTAGCACGCCGCCATGACCACCGCCAGGTTGGCCGCCCATGTCCGGGTCGGCGCGCCCAGGAGGTAGCCGCTCTCCAGCGGCACCAGCCAGAGCGCAAGTCCCAGCACCAGCAGCCAGATGGCCTGATCCGAGAAGCGAAAGCGCCGGAACGGGCCCGACGCCGCACCAAGCGATCGGCTGCCCAGCCACTCATGCCACCGCGCCGCCAGGGTAAATCCCGCCAGTGCCGCGAGCACGAGAAAGGCCGCGAAATACGGTGCCAGCTGTGCCGTGCTGTCGCCCATGTCCCGGAGCTGCGCAACGGCGGCAGCGTCGAAGCCCCGGACTGCCAGGGCATCGGCCTGCTGGCTGAATATCTGGCGCAGCCCCTGCGCAAAGCTCGCCTGGACGTCCGCCCAGGACTGGCCCAGTGCAAATGCCCAGATAGCCACGCTCGCGAGACCCAGCCCCGCCGCCGTCATGGCGCGGCTGAAGAGGCGCCACGACGTTCCCAGCCCCAGCGCAAGGAAAATCCCGGCGCCAATCACGCCCGCCGCGGCCGTTACTCCGGGCGCCAGGGCCGTGACCCCGGAAATCGTCCAGAGCAGCGCGAGCACCGCACTCACCGCCAGCCAGAGCCACTCCCGCCCCGAGCGCGGCACGGTGAGCAAGAGCAGCAGGGCCAGGGGCGCAAAAAAGAAAACCGGCGGGGCGAGCAGCACGTACGCCGCCAGGAGTCCAACCAGACCCCAGGGGAACGTGCGGCGCACCGCCGCCGGTCCGGACGTCAGCCGGCGTGCCCCTTGATGTACGGCAGCAGCGCCAGTTCGCGTGCCCGCTTGATGGCGGTGGCAAGCTGCCGCTGGTGGCGGCCGCAGGTACCCGACAGCCGGCTGGGAAGAATCTTCCCACGCTCGGTCAGGAACCGCTGCAGGGTTCGCTCATCCTTGTAGTCCACGACGCGCACACCCGACTCGCAGATGGCGCAGGTCTTGTGGGAGCGCTTCATTCGTCGTCCTCCTCGTCGGACTTGGTCGCTGAGGGCGGCACCGGCTGGGGGCCGTCGTTGAGCACGATCAGGTGGCGCAGGAGGCCGTCATCGAGCTTGAGCGCGCGCTCGAACTCCGGCAGCGCCGTGGGCTCTGCCTGGAATCGCGCCACGACGTAGTAGCCGGTGTCCTTGTTACCCAACGGATACGCCAGCGTACGCTTGCCCCAGTGATCCACCGAGGGACTCTCAGCGTTCGCCACCTGGACGAGGGAATGAAAGCGGTTGAGCTTGTCGTTGATGGCCGCTTCTTCGAGCACACTGTCGAAGATGTAGACCACCTCATATGGGTTGGCCATGACACCGTCCTTTGGTCTGTTGCCCCGGCCCTGGTGTGGGGCCGAGGAGGATGCATGTGAGCGGGGGAATGTAATGGGGCAGGGTGAAGGCGGGTAGGGGTGAGAAGTCGCAGGTCACAAGTCGCAGGCCGCGGGTCGCGTGACTTGCGACCTGAGACTTGCGACCCGCGGCCGCTACGACGCAGGACGCACCACGTAGATCGCCGTCTCCCGCGTCGCCGTCCGGGAGCCATCCTCGCTCCGCACCGTGACCCGTAGCGTGTAGCGCCCCACCTTGAGGCGGTCGGTGGCCATGGCGCGCCGGAGCCGGTCCACCGCGCCACCCGCCTGTTCGCTGAAGGAAAGGGTCGTCTCGTCGCCGCCCTCCTCCCGGGCAAACGTCACGTCAGTCTTCAGGGTCTCACCGGCGCGTGCGCCGGCGAGCTCATAGAAGACGAGGACGGGTTCGCCCCGGGTGTAGGTCCCGGTCGGGCTGAGCATGAACGGGCCGTCAGGGGCCTGCCACGACAGCCCGCCGGCTTCGGCACCGAGGACGATATCGCTCATCTGGAGTGTCGTGCTTCCCGGATCCGGGACGTCGAGCGCCGGGGTACGGAAGAACTGGCCCGCCGAGTCGACTGGCTGGCGCAGCACCGAGCCGAAATTCCAGGTGCCGGGCCGGAGGCCCATTTCGGTGGTAAAGGTGAGCATCTGGCCTGGCTCCAGCTCCTGCTGCGCCCGGAACCGGCGAGTCGAATCGGTCTCGATCACGGTGTCGCCCGATGCAGCAACGAAGTGCAGCTGGAATCCATAGCCCGGTGGATCATCGATGATCGGCTGGAGGGCCGATGCAGGAAGCGAAGAGACGATCAGCACCTTGCCCTGGCCGGGAGCATCACCCAGCAGCGCATAGGTGCGCCACGCAGCATCGATCTGTTTTGCGAATCGGAGTGGGTCGGAGTCGGTCGTGGTGCCGACCTTCCGGCTGCGCGTGGTCCAGGTGAGCTCGCGTTCCCAGTTCTGGTACGTGGGACTGGCCACCAGCTTGGCGTAGATCGGGTCGAGCGCCGCGCGCGACTGGATCAGGTCGTCTATGACGGCGCAACTGCGTGACGTGCCAGCCCGGCGGACCCGAGTAGTGGCGCCCGCCTCGCCGCTCACGTTGGCCAGGGTCTCGACCAGTCGCCAGTCGTTCGGGTTTTCCCGCGCCACGAAGTGGAAGATCAGGTTGCCTTCCGCCCGCCGATAGAGCCACGACACGTTGGGGCAGGCTCCCGCCCGCACGGCGGCCGCCGTGTCGTCCGGCTCGCCATGGCGGATATAGATCAGCCCCCGGTCATCGAACGGCGCCAGGCGATTCACCCACAGCTCATTCAATTCATACTTCCGGTCCATCACCAGGAGCCGGAAATGCTCCTTGGCAAATCCCACCCGCCGATAATGCTCGGCGAGGCGGGAGCCGTGCGGCCTGAGCGCCTCGACATCCCGTTCCTCCCAGAAGTCGCGAAGCCACGCTTCTCGTGTGGCGGGCGTCGTGGAATCGAAGCCCGCCAGCTCACTGGAATCGGCGATCCACGCGATGTCATGGCGCAGCTCCCGCACCACGGCGGTGTCCGCCGACCGCGCCGCCTGGTAATACAGCGAATCGGCACCCGGCGCGCCGAGCGCGAGCCGGACTCGCGCCAATTCCACCGCCGCGCGGTCACTGCCGCCGCCTGCTGCGGCGTAGGCCGAGAAGGCCGTGTCCGCCAGTGCCGGCCGCCAGAGCCAGGAGGCCAGCCGACCGCGCTGGAATTGCCTGATACTGTCCGCGAGCAGCGGGGCGGGCGCCGCGAAGGCCTCCAGCAGCGCCGGTCCTACTTCACGCACGGCGAACGGCAGTGCGGGGACGTCGGTCAGCAGGTACTGGGTTGCGATGGTTGCCGCGACGGCCCCGCTGGGCCCGCCCTGCTTGCCGGCTTCCGCCAGGTCGTAGATCGCATCGAGGTTCCAGGGAATCCCGGGCCGCTGGCCGGGCGCGTCCTTGGGCACCCAGTCTGTGGTGGAGAGGTACCACTTGAGGAGGGCGCGCACCCCGTAATCTGCGGGGCACCTGGGCGAGCCAATGGCCGAGTAGGTGAGAATCCGGAGCGCGGCATCGGCGTCAGACCGGCTGCGCGGCCTAAGGAATGCGGCGTCCGGCGGATGGCCCGTCGCCTGATTCACCAGCATGGCGTTGGCCTGGGCACAGGTCAGCTGCGACACCGACGCCGGGCCGCTGGCTGCCCCTTGGGCGGTGGCCCGCGCTGCGCTGCCTGCGGAAGCCACGGCCACCAGGAGCGCCGGCAGGCATGAACGGAAGCAGTAGGAGTGGAGGAGCTGGTGCACGGGCGTCTCCTGCCGCGAGGGCTGGCGCTGGAGTGGAGTTCCTGCGCCACCCGGGGAGGGGACGACCGCGCGGCCTTGGCCTACACGTTGAAGCGGAAGAGCATGACGTCCCCGTCCTGTACGATGTACTCCTTGCCCTCAGCGCGCGCCAGCCCTCGCTCCCTCGCGCCCTTCCAGCCGCCCTGGGTAATGAAGTCATCGAACGCCACGGTCTCGGCCCGAATGAAGCCCTTCTCGAAATCCGAGTGAATGACGCCGGCCGCGACCGGTGCGGAATCCCCGCGATGAATGGTCCAGGCCCTGACCTCCTTCTCGCCGGCCGTGAAGTAGCTCTGCAAGCCGAGGAGATGGTAGGCCGCACGCGCCAGCCGGTCGAGGCCGCTCTCGGTGAGTCCGAGGTCGGCGAGGAATTCCTTCCGCTCGTCGGGGGCCAGTTCCGCCAGTTCCATCTCGACCCGGGCAGAAAAGGTCACGACCTCGGCCTGCTCGCCGTCCGCGGCCGCCGCAGCCTGCAACGCCTCCACATGGTCGTTGCCGGTGGCGATTTCCTCCTCGCGCACGTTGGCGGCATACAACACCGGCTTCGCCGTGAGCAGGTTGAAGGAGCGGAGCAGGGGAGCATCGTCGGCCGAAGCCGGGACCGATCGGGCGGCACGCCCCGCTGCGAGGGCATCACGCAGCGCTTCCAGCAGCCGCAGCTCGGCCTTGGCCTGGGCGTCGCCGGTGCGAGCCGCCCGCGCGGCGCGGTCCAGCCGCTTCTCCACACTGGCCAGGTCCGCCAGGCCCAGCTCGATATTGATGACCTCCCGGTCCCGGACCGGATCCACGGAGCCCATCACATGCTGGATGTCGGCGTCCTCGAAGCAGCGCACCACGTGCACGATGGCGTCCACTTCGCGGATGTTGGCCAGGAACTGGTTGCCCAGTCCTTCCCCCGTGCTGGCCCCCTGCACCAGGCCGGCGATGTCGACGAACTCCACGGTGGCCGGGACAACCTGCTGGGGACGGACGATCGCGGCGAGCGCGTCGAGCCGCGCATCGGGGACTTGTACCACCCCGGTATTCGGTTCGATGGTGGCAAAGGGATAATTCGCCACCAGCGCCCCCGCCGAGGTGAGAGCGTTGAAGAGCGTGGACTTGCCCACGTTGGGGAGACCGACGATGCCGAGGCGGAGCATTGGGAGCTATGAGCTATGAGCTATGAGCTGTGAGCAGTGAGCAGTGAGCTGTGCGCTGTGCGCCATGAGCTGTGAGAAGGTACCGCGCGTAGCTCGCAGCTCATAGCTCTCAGCTCGCAGCCATCCTCGCAAACCACGGTGCCAGCACCAGTGACACCACGCTCATCAGCTTGATGAGAATGTTCATG
>DASSTP010000091.1:0-4097 GCA_035707845.1 Gemmatimonadales bacterium | reverse complement strand
CATGTTGGTGACAATGAGGACCCTGATACGGCGCGATCGTTCCGCCTGCGCGAAGGCAACTTCATCGGCATGCGACGTCACGGTTCTCGGCAGCGGTGTCTCCTCGGCTCAGGCTGCGATGGGCATCCCTGCGTGATAACTTTGGCGCGACTCCTGACCGGGATCGTCCGTGCACCCGTTCGACATCGTCCACATCGCGCAGACCCAGTTTCCTGACGATGCCCGTCCCCGCCGCGAAGCGCTGGTGGCCGCGGCCACTGGTGCGCGCGTGGCGGTGATCGCCCTGCAGGACGGACTGGATCCCCGGCCGGTCGGCCACTACCAGGGCGTGGCGATCATCCGCCTCCCGGGCCGGCGTCGGCGCGGCTCGCTGGGCAAGTACGTGCTGGAATATACGGCCTTCCTGGCGCGCGCCCACGCGCTCGTGCGCCGGGATCCCCGCTTCCGCCATTCGCGCGTGATCCACGTCCATACCCTGCCCGACTTCCTCGTCGCCGCTGCCCGGCCGGCGCGACGGTTGGGCGCCCGGGTCATCCTGGACCTGCACGAAATATTTCCCGAATTCACCCGCACCAAGCTCGGCCCGCGGCTCGGGCCGCTGGCCGCGCCGGTTGCCACCAGCGTCGAGCGCTGGTCCCGGCGCTTCGCCGACGTCACGCTCACCGTGAACCGTGAGATCGAAGCGCTCCTCGCCAGCCGGCGCGCCCGGCCTGACGAACGCATCGTGGTGATCCACAACCTCACCAATCCCGCCGACCTCGGACCCGAGGCCATGACCGACGGGGTGGTGGAGTCCACGCTGCGGCTGGCCTACCATGGCACCCTCACGCCCATGTACGGGCTGGACCTCGCGGTGGACGCCGTCGCCGCCGCGCGGGCGGAGGGGATAGACGTCTCCTATGACATCTTCGGCAGTGGACCGATGACCACGGCGCTGGAGCAGCAGATCGCGCGCCTTGCACTCGGCCCTGCCGTCCGGCTGCACGGTGCGGTGTCGCATCATGCCCTTCGATGCGCGCTGCCCACTTACCATGCCGGCTTCCTGCCCACCCGGCTCGACCGGATGACGCAGTATTCCCTCTCCACCAAGCTGCTCGAGTACGTTCATCTCGGCATTCCGCTCATCGCCCCGCGCATTCCCACCTACCTGCGGTACTTCCCCGAGGGCTGCGCCACCTATTTCACGCCGGGCGATGCCGCCGACGCGGCCCGCGCCATCCGCCATTTCCGCGGCATGAGCGCCGAGGCACGCGTGGCGCAGGCCCGCGCTGCCCAGCATGCCATCGCCGGCCTCACCTGGCCGGCGGAGGCGGCACGACTGCAAGCCATCTACGAGGAGTTGCTGGACGACGGGAAGGCGGCCGGCGCAAGCCGCGTCAAACGGCGCGGCCGGAATTGAACAGCACCACGGGGATGGTGCGCAGCAGGATCCTGAGGTCCAGCCACACGCTCCAGCGGCGGACGTAGTCGAGGTCAAGCTCACACATCTGGCGGTACGACAAGCGACTCCGACCCGATACCTGCCATAAGCCGGTGATGCCAGGCCGAACCTGCATCCGGTCGTACTGCCAGTGATCGTACGCCTCAAACTCGTATGGCACGGGCGGCCGCGGGCCGACCAGGCTCATCTCGCCCCGAAGCACATTGAAGAACTGCGGCAGCTCGTCGAGCGACGACTTGCGCAGGAAGCGCCCAACCCGGGTCACCCGGGGATCGTGGGCCATCTTGAACACCGGCTGGCCATTGCCGTCGCGATGCAGGGTGGACTCCTCGTCGCCTCCCAGCATGCGGCTCATGTACTCGCGGTGCAGCGTGTCGGGCGCGTTGTGCGTCATGGTGCGAAACTTCCACACCTTGAAGCGCCGGCCTCCCACGCCGACCCGTACCTGCCGGAAGAAGACAGGACCGGTCGAGTCAAGCTTGATGGCCAGGGCGGCCACCAGCATGAGGGGCGCCGCAAGCACCAGCCCGGCGAGCGCGCCCGTCACGTCGATCATGCGCTTGAGCAGGCGCTGCTGCCCCCGCAAGGCCGGGGCTGACAGCTCCATCAGCGGCATGCCGTGCGACCAGATGACGGTCGGATGCACCCCGGCCACGTCGATGGCGCGTGGCACCGTCAGGATATGACATCCCGCCGCCAGCGCCACGCTCACGAGCGCCTGCAGCTGCAGGTCCGAGAGGTAGCCACATACCACGACCGTTTCCACCCGCAGGTCATGCAGCGTCCGGGCGAGGTCATCCACACTGCCAAGCGCGTCGGGAGAGGCCGGCCGGCGCACATCGAGAAACCCCAGCGGGGAGAACTCGCTCGCGATGCTCAGCGCCGGGTACGCCGCCGCCTCCCGGCACATCTCCGCGGGGCCGACGAAGATGGTGCGCGCGGCATGCTTGGGGCCGGGAGCGAAGGCATCCACCAGCCGGTCCACCGCCAGCCGCTCGAGCACCAGCGTCGTCCAGACCGCGAACGCCGTTGCGATCAGCACCAGTACGCCCTGGGTCACGCCCCCGGCCCAGACCACCGTCCAGATCTCCAGCAGGGTGGCGAGCGAGACACCATAGAGCAGGCGGTGCGCACTGCGCCTGTCGTCGCCGCTGGAGTAGTTCCCGGCCACGTAGAGGCCGATGGCCAGCGCCATCACGAACCGCGGCGTCGTGATGGGCAGGCGGAAGATGTCGCCGATCAGGCCAACACCGCTGGCCTCGAGACTCGCGAGCACGAGGCCGAGCCCCGTGATGGCCACGAAATCCGCGACCAGCAGCACCGACACGCGGCGCAGGTGGCGCAGGAGGTGACGACGGATGTTGGAGGAAGCCCGGCGCTGAAGGCCAAGACGGAGCGCGAGATGCTCGGCGTCGAGTGGAATGGAGGCGACGGTGGACTGGTGGCGCCCGTTCCCGTTCAGGTCCGGTGGCGCAGACACGGCGGGCGCGTCACCACTGGCGACGGACGCTGCCTCGCTCGCGAACTGCAGCTCACCGATGTCCTGCCGTGCCGGGCTCGGCGTCATCGCCGGCCTCCTGAGGTCCTAAGACGTTGACTGACAAGCCAATATATCCGGGCCATTGGCTCAATCAAAGCAAGCGCACCCAACGCGCGCGCCCTGCAGCAGGCACATCTCATGCCGCCCCGTAAGGGAGCCAGCCCGTCATGATCCTCTGATATAGGGCGATGTGACGCTCCGCCATGAGGGCGCGGCTGAAGTGCTCGCGCACGCGGGAGCGTCCCGCTTCGCCCATGCGCTGTCGCCGCTCGGGGTCACTGGCCATCTCGGACAGGGCGTGCGCCAGCGCGGCCACGTCCCGGATCGGAACCTCAAGCCCGGTTTCGCCGGCCACGTTCACCTCGCGCACCGCACTCGGCACCGCCGTCGTGATGACGGGCCGTCCCGCCGCCATCGCCTCCAGGACTACCAGGCCGAACATTTCTTCCGTTGTCACCGAGGGGAGCACCAGGAAGTCGGCGTCCGCCATGCGGCGGGTCAGGTCTTCGTCCGGGTACTCCCCGAACCAGCGCACCCGGTCCGTCACCGCCAGCGCCTGGGCCAGGGTGCGCAGGCGCGGGCCTTCCGGCCCCGAGCCCACGACATCGAGCCGCACCTCGGGAACCAGCGCGAGCGCCCGCAGCAGCACGTCCAGCCCCTTGTACGCGGCGAGCCGCCCGATGAAGAGCGCCCGCGGAGGGGCATCGGGAGGCGGCGGCGGAACCACGTCCCACCGTGTCTCATCGATCCCGAATGGGATGACCTCCACCTTCGACTCGAAGCCGCGGAGCTCCACCGACATGGCCACGTGCGCCCGGCTGGGCACCACGATGGCCTTGGCCTGCCGCAGCACCAGCCGGGCCACGGGACGGTAGAGGCCGCGCTTGGCGTCGGCATGCTGCGTGACCACGACCGGTGTCCGGCCGGCCCGGAGCAGGCAGGCGACATCAGCAAGGGAGTGGGGATGGTGAACGTGGATCACGTCGGCACGCTTCCACGCAGCGGCGATGTAGCCGGGCGCGATCTCCTGCGAGCCGAGTGCGCCGAAGGAAAAGGCGCGTGTCACCTTGCCGCCGGCCCGCCGGCCCCGTTCGCCGAAGGTGCGCACCGAGACCA
>DASSTP010000090.1:0-7818 GCA_035707845.1 Gemmatimonadales bacterium | reverse complement strand
CGGGCACCCATTCGCGGAGCCCCTCGAACATCCGGCCCTCGCCGGGGCGCCGGATACTCCGGAGTCCCGCTTCCCGGCGCCGCACGGCCTGCGCCGGGAGACCCCTGGTGAGCGCGCCGGTGAGCGACGGGAACACGGTCGCCTCCCACGGCAAGCCGGCTCGCTCCTGCCGCCAAGCGAGCCCGAGCGGGCCCTTCCGGCGCAGTGACAATGCACCACCCGCTCCTCGGCCGCGCGAGACGGGAGTCACATCGAGGCGCTCCCGCGTGATACCTGGAAGCAGCCGCAGGGTGCGCGTGGGGAGACTGGCTCCTCCCAACGGCGCGGGCATCAGCTCGCGAA
This sequence comes from Gemmatimonadales bacterium, assembly GCA_035707845.1. GTDB lineage: Bacteria > Gemmatimonadota > Gemmatimonadetes > Gemmatimonadales > GWC2-71-9 > CAMLHP01. The sequence goes on along the minus strand of DASSTP010000090.1, from coordinate 7,476 downwards.
CCTGAAGCTCCTGCGGCCGGGAAAGGTTGGCGGTCCAGCGATACCACACCGGCAGCGTGCGGCCAACTGAAAAGGCCGGCGGCGCATCGCGCTCCACCGTGAGCGGAACGCGGTGCGCACGCCAACCATCCCAGAACAGCAATCCGATCCAGGCAACATCCAGAAGGAGCAGGAGCGCCAGGGCGGGCTCCCAGATGTAGCCAGCCAGCGCCACCAGCGCGAGCAGGCAGGCAACGACCAGCCACCGGCGCGTGGGCAGCAGCACGCGTGGCCTCAGTTCCCGCCGGCAGCCGGGCGAGGCCAGACGTTGTCGGCCTCATCCGAATCGGGAAAACGGGCATCAGGGTCCACGACCACCTTGGTGATCTTCTGCCCGCTGAGCGGCATCACCGCGTCGAACGTTCGATGACCGTCGAACCAGACATCCACCGGGTAGGTGACCCGGACCGTGTTGCCCGACACCGTCGCGTTCTTCAGGCCGCTGATTGACGGCGGGCTCCCCGCGAAGGTGAAGTCCAGCACGATGGGTGACGGCATGTCGCCCTCCTGGCGGACCGTCACGGTGACTTGCCCACCATTGGTCTTCACGTTGGTGATCGAGTTGTCCACGCTCGCCGTGGTGAAAAGCCAGTAGTACCAGAACCAGCCGAGATCACGGTTGAGGGCGTGATCGAGATAGAACATGTAGTCCCACGGCGACGGGTGCTTGAAGCGCCATGCACGCGCGTAGCCGCTCATTGCCCGCTGCACGGCGGAATCTCCCACCACGGCGCCAAGCATCGAGAGCATGAGCGGCGCCTTGCCATACGTCACGAACCCGTACATCGGGCCATCGTAATTGGCGTCCCACATCATCGGCGGCTCGGCTTCCAGCCCGGCAATGCGTCCGTAGCTGCGGCCCGCCCCGTTGAGCCGCGGTGTCGTGTCCCGGAATGCCGCGCCGGAAAGATCATTCATGTACTGGTTGAAGCCCTCATCCATCCAGCCATACCAGGTCTCGTTGACACCCACCATCATCGGCCACCACTGATGGCCGATTTCATGGTCCGTGACGCCGAAGCCCGAGCCCGAGAAGGTGAGCATCGGGTATTCCATGCCGCCCTCCGGACCATCGACCTGGGTGAACGCCGGCCAGGCATACGGCATCCAGAGCTTCGAGTAGTACTCCAGCGCGTGCCGCGCATACGCGCCCGTCTGCCGGTAACGGTTGTGCTCCGGGAGGTAGAGAATGTTGATCGGGATGGGACCCTTGCCCGGAATGGTGGCGCGGGTGGCGTCCCACACGAACTCGTTCGAGGTGGCCCAGGCAAAATCGGCGACGCTGTCCGCGGTGAAGTGCCAGACCAGCCGCTCACCGGCGGCAGTGGCCTTCCCCGCCCCGCGATCGCCTGGCCCGACGATCACGATCTGGCTGTCGCTCGCCGTGGCACGCGCCAGCCGCTGCCGCACTGTCGCCGTCAGCACGTCCGCGCCATTCTGCAGCACGCCGGTGGCGCCGATGAGCCAGCCTGCCGGCACATCCAGCTTCACGTCGAAGGAACCGAAGTTGTTGAAGAACTCGGCGTCGCCGAGGTACGGATCGGTATTCCAGCCGCGGAGGTCATCGTACACCGCGATCTGGGGATACCACTGGGCCACCTGGAACAGGCGCGTGCCCCAGCTGCCCATCCGGTCGCCCCGCACACCATCCGGTACCTTGGGAACCTGGAAGGACCAGCTCACCTCGAACGTGCCGGTCGCGCCCGGCAGGATGGGAGTCGCTAGCTTGACCGGGACCACGGTGGACTGCTTCCAGTCCTCATCCGGGGCCACGGTGTCTCCGTTGGCGACGAGCGACGAGACGGTGATTCCGTTGGTCAGTGCCGCCACCGGTGACGAGCGCGCCACATTGGGCGCAAACAGGTTCTGGTACAGGCGGAGCATCACGACCTTCATCGTATCGGGCGACGGATTCTTCAGCGTAATCCGCTCGCTGCCGGTCACGGTCGAGGTGGCCGGGTCGAGTCTCGCGTTGATGACGTAATCGGTGGTGAGCTGCCAATATTTCGCAGTGGGTGAGCCCGACGAATCACGGGACCCCGCCTCCAGCGCGTGCTCGAACCCGCGGGTAATGGGAACGGTGCGCCGGACCGATCGCCCGGGCTGCTGCGCGGCGAGCGGAACGGCGGTGAGGGTGATGAGGGACAGGACTGCAACTGCACGCATTGGAGACTCCTGTTGGTTTGAACTTGGGCCGCAGGTCGCAGGTCGCAAGTCGCAGGTCTCGACCGTCGCCACCTGCGACCTGCGACCTGCGACCTTATGGTACCGTGACGCGCTCGATCACCGACGCCAGCGCGCTATCCGCCCGTACACCTTCCAGCTCCAGTTCCGGCGCCACCACGATCCGGTGCCGGAGCACCGCCGGTGCCGCCGACTTCACATCATCCGGGGTGGCAAACGCCCGCCCGTCGAGGAGCGCCGAGGCCTGGGCCATCCGGAGGAGCGCTACGCTCGCGCGGGGAGAGGCACCAAGCGTGAGCGCTGCGGTGTCACGGGTCGCTCGCACGATTTCCGTGATGTAGCGAACCAGTGACGCCTCCACATGCACCCGGGTGCAGGCGACATGCAGCCGCGCCAGCCCATCGCGGTCCAGCACTGGCGTGATGCCGTAGCTCGCCGGCCGGTCCGACTCGAATCCCCCGAGCACGCGATGCAGGATGTCCTGCTCCACCGTGGCGTCGGGATAGCCAAGTTCGACCTTGACCAGGAATCGGTCCAGCTCCGCCTCGGGCAGCGGATAGGTCCCTTCGAACTCCACCGGGTTCTGGGTAGCGAACACGGTGAACTCGCTGCTCAGCTCATGGGATACGCCATCCACCGTGACCCGGCGTTCCTGCATTGCCTCGAGCAGCGCCGCCTGGGTCTTGGCCGGCGCACGATTGATCTCGTCCGCAAGGACCAGGTCGCCGAACAGCGGCCCGGGCCGGAAGGTGAACTGGCCGTCGCCACCCAGGATGCTCACGCCCGTCACGTCCGACGGCATGAGATCGGGCGTGAACTGGATGCGGCGAAACCCGAGACTGAGGCTCTCCGAGAGCGCCCGAACCAGCAGCGTCTTGGCGGTGCCGGGGACGCCCTCGAGCAGGACGTGGCCCCGGGCAATGAGTGCACCGAGCGCCTCGCGCACCGCGCGCTCCTGGCCCAGGACCACGCTGCTCACTGCCTGGATCAGCCGAGTACCAGTCTCGGCATGGGCGGCAATGTCGGCGTCCGGCATCAGGGAGTCAGATCCTGCCACACATCCTCCACGGCAAGGGCGGCCTGACGGACGCTGTGTGCATCCGCCCGGCCTCGGGTGAGGGTGATGAGTCGCTCGGCGGCATCCCGGCCTCGCGCCGTGCGGGTGCGCGCGGGAATCGTCACCAGCCAGTCACGCGTGGCGCCGCCATGCGCACTGCCGCCATGAGACAGCCGGCGCCGGAGGCCGCGCACCACCAGCGACACCGCCACTTCGTGGCCACCAGCCGCGGCCAGTGCGGTGGCGAGCGCGTGCACATGCTCCAGGGGAGAGCGTCGACGACGGACGATCACATGACGGGCCGGACCGAATCGGATGGCGCCCAGCAGGAGCGCAATGGTGGCCACGACACCCAGCTGAAGTATGGCCCACCCGGCTGGCGTGGTCACCAGCCACTGCCGAGCAGCGCTGAGCATCCCGCCGCCGGGCCCGAATCCCTGATGGTATTCATCGACGATGACGTGGGTGAACGAACCACTCACAAGGCCGAGCGTGAACTCGCCGGCTGCAGTCTCGCGCACCGTGCGATTGGCAAAGAGGCCGCCGTCCGCCACCAGCAGCGCCAGGCCACCCGAGTCCGGCCGGACGCGCAACGCCACCGGCTCACCGGTGGGCAGGGCGAGCAACGTGTCTGCAGTATAGGCGCCCGCGGAGCAGGCCGGGATTCCGCTCATGCCTTGCCCGCCGGTTTCGCTGTCCGCCACCGTGAGCAGGAAATTGACCGGCACGGAGTCACCGTGCAGGTATGCGGCCCTGCCGTAGTGGGGCTGCGCGCTGAGGCCGAAACACTTGAGGAAGGCGTTGCTCCCCGGGCCGGCCGCGAGGACGCTGCCCCCCTCCTTGAGCCAGGTGGCGAGCCACAGTCCATCCATGCCGCTCAACGGGACGGCCGGATCGAGCACGGCGAAGATCACGCTGTCGGAGGGTGCCGAGAGATCACGGGGACGCTGCCGGTAGCGCGTCAGCCGGACATGGAGAAGGCCGAGGGCATCGGCCCACGCGCGGGCGCCAGCTGGTCCGGTCAGCAGGGTTGACCGGCGCAGGTCGCGGTCTGCCGGCCGCGCCTCGCGTTCGCCCAGCGAGGCCGCCACCCAGGCAACAACCACCAGCCCGGCCGCTGCCAGCAGCAGGCTAGTGCGCGGGCGCATGCCATGCTCCGTCTGCCTCTGCCCGCCAGCGCTGGTACTCCTCGGCACCGAATGCGCCGGCACCGAATGCCGCGCGGTACAGCTCGGTGACCAGGCGGCGAAGCCGGGATCGATCATCCTCCAGCAGTCGGGCGTCCCGCACGCACTCCGCCGGCGTACGGGACGCGTGGTATTGCAGCAGCCCGAGCTCGTCCAGCCGGCGTGCGAGCGCCACGAACGCTGCCTGGACCGCGTCCGCATACCGGCCTTCGCGCGCCAGCCGGTCCGCTTCGGCGCTGAACCAGGCTGCGCCGCGCGCGGGCAGCGCCATGGCCTCGGCAGTGGCACCGGCACCGTCATCGGCGCGGCGGGCGGTGCGATAGAGCACCCATGCCGCGTGCAGCAGGATGGCGAGAAGCATCACGACCAGGACCGCGATCAAGATGCGATAGATGATGGGATTCGCGTCGCGCAGCGTGCCCAGCCACGCCAGTAGCGCCAGCCAGCGCTCCCGCAGCCACGAGAGCGCCACGTCCGGGTTGCGCCATTCATACGCCGGCGAGCGGAAAACCGAGTCGAGCGCGGCGCGGAGCGAATCAGGTGCGACGAGCGTGGCCGTCAATCGGAGAGGGAGGATGCGAGAACTTCGAGGTCAAAGGCTTCCTTCCGCACGCGAAGGTCGTAGTACAGGAGCGTCAGGACGCAATAGACCAGCGGCGTGAAGACCAGCGTGGCAATCGAGGTCGCGACCGTGGTGCCCACGCTGCCCGGCCCGGGAGCCCCGCTGGCGGCAAAGATGCCGCCGATGAATCCGATGGCGATGATCGGGATCATGATGATGACACTCGAAATCATCATCAGCCCGACGACCCGGAGCCGCGACCCTCTTGTCAACTTCCACGAGCGGCTGAGCGCGGTGCTGGCATCGAGGTCTTCCAGGACGAGCGCCGGCGTCGACAGTGCCAGCCCGGAAAAGACGAACACCGGCAGGAGCAGCAGGACCATGCCACCCAGCATCAGGAGCACGGCCAGCCCTATGTTCACGCCCACCTGGCCGCCCGTGAATGCCGGCGCCATGAACGCAAAGGCCCCGCCCATGGCCAGCATGGCCGGCAGCGCCGCCCCCACCAGCACCAGGCCAACCGCGAGGGACAGCGTGATGACGGCACCGAGCTTGGGCAGCGCAAGCTGGAGCGCACGCATCGCGTCCAGCCGCCGGCCCAGGTAATTCTCCGAGATAATGAGCGCCACGGCCGCGCTCGCGAGGCCGGAGAGCACAAAGGACGCCACCAGCATCAGGAAATAGAGCAGCGACATCTGCCGGCCGCTGCCAGCCAGGAAGGCCTGCCACGGAACAATGATGCCGGTGCAGATCACCTGCACCAGCACCAGCGGCACGAAGAGCCGCCGGAACAGGTTCACCCCATGGTCAACAATTTCGCCGAAGCTGAGCGGGCGGAGTGTTACGTCGGGCATGCGTATCCTGGCGCGGACGGTCGAGGGGTCGAGGGGTCGAGCGGTCGAGCAGGCAGCTGACTTGTTGGCCCTTGGTGCGCTCGGCCAGCTTGTCGTCTTGACCCCTCGACCTCTCGACCTCTCGACCAAAGATGCCCCCGCCCTCGCTTCCGCGCGAGTCCTCACCCGCAGTACGTTCAAGGCATGCCGCTACCAGCAGCTGCCCCGCCCGACCTGCGCAAGCATCTCGTGGTCGAGACCCCGGAGCATGTGGCGCTCGACTATGAGATCGCCGGCATCGGCTCGCGTGCCGCCGCCGCCTTCCTGGACCAGGCGATCGTCGTCGCGCTCGTGGTCGCGCTGAGTCTCGTGTTCGTGCTCACCGGAATCGGCGCCACCGCCCTGGGCCCGCTCGCGGGCGCGCTCATGCTGGGCGTCGCCTTCGCCATCTGGTACGGCTACTTCATCTTCTTCGAGGCGTTCCGGCACGGCCAGACGCCGGGCAAGCGCTGGCTCGGCCTCCGCGTGGTGAGCGAGTCGGGCCACGCAGTGACTCGCTCAGGCGCGGTGCTGCGCAACCTGCTTCGCATCGCCGATTTCCTGCCGCCGCCATACCTGGGCGGGGCACTCCTCGTGGTACTCCACCCGCGCGGCAGGCGCCTGGGCGACATCGTCGGCGGCACGGTGGTCATCCGCGACCGGCCGGTCGAAGTCATCCGCGACCGCGACGACCGGGAAGAGGCGTCCGAGCCCGCCATCGGTGCACCAGAGCTCAGCGACCGCGAATTCCAGCTGCTCGAGGCCTTCGTCGAGCGCGCGCCCCAGCTGCTCCCCGACGCGCGGGACCAGCTGGCCGCGCGCCTGGCGCAGCAGCTCGCCGGCGCGCTGCGCGATGTCCCACCGGATGAGCCGCTACCGCGGCGGCTCGATACCCTGCTGGAGCGCGAACGGCGCCGCCGAGCCACTGGACTCACTGCCCGCGGCGGCGGGCCCGCCTGGCAGCTCATCGCCCGGCAGGCATCGCGATGGGACGAGTTCGACGCACTGGCATCACGGGTCCAGCGTCGTGGCCTCGATGACCTCTCCCCCGCCGAGCTGCCCGACTTTGCCGCGCGCTACCGTGAGATCGCAGCCGACCTCGCCCGGCTTCGCACCTATGGCGCCGAGGCTCGCGTCATCGAGCGGGTGGACCGGCTGGTGGCGGCCGGTCACAGCGCCCTCTACCGCAACGACGGCCATGCGCTGCGCCGGGCCTGGGAAGTCGTATCACGTGAATGCCCGGCCGCGGTGGTCGGCGCCTGGCGCGAAGTCGTCCTTGCCTGCCTCATGTTTGCCGTGCCGGCGGCAGTGGGCTACCGGATGCTGCGAGAAAAGCCCCAGCTCGCTGAGGTTGTACTGCCGGCCGTGATGCTGGATCGCGCCGAAGCCGGACGCGCAGCGCGCGGCACCGGCAAGCGCTACGTCGAAGTCGCCGCACGAGTCCGTCCCGCGATGGCATCGGCCATCATCACCAACAATGTGCGGGTCGCGCTCTACTGCTTCGCCGGAGGCATCTTCCTGGGCATCGGCTCGCTGGTGCTGCTGGCCGTGAATGGCCTGCAGCTGGGCGCGTCA
>DASSTP010000089.1:0-2313 GCA_035707845.1 Gemmatimonadales bacterium | reverse complement strand
CGCCGGATTCACCTGTTCAAAGCTCGTTGCCGAGGAGCCAGATGCCGCTCCTGCGACCGGTCGGGCAGCTTCGGATTCCGCCGCGGCCCACAGTGTCGCCGTCACACCCTCGTCGGAGAGTGCGGACGCCAGCGCGTCGGCCCGGCGCCAGGTCACTCCGGACGGGATGGTGGCAATCACGTGCCGGGTGCCATCGCGGCCCAGCCGGAGGGTGAGGCGCACAAGCCGCTCGGGCAGCAGTGAGCGGTGGCGCTTCAGCAGGAGCCACAGCTCCTGCAGTGCGGGATGGGCAATCAGGCAGCGGTCCAGTTCGAACGCGTCGGCGGGGCGACCGAGCGGGCGAAGGCCGATGCGCCCGCCGACAGCGTGCAGCGAGAGTCGTGTGCGATAGCCCCACTCGTCCGCTGCCGGCTCGATCGGCGGATCCTCGACCTCCAGCTTGCCGATCCGGCGAAGTGCATCGCCCACGATGCGCCGGCGCGCGTCCCGCTGGGCGGATGCGCCCAGGTGCTGGAGCTGGCAGCCACCGCAGGCATCGCGGGTGTAGTGCGGGCAGGGCGGCTCGACCCGCCCCGGTCCCGCTTTGAGGATCTGGGCGATTCGTGCACGGGCGAATCCGCGCTTCCGCTCCACCTCGCGCAGGGCCACCTGGTCGCCGGGAGCCGAGCGGGGCACGAAGACCGTGAGGCCGTCCGGCAGGCGTCCCACGCCGTCCCCGCCGCCCGCGATGCGCAGGATCTCTACTGCAGCGCTTCGCGCCGGCTCAGTCGTGCCCACTCGGATTCCGTCACGTCAGACGTGCCATTGAGCGGCACCCGCTTCCGGCGGCGATGTTCATCTTCCGCCAGCGCCGCGGCGATGGCGACCGTCGTGAGCTCGGCATCATCGAGCTCGGCCTGCATGAGGTCGGGCCGCCGGTCGAGAAACTGGATGTCAATGTCTCCGGCCAGAAAGGCGGGGTCTGCGAGGAGTCGCGCGTGAAATTGCTGGTTGGTTGCCACTCCGTGAAGCTGCAGCTCCTGCAGGGCCCGGCGCATCCGGCCCATCGCCTGTTCGCGCGTGGGCGCCCAGACGATCAGCTTGGCCAGCATCGAGTCGTAGTACAACGTCACCTCGCTGCCCACCTCGATGCCTGAATCCCACCGCACCCCGGGGCCGGCCGGCGGCCGGAGCCACGACACCTGGCCCGTGGTGGGCAGGAAGCCGCTCGCCGGGTCCTCGCTGGTGATGCGGCACTCCATGGCCCAGCCGCGAGGATGCAGCGTGCCGGCGTGCACCCGCATCCGCTCGCCACCGGCAATCCGCAGCTGCTCGCGCACCAGGTCCACGCCGTAGACCAGCTCGGTGACCGGGTGCTCCACCTGAATGCGGGTGTTCATCTCGAGAAAATAGAACCGGCCGCCGGCGCCAAGGAGAAACTCGCAGGTGCCAGCGCCACGATAGCCGACCGCCTCCGCCGCGGCCACGGCCGCCGCTCCCATCTCCGCCCGAAGCGCGGCCGACACCGCCACTGACGGTGCCTCTTCCACCAGCTTCTGGTGCCGCCGCTGGATGGAGCATTCGCGCTCGCCCAGGTGGGTGGTGCGCTCGTGATCAGCCAGCACCTGGATTTCCACATGCCTCGGGCGCTCGATGAATTTCTCGAGATACACCGAGGCGTCACCGAAGGCCTTGAGCGCCTCCGACGCTGCGGTTTCGAGCGCGGGTGCGAGCCCGGCTTCCTCCTGCACCACGCGCATGCCCTTGCCGCCGCCACCGGCCGCCGCCTTCACCATGACAGGAAAGCCGATTTCCCTCGCGAGCTTGAGCGCCGCCGAGGCCTTCGTCACTGGCGCCGAGCCGCCGGGCACGATCGGCACGCCGGCCGCGGCCATTCGGCGCCGCGCCTCGGTCTTGTCGCCCATCGCCGCGATGGCGGCGGGTGGCGGGCCGATCCACACCAGCCCCGCGTCCTCCACGGCCGTGGCGAAGGCAGCGCGTTCAGCCAGGAAGCCATAGCCGGGATGCACGGCATCGGCGCCGCTTCGCCGAGCGGCATCCAGCAGCTTGGCAATGTCGAGATAGCTCTCGCCGGGCGCATTTCCACCCAGTGGCACGGCGAAATCGGCGGCCCGCACGTGCGGACTGGTGCGGTCGGCATCGCTGTAAACGGCGACCGCCTCGATGCCTTCTTCGTGACAGGCGCGCACGATGCGCATGGCAATTTCGCCGCGGTTGGCGATGAGAACTTTATGGAGCATGGGGGAGATCTGGTTTGGACGCGGGTCGTGGGTCGTGGGTCGTGGGTCATGAGTCGCAAGTGGCGAGACTCAT
>DASSTP010000088.1:0-7663 GCA_035707845.1 Gemmatimonadales bacterium | reverse complement strand
GTTATGACACGGTAGCTCCCAGCTTCCGGCTCCCAGCTTCCGGCCCTCAGGGCTTGCTGCGCCCCGAGTACTCGAGCATCTGCGTCGTCAGATCCATCGGATACGAGATCTTGACGTCGGTGATCTTTCCGTCGGCGCCAGTGACGGCGGTCAGCTTCGGCTGGACGAAGCCGGTGTACGACGGCATGTTCAGGTGATCGACGCGCGCGACGACCTCGTCGCGCAGCTTCGGATCGAAGTGCACGCCGTAGGTTTCGAACAGCTTCTTCGCCGCCGCGTAATCCCCTTCGGCCTTGATGCGCTGGATCTCGGCGAGGAGGCGCCCTACGCCTTCCTGGAAGGCCACCGGATCCGTCATCACGTAGTAGGACTTGCCGTCGCGCTGCCGGACGTCGATCGCTTTCGTGTTCGCCATGAGCCACCGGACGACCATCTGCCGGTTGCGCATGTGGTCTTCTTCGATCTGCGTCCCTTCACGCACGCGCCGGAGCTGCACGAGCGCGTTGCGCGTATACCCTTCGTACTCGGTGCGGACGATGTCGGCCTGGTCCTCGGAACGCACGAGACCGAGCTCGGCGAGCTTCGGATTCGGCAGGAAGTAGAGCGCGACGAGATCGGCGCGCGCCTCTTCGAGCGCGGAATACTGCTCCTTCAGCGCTTCCCGCACCGTGCCTCGGCCGTTCAGCGTGTTCTTGATGCCGAGCCCGTGCGCCACTTCGTGGAACATGGTGTTCTGGAAGAAGGCGTTGAACGAGATGTTGGCCTGCTGGTCCCTGGCAATCAGCGCGTCGGCAATCGGCACCAGGATCCGGTCAAACTTGGCGCGCATGGTGTTCTTGAGCTGGAGCCGGCGGGTGCCCTTCTGCAGCTGGACCTGCTCGTCGTTCGGCAGGTTGATGGCGATGGTCTTGCCGCCGGCGTTGGCCTGCCCGGCGTAGTACACGGCGTCGTAGGCGTTGAGGTCCGAGTCGGTGCCCGGCTTCTCCTTCCGGTACTCCGCTTCCACCGGGAGCCCGCGCTGCAGGGCGGGGAGCAGCGCCGCATAGCGGGCCAGCCGCCGGCTCCAGTCCTGGTCCTTGATCAGGACGTACGCCTCGTGCGCCGCCTTGTAGCCGAAGAGCTGGTCCTCATACGTCTCGATCGGGCCGATGACGATGTCAACCGTGTTGTCCTTCATGTCGAGCCACGCCACGTCGCTCACACGGTAGTCGTCAGACTCGAGCGCCGCGGCCCGCAGCGTGAGATACCGCTTGAGCCCGGTACCGCTCGCCAGCGCCGCCGCCTGCCGCAGCAGTTCCGCCGCGTGCTTCGTGTGAGCGGCGAAGGCTTCGTGATACGGCACCGTCACCAGTGCACCGCTCGAATCGCGCTGCACCAGGGTGTAGAGACTGCGGAGCGCCACGCCCTTGTCGGGCGCGCGAGCAGCGGCGCTGTCAAACTCCGCCTTGGTCATGTCCGCCGGATAGAAGCGCGCGCCCGCCGGCTTGGGTCCCACGCCGCGTACGAAGGGCTTGTCCTCGTTCAGGCGCTCCCACGGCCCGTAGTTGATCCGGGCCAGGCGCTTGAGGTCGGGATCGGTGATGGAGCCGAGCACACTGTCCACCGGTCCCGCGACCTCGAGCCAGTAGATGCTGTCCATGTCCTGCGCGGCCTGGATCAGGAGCGGCAGGAGCTGGCGATCACTGTCGGAGAGCTGGGTGAGGTCGGCGGTGAGCTTCACCGTGTCGTACTGCGCGAGGAGACTGTCGGAGGTGGTCATGGGCTCGGCGGCCTGCCTGTCCTTGGACGAGCAGGCCGCCGTCCCGGCTGCGAGCAGCAGGACGGCGGCGATGTGACGCATGAAGGCTCCGGGGAGATCGGATGCAGTTGGGGCAAAGCCATGGCTTTGCCCTTACCGTTATTTATTCTCGTCGACGATTTCGTAGTCAGCTTCGACGACGTCCTCCGGCGGCGCGCCGCCCTCGGGCTGGGCTTCCTGTGCCCCGGGCTGCGCCCCTTCCGGCTGGGCCTGCTGCTGCGACTGGTACATGGCCGCGCCGGCCGCCGAGTACGCCGAGTTGAGCTCTTCCAGCGCCTTGGCGATGGCATCAGTGTCACCCGCGCGCAACGCCTGCTTGCCGCCTTCCACCGCGGCATCCAGCCGGCTCTTCGTATCGGCCGGGAGCTTGTCCACCCATTCGGCGCTGTCCTTCTCCACCTTGTACACCAGGCCGTCGAGCTGGTTGCGCTGCTCGACCTGGCTGCGCCGCGCCTCGTCCTCCGAGGCATGCTCCTCCGCCTGCTTCACCATCCGGTCGATCTCGGTGTCCGACAGCCCGCTCGACGCCTCGATCCGGATCTTCTGCTCCTTGCCCGTTGCCTTGTCCCTGGCGCTCACGTGCAGGATGCCGTTGGCGTCGATGTCGAACGTGACCTCGACCTGCGGCATGCCCCGCGGTGCCGGCGGGATGCCGGTGAGCTGGAACTTGCCGATGGTCCGGTTGTCGCCGGCCATCTTCCGCTCGCCCTGCAGCACGTGGATCTCGACCGTGGTCTGATTGTCCTCGGCCGTGGAGAATACTTCCGACTTCTTGGTCGGGATGGTGGTGTTGCGCGGGATGAGGACAGTAGTGACGCCGCCAAGCGTCTCGATGCCGAGTGACAGCGGGGTCACGTCGAGCAGCAGCACGTCCTTCACCTCGCCGCCCAGCACGCCACCCTGGATCGCCGCGCCAATGGCCACGACCTCGTCCGGGTTTACCGAGCGGTTCGGCTCCTTGCCGAAGAAGCTCTTGACCACTTCCTGGATCTTGGGGATGCGGGTCGAGCCGCCCACCAGGATCACTTCGTCAATATCGGACGCCTTGAGCCCGGCATCCTTCAGCGCCTGCTCCATCGGCGCCATCGTGCGCTTGACCAGGTCGTCCACCAGCTGCTCGAACTTGGCGCGCGAGAGCGAGTAGTTGAGGTGCTTGGGCCCCGACTGGTCCGCCGTGATGAACGGCAAGTTGATGTCGGTCTGCTGGGTGCTCGACAGCTCCATCTTGGCCTTCTCGGCGGCTTCCTTGAGCCGCTGCAGCGCCATGGCATCCTTGGAGAGGTCGATCCCCTGATCCTTCCTGAACTCCGCCACCAGCCAGTCGATGACACGCTGGTCGAAGTCGTCACCACCGAGGTGGGTGTCACCGTTGGTGCTCTTTACCTCGAAGACACCCTCGGCGAGCTCGAGGATAGAGATGTCGTAGGTACCGCCGCCCAGGTCGAAGACGGCCACCTTCTCGTCCTTCTTCTTCTCGAGACCGTAGGCGAGCGCCGCGGCCGTTGGCTCATTGATGATGCGAAGCACTTCGAGGCCGGCGATCTTGCCGGCGTCCTTGGTGGCCTGCCGCTGCGCGTCGTTGAAGTAGGCGGGAACGGTGATGACCGCCTTGTCCACCTTGGTGCCGAGGTAATCTTCCGCCGTCTGCTTCATTTTCTGCAGGATCATGGCGGAAATTTCAGGGGGCGTGTAGGTCTTGCCCTGGATTTCGACGGAGGCGAGGCCGTTCTGGCCCGAGGCCACCTTGTAGGGCACCAGCTTCATCTCTTCCGTCACTTCGTTCATGCGACGGCCCATGAAGCGCTTGATGGAGAAGATGGTGTTCTTGGGGTTGGTCACGGCCTGGCGCTTGGCCACCTGGCCCACCAGCCGCTCGCCATCCTTGGTGAAGGCGACGACAGACGGGGTGGTCCGGCCACCTTCCGCATTCGGAACGACCACCGGGTCGCCGCCTTCCATCACGGCGACGCAGGAATTGGTGGTGCCGAGGTCGATGCCGATGATTTTGGAAGCCATTCGGATGTCCTTTGGATCGGGAACATGGTCGCAGGTCGCAGGTCTCATGTCGCGCGTCTCATGACGCATGACCCATGACTCGCGACCTCAAGGCAATCACCATACCGCGCATTTCTGCCAAATTGGCAGTCACGGCCAGCGCTGTAACGGCTCCCAGAGTTGGCGGGAGGCTTTCGCTGAGGCGCCAAACCGGGCAGCGAACGCGTCGCGCAGCCGGGGCGCATGCTCGGCCAGGTACCTGTCGAGGTTGTCCCTGCTCGCTGCCAGGTAACGAGTCCGGAAGGTCGTCGGATCCAGCTGCGCCAATTCGGCTCCGCTGAAGAGCCCGGTGGCCAGGACGTCGGGAATGTGCTCCTGCCGCATCCAGGCGGCGAAGTCCCGTCCGACCTCCGCGTTCTCGGTGCGGACGGTGACTTCGTAGGAGAGCGTACGCGTGGCCATGGTGGATTGTAATGTGTCGCAGGTCGCAGGTCGCAGGCCGAGAGCTCGGCGATCAGCACGGTCTTCCCGTCTTCCCGCCTTCCCGCCCATCTAGCCCATCCCGCCCATCCTGCCCATCTTCCCCTCATTCCCATCCTGAACGGAGTGCCCGATGCTGTTCCTGCTGCTCGCCGCACTGCAGGCGGATACGGTCCGCTACGACATCAAGTTTCCCAACGCCGTCCATCATGAAGCGCAAGTGACCGTCACCTTTCCCGCCACCTCGGGCGACACGCTGGCGGTCTGGATGAGCCGGTCCTCGCCGGGGCGCTACGCGCTGCATGAATTTGCCAAGAACGTCTATGCGGTGAGCGCCGAAGACCTGAGCGGTGAATCCTTGCGGGTGATCCAGCCTGACCCTTACCACTGGCTGGTGGTGTCCCAGGGTGGACCGGTGGCGTTCCACTACACGCTGTACGGCGACCGGGCCGACGGCACGTACGCAGGTATTGATCTGACCCATGCGCACCTCAACATGCCGGCGACGTTTGCCTTTTCGCCGGTGCTGGAGCAGGCCCCGATCGCGGTGACCTTCAACGTGCCGGCTGGCAGCAGCTGGCGGGTGGCGACCCAGCTCCTGCCCACCAGCGACAGCAGCCGGTTCACCGCGCCTGACCTGCAGTACTTCATGGACAGCCCCACCGAGCTCTCGAATTTCACGCTCCGCACCTGGACGGTGCCGAGGCCGGACAGCGGGAGTTATACCATGCGGCTCGCGCTCCACCACACGGGGACCGACGCCGAAGCCGACGCGTATGTCGAACGGATCAAGAAGGTGGTGGGGGAAGAGATCGGCGTGTTCGGTGAGCCGGCGCCCTACGACAACGGCACCTACACCTTCATTGCCGATTACCTGCCGTGGGCCTCGGGCGACGGGATGGAGCACCGCAACTCCACCGTCATCTCCAGCAGCTCCAGCCTGGCGCGAAATCCGATGGGCCTCCTGAGCACCATGTCGCATGAGTTCTTCCACTCCTGGAACATGGAACGGATCCGGTCGGCTGAGATCGAGCCGTTTGACTTCCTGCATGCCGATCCCAGCGACGCGCTCTGGTTCGGGGAGGGATTCACCAACTACTTCGATGCCCTGTTCATCCGCCGGGCCGGGCTCTCGGACGATTCCACTTACCTGCGCCGGCTGGCGGGGCAGGTGGGCGCCGTCATGCAGACCAATGCGCGGAAGTTCCGCACCCCGATGGGCGCGAGCCTGGAGGCGCCCTTCGTAGACGCGGCGACGTCCATCGACCCGAACAATTTCGACAACACCTTCCTCTCCTACTACACCTGGGGAGCTGGAGTCGCCACTGCACTCGACCTCACGATCCGCGGCCGCTATCGCGGCAAGTCGCTGGACGGATTCATGCGGCTCATGTGGCAGCGGTTCGGCCGCAACGAGCGGCCCTTCGTCGTGAAGAGGCCCTACACCGTGGACGACATCCAGCGGACGCTGGGTGAGTATGTGGGTGATCCCGCGTTTGCCAATGATTTCTTCCGGCGCTACATCCGCGGGAGCGAGGCTCCCAACTTCGCGGTGCTGCTGGCCCGGGCGGGAGTGCTGCTGCGTCCGGCGCGACCCAACGCCGCCTGGGCGGGCGACGTTCGCCTGCGCTTCGACAGCGCCGGGGCGCGGGTGATGCAGGGAACCGAGATCGGCACGCCGCTCTACGACGCCGGCGTGGACCGCGACGATCGCATCACGAGTCTCGACGGCAAGCCGGTCGCGTCGTCGGACGACTGGGACGCCATCCTCGCGGCGCACAAGCCGGGCGACGCCGTCCCGATCGAGTTCGAGCAGCGCGGCGCGGCGCGCCAGGGCCGCATCACCCTCGCAGCGGATCCCCAGCTGGAAGCCGTCACCTTCGAGTCAGTGGGCCAGCAGCCATCGTCGGCGGAGAAGGCGTTCCGCGATGGGTGGCTGGGGACGAAGGCGAGATAGATGGACAGTTGGACAGTTAAGACCGGGCGACCAGCGATGTCGTCAGGCCCGTGCAGGGGCGGCCTGCGGCCGCCCCACTGACATCCAATCGTCGGCGCGCCGAGCCATGACCCATAACCCATGACCCTCTGGAGTAGAACCGTGCGCCTGAAATTGTCATTCCAGCTGGTATCCTGCGCCGTGCTGACGTTGCCCTCCGCACTCGTTGCCCAGGACCGCCGCATGGCGGCGCCGGCGCCGGATACCGCGGTGCACGCCGGGAACGATTCGCTCAAGCTCGCCGAGATTGCCAATCGGCCCGCGGTGGTGACACACCACAGCATGCAGCTGAATGGCAAGCGGCTCGACTACACCGCGACCACCGGGATGCTGGCGATCCGCGACGAGAAGACAGGCTCGCCTGAGGGCTACATGTTCTTCGTGGCCTATGATCGTGACGGCAGCGCCGACCCGTCGAAGCGGCCAATCACCTTTGTCTTCAATGGCGGCCCGGGGTCGTCCACGGTGTGGCTCCACATGGGCGCGTTCGGGCCCAGGCGGGTCAAGCTGCAGGCGGACGGCGGGCTGCCGGCGCCGCCCTACGGGTACGAGGACAATCCGTACACCCTGCTCGACCAGAGCGACCTTGTCTTCATTGATCCGGTGGGCACCGGCTACAGCCGGGCGGCGACGCCCAAGCTGGGGGAGAAGTTCTGGGGCGTGAACGAGGACATCGCCGCGATGGGCGAGTTCATCCGGTTCTACCTGAGCCGGTACGAGCGCTGGGCCTCGCCCAAGTACCTCGCGGGCGAGAGCTACGGCACCACTCGCGCCGCGGGACTCTCGGGGTACCTGGCCGACGAAGGGATCGCGTTCAATGGGATCACCCTGATCTCGACCATCCTCGACTTCAACCTCGATGATGGGGACAACGCCGCCATCTACTACCTGCCGTCCTACACCGCCATCGCGTGGTACCACAAGCGACTGCCCACCGACCTGCAGTCGCAGACCTTGGCGCAGGTGACCGCCGCTGCGGAAGCCTGGGCCGGCACCGGCTACCGGCTAGCGCTGGCCAAAGGCAGCAAGCTCACGGCGAGCGAACGACAGGCCGAAGTAGACACGCTGGCGCGGTTCACCGGGCTTCCGAGGTCGGTCATCGAGCAGAACAACCTGCGCATCTCGCTGGGTCTCTTCGACACCGAGCTGCTGCGGGACCAGCGCCGGACGGTGGGCCGGCTCGACGGCCGCTTCACCTCGTTCACCATGAACAACGGTTCACAGCGGCCCGCCTTCGATCCCAGCATGTCGAATATCCGGCTCTCGTACACGCCGGTGCTGAACGACTACGTGCGCCGTGAGCTCGGCTTCAAGGACGACATGCGGTACTATATCCTGGGCGGCGGGCTGGATGGCTGGAAACCGCAGAATGAGGGTTCGGCCACCGACGTGAC
>DASSTP010000087.1:0-3435 GCA_035707845.1 Gemmatimonadales bacterium | reverse complement strand
GGGCATGATCGACGTGGAAAGTGAGCCGGGCGCCGGCGCGCTCTTCCGGGTGCGGCTGCCGGCAGCCGGGGAAACCGGATGAAGATTCTCGTGATCGAGGACGACCGCACCGTCGGCCAGTACGTCAAGCGGGGGCTGGAGGAACACGGCTTCCATGCGGACCTGGTGGACGACGGGATGGAGGCGCTGCGCCTCGCCTCGGGCGGGAACTATGAGCTGCTGGTGCTCGATCTCCGCCTGCCGGGGATGACCGGGCTGGAAGTACTGCGCACCCTGCGTGACCGCGGCTTCACCATGCCGATCCTGGTGCTCACCGCCCAGGACGCGCTCGACTTCAAGGTCACGGCGCTCCGGTCCGGGGCTGACGACTACGTCACCAAGCCATTTGCGTTCGAGGAATTGCTGGCGCGAGTCGAGGCGCTCGGCCGCCGGCCGCAGCAGCTGCAGTCGCCGGTGCTGCGGGTGGCTGACCTCGAGCTCGACACCGCCACGCGCGAGGTCCGCCGCGCGGGCGAACCGGTGGAGCTTACGCCCAAGGAATACGCGGTGCTGGAATACCTCATGCGCCACTCGCCGCGGGTCATGTCGCGCACGCTGATCACCGAGTATGCCTGGGATTATCACTTCGATCCCGGTACCAACATCGTGGACGTGGTGATCAACCGGATCCGCAAGAAGGTGGACTCGGGCCAGCGCACCAGGCTGGTCCATACGGTGCGCGGCGTGGGGTACGTGGTCCGGACCCCCTGACATGCGGACAATTCGCGGCAAGCTGACGGCGTGGTATACTGCCGCCCTGCTGGTGGCACTTGCTGCCTTTGCCGCCGCGCTCTATTTCGAGCTGCGGAAACCGAGCAAGCTTGAGCTCGACAACCGGCTCCGGCTCGAGGCGGAGCTGGCCGTCCGGTGGCTGCAGGACTCGCACCGGGTGCTCGGCCGCCTGGTGCTCGACGACACGCTCATGTCCGGCGCCAGTTCCGCCGCGGGACAGGCGGAGCTCACGGGGCCCACCCTGAGCCCCAGCATCAGTGCCTACTTCGAGGCCTACCGCGACTATCTGATCATCGTCGATCGGCAGCGCAACATCCTCTTCCTCTCCCAATCGGCGCGGGCCCTTTCCTTTCAGTCCCTTCGCAAGCTGGCGGACCAGATCCCGTCCAACCTGGCGTCTCGCCCGTTTACGACCCTCCCGCTCGCCGCGCCCGGCGGCGCGGTCCGCATGTCGGTGGAGCCGGTGACCGGAGCAGGCGAGGATATCGGCGCCATCCTGCTGGCAGCGCCGTTCACGAACTCCACCTTCGATCCGCGAGTCCTCCTCAGCGCCATGCTGGTGGTCTCGCCGATCATCGTGGCATTCGCGGTGGCGCTGGCATACTGGCTGGCCGGGAGCGCGCTGATGCCGGTACGCCTCATCATGGACGAGATGGACGCCATCAAGGACGGCCGGAGCCTGCATCGCCGCCTCGCGGTGCCGCTCTCCAATGACGAGCTCGCCCGGCTGGCGCTCACGCTCAACGGCATGCTCGCCCGCCTGGAGTCGAGCTTCGGGAGCCTGCACCGGTTCACGGCGGATGCCAGCCATGAACTGAAGACCCCGCTGATGGTGCTCCGCGCCGGGGTCGAGCGGGCGCTCACTCATCCAGGTACGCCGGCCGAGAGCATCGAGGCCCTCGACGAGGCGCTGGAGCAGGTGAACCAGATGTCGGAAATGGTGGAAGACCTGCTGACGCTGGCGCGTGCCGATGAAGGCCGGGCGCCGCTCACGCTGGAAGCGCTGGATGTGCGCGACTTGGTGGCCGATGCCGCCGAGACTGCTGGCCTACTGGCCGAGGCCCAGGGCGTGGACGTCAGCAGCAGGGTGCCGAGCCAGCCGGTGACACTCGCGGCGGACCGGCAGCGGATCCGCGAGCTGCTGCTCAACCTGGTGACCAACGCCGTCAAGTACACTCCGGCCGGCGGTTCCGTGGCGATCGAGCTGGAGGACGAGCCCGACCAGGTACGACTCCGGGTGACGGACACCGGCATCGGCATCGCCCCGGGCGACCTGCCCAACATCTTCGACCGCTTCTGGCGTGCCGACCCCGCGCGGTCCCGCACCGGGGATCGCCCCGGCGTCGGCCTCGGCCTCGCCATCACCAAGTGGATTGCCGAGGCGCATGGTGGAACGATCGTGGTGAGCAGCCGGCCGGGGCGGGGGACGACGTTTACGGTGACGTTGCCGAGGGGCGGGGAAGGGGAAGGGTCACAAGTCACAGGTCGCAGGTCGCGTGAGACATGACCCGCGACCCGCGACCTGCGACCCTCATCTGGTTGTCATCCTTTTGTAATCTGCCGGTGAACGCCTGATAACTGGTGCCCTTGTAGCTTGGTGGTAGTCGAGCTCCATCCTTGTGGAGGGACGTGCGTGTTTGACAACCTGATTGAATCCAAGCAGAAGAAGCAGCGCAGGTTCGGGCAGACCCTGTTCTCGCTCGCGGTGCATGCGGTGCTCATCTTCCTCGCGGTCAAGGCTACCCAGGTGGTCGCCACCCGGGAGGAGGGGCCCAAGGTCGACACCACGGTGAGCTTCCTGAAGCCGCCGGAGCCGCCGCCGGAGCCGCCACCGCCGCCGCCGGAAGAAGTGATCGTGAGCGCCAATCCGCCGCCGAAGGGGTTCCAGACGGTGGTCGCCGTTGCTGACATCCCGAAGGACATTCCGCCGGTGAACCTGAACGAGAAGGCGTTCAACCCGTCGGACTTCACCGGCAAGGGTGTCGAGGGCGGCGTCGCGACTGGCGTGGTGGGAGGCACCGGGCCGGTGGACCTCAACACCGTCGTGACCTCGGCAGAGGCCGATGAACAGCCGCAGCTGATCTCGGCGGGACCCAAGGTGGTGCCGCCAGGAATGGCTGGCGTGCCGGGCCGGGTCACATTCCAGTTTATCATCGATACGACCGGGCACGTTGAGTCCAATTCCTTCAAGCTGATCAACGCCACGAACCAGATCTTCGTGGAGTCGGCCAAGCAGATGCTGCTCAAGAGTGTCTTCAAGCCCGGCCGGGCTGGCGGACATCCCGCCCGTATCCTCGTCCAGCAGGGCGTATCGTTCAACTCAGGCGGTTGATTCAACTCCCGCCAGCCCCTGCCAGGGCTGGCGGCTTTCATCCCAGCATTGGGGAGGTACCGGCAGATGGGTGTAGATCTTTTGACCCTGTGGCACTCGATGGGTGCGTTCGCCAAGACCATCGTGTTCATCCTCGCGGCTATGTCCATCTGGTCGCTGACGATCATGGTGACGAAGGCGATCCAGTTCCGTCGGGCGCAGAGTGAGACCCGGAAGTTTGCCCCGCAGTTCTCGCGCTCCATCCAGGAGGAGAACCTGGACCAGGCCATCACGCTGGCCGAGAAGTTCAAGCGCAGCCACGTGGCGCGCGTCGTTGGCGAGGCGCTGTCCGA
>DASSTP010000086.1:0-5629 GCA_035707845.1 Gemmatimonadales bacterium | reverse complement strand
CTGCAGCAGGGAGAAGATGCCCGCGCTGCCGCAGCACTTGTCGCTGTCCGCGAGCGGCCGGAGCGTGAGCCCCGGCACGCGCGACAGCAACGCCAGTGGCTGGTGGATGATCCCCTGCGCATGCTGGAGGTGGCAGGGGGAATCGTATAAGGCGGACAGGTGGACAGATGGACAGTTGGACAGTTCTCGCGGGCGAGATCCGTCCATCTGCCCACCTGTCCGGCTGTCCACCTGTCCACCTGTCCACCTGTCCACCTGTCCATCTGCCCATCTGTCCACCTGTCCAACTGTCCATCTGTCCATCTGTCCAACTGTCCATCTGTCCACCAGCATCTCGCTCACATCCCTCACCCTCTCGGCAAGCTTCTCCGCCTCTTCCGTTCTCAGCAGGTGTCCGTACCCCTTCAGCATCGCGCCGCAGCCGGCGCTGTTCACCACGATCGGGCCATCGCTGTCGCGGAAGGCGGCCACGTTGCGCCGAGCCAGCGCGCGGGCGCCGTCGAGGTCGCCGGCGTGGGCGTGCAGCGCGCCGCAGCACGCCTGGCCTCTGGGCCGATCCATCTCGATGCCCGCGTCCCGCAACGCGCGTCCAGTCGCTTCATGCACGTGGGAGAAGAGCGTGGACATGACGCAGCCGGAGAAGAGATGGACAGTTGGACGGTTGGACAGTGGGACAGCGCTTGCCGGGAGGCTCCGTCCATCTGCCCCGCTGGCCGGCTGTCCATCTGTCCATCTGTCCATCTGTCCAACTGTCCAACTTGCATCCAGCATCCCCATCGCAAACCTGAATCCCGTGCGCCCGGCCAGCGCCGCCGGCAGTCCCGTTGCGCGAAGGAGCCGCGCGGCGAGGAGCAAGGGCTTCCAGAGCCAGGCGTGACGGAATACGCGGAGAATGAGCCGCGCCTTGAGCGGGAGGCCGTGGGCCCGCGTGAGCCTGTCGCGCGCGGCTTCCAGCCCGGCGCCATAGTGCACACCCGACGGACATACCGGCTCGCATCCTCGACACCCGAGGCAGGCATCCAGGTGATCGTTGAGTCCGGCGTCATCGGGTGGGAGCTCACCGCGGGCCAGCGCCCGCATCAGCAGGATGCGGCCGCGCGGGCTGTCCGATTCATCTCCCGTGGCCAGGTAGGTCGGGCACGCCGGCAGGCAGAAGCCGCAGTGCACGCAGGTGGAGAGCGGTTCGAGGATCTGCTCGTTCGTGTCCGTCACGCCCCGACTCCGCCCTCCAGCGCCACATTGAGCGTGTGACCCGGATCGAACGCGTCGCGCAGGCCGCTCACCAGCTGCCCCACGCCTTCGCGGTATGCCCCGAAGTGACCCAGCTGCTGGCGCACATCCCACGGTGCGCGCTCCAGGGTCATGGGGATCTCCCGCTCAGCCAGGAGCCGTCGCAGCGTCCGGAGCCGTTCCACGGTGGCGACGCCGCTCCAGCGGAGCCCGCCGCCCGCGCCCGCGCTCACCAGTCCCTCGTTCAGGTCCCGCGTCACCAGGTCCAGCAGTTCATCGAGTCCGTCGCCCAGCACACCGAAGCGAACCGTGACCGGCATGCTCACGACACCGCGTGCCGTCTGGGACCAGAACGCCGAGCTGGTTTCCGCGTCGAGCGGCGCCCACCCCGGCTGCGCCGATGCCTGCAGGCGGCGCACGTCGGCCTGCACCGCGCCATCGCTGCCCATGATGCGCGCGGCGAGCACCCACTCCGCATCCGCCGCAAGCGTGGGGGAAAACAGCTCGAGCGCCGCGCACGGCACCGACGCTTCCATCACGTCACGCGCGGCGGCGGTGAGTGCATCACGCTGGCCGCGGGCCAGCAGCGTGGCGTCGGCGCGCGGCACTGCCCGGAGCTTGAGGTGCGCTTCGGCGATGATGCCGAACGCGCCGAACCCGCCCACCTGCAGGCGAGTGAGGTCGTAGCCGGCCACGTTTTTCATGACACGCCCGCCCGCCCGCACCACACGGCCGTCGCCGGTCACCACGGAGCAGCCGAGGACATAATCGCGCGGCTGTCCCTGGCCGAGGCGCAGGGGGCCGGCCGTCGCCGTGGCCAGCACCGATCCAATGGTGCGCTCGGGACGGCCCGGCGGATCGAGCGGCAGCCACAGTTCATGCTCGGCCAGCCGCCGGCGGAGCACGTCCATCCGCACGCCGCCCTGCACCGTGGCGGCGAGATCGGACGCGCTGACTTCCAGCACGTTCTCGAGCGCGCGGGTGCTGATGGCCAGGTCGGCCGGGGCGTCGGGCGGGAGCCACGATCCCTCGCCTTCCACCCGCACCTTCCATCCCTCGGCGTGCGCCACGTGGCAGACCTGGGCCAGCGATTCGACGTTGTCCGGCAAGGCGCGCGGCACGCCGTCAGCCGCAGCCGAAGCGCCTTCATTGCCGAGCAGCGCCCGGAGGCGCGCCAGGATCTCGGTTCTCATGTCACCCCTCCAGCACGCCACTCCCGGCACGCGCGCACCGGTAGCACCTTGCCCGGGTTGGCGCGTTCCGCGGGGTCGAATACCCGCCGCACCTGGCACATCGCATCCAGCGTCACTGCGTCGAAGACCATCGGCATGTAATCCCGCTTGTCGGAGCCCACCCCGTGCTCGCCGGTCAGGGTGCCGCCAGCCGCGACGCACGCGGCCATGATGTCGGACAGGGCACGATGCACCCGCTGGGCCCGGTCCGCGTCGCGGCGGTCAAAGCTGATGTTCGGGTGCAGGTTGCCGTCGCCTGCATGAAAGACGTTGCTCACCAGCAGATCATGACGCCGTCCGATCGCGGCGACGTCATCGAGCACATCGGGCAGCCGGCTCCGTGGCACCACCGCATCCTGCACCGCCAGGTCGGGCGCGATCCGGCCCATGGCGCCGAAGGCCTTCTTCCGGCCCTGCCAAAGCCGTGCCCGGTCGGCTGCATCGGCGGCGGAACGGACGGTGCGGGCGCCATTGGCGCGGAGCAGGGGCTCGATGCTGCGAGCATCTGCCTCGACCGCCTCGTCCATCCCGTCCACCTCGACTATCAGGACTGCCGCCGCGTCGGTCGGGTATCCCGCCGCGTAGATCGACGCCTCTACCGCCTGGATGCAGACCTGGTCCATCATCTCGAGCGCCGCGGGCACGATGCCCGTGGCTATGATGGCCGACACCGCTTCGCTCGCCGCGCGCACCGAGCCGAAGTCCGCGAGGAAGGTGCGAATGGCCGACGGGGCAGGGAGCAGCTTGAGCGTGATCTCGCTCGCGATGCCAAACATTCCCTCGCTCCCGACGAACAGCCCCATCAGGTCGGGGCCCCACGCCTCGCCGCTGCGCGACCCCAGCCGCGCGGCAGAACCGTCCGGCAGGATCACTTCCGCGGCAAGCACGTGATTGGTGGTGACGCCGTACTTGAGGCAATGCGGCCCGCCGGCGTTCTCGGCCACGTTGCCGCCAAGAGTGCAGGCGGTCTGGCTGGACGGATCGGGCGCGTAGATCAGGCCATGCCGCATCGTGGCGTCGGTGAGCCGGGCGTTGACCACGCCGGGCTCGACCACGGCTCGACGGCGCACCGGGTCGATCGAGATGATCCGGTTCATCCGCGTGAGACCAATCATCACGGCATCCGACGGTGCCACGGCGCCGCCCGAGAGCCCGGTGCCCGCGCCGCGCGCGACGAACGGCGTGCCGCGCTGGTGCAGCAGCCGCAGCACGGCAATCAGTTCCGCGCGCGTGCCCGGCAGCACCACGGCGCCCGGCGGCGACGTGTGCGTCGGAAGACCGTCCTGGGCATAGGTCGCCAGCTCCGCGTCACGGTGCCGCACCCAGCGCCCGCCCACGATGGCGCGGAGGTCGTCGAGCAGTGTGGCCGGGAGCGTCAGTCGTCCTCCGGATGACCAAAGAGCAGCTGCACGAACCCGCGATCTTCCGGCCGCGTGACGATGTAGACGTGGTCGCCGGGCATGATCCTGGTGGACCCGCGCGGCGGGATGAGATCGAGCCCGCGGATGAGCAGGGTGATGGCGCTGCCCTCGGGCAATGAGAGCTCGGAGAGCTGCACGCCGGCCACCGCCAGGCCGTCATCCACGTAGAAGCTCAGCAGCTCGCCAGTGAGCTGCTGGCGCGACTCGATGTTGAGCACCGCCGGCGGCTGCGGTGGCTCGGGCGCCTCGAGCTTGAGGCGGCGGGTGGCCCACGCGACTGTGGACCCGGGAAGAATCGTGCTCACGACCACGATGAAAAATACCACAAGGAAGATCCGCTCCGAGCCGGGCGCGCCGGCCAGCAGCGGGAAGGTCGATAGCACGATCGGTACCGCCCCGCGCAGGCCCACCCACGAGATGTAGGCCGTCTCCTTGACGGTGTAGCGGAAGGGCAGGAGGCAGAGCCACACGGCAATGGGACGCGCCACCACCGCGAGCACCACCGCGAGCCCCAGCCCCATCCACCAGACCTGCATCAGGCCGTCGGTGTTCACCAGCAGGCCCAGGACCAGGAACATCGTGATCTGGCTCAGCCACGCGAGCGCGTCGTGCACCCGGAAGAGCCCGGTGCGAAGCGGCAGGGGGCCATTACCGAGGACGACGCCGGCCACATACACGGACAGGAAGCCGCTGCCATGCGCCAGCGTCGCGACGCCGAAGGCGAGGAAGGCGAGCGCCACGGTGAAGGCGACGTACAGCCCGGTTGCCACCCGGAGCCGTGCCAGCACCCGGCGGCCGCCGATGCCGATCAGCACGCCGCAGAGCAGTCCCACGGCGATCTGCACCAGGATGTCGAGCGGTGCCAGCCAGGGGTCGAGCGAGCCGGTGGCAAGCAGGTTCTGGGTGAAGGCCAGCGTCAGCATGAACGCCATCGGGTCGTTGATGCCCGACTCGACTTCCAGTGTGGCGCCCACCCGCCGCTTGAGGTGCAGGCCGCTCCCGCGCAGCACCGAGAAGACCATGGCCGCGTCGGTGCTGCTCACGATGGCCGCGAGCAGCAGCGCTTCGGGCCAGCTGAACCCCACGAGGTGCGCCAGGAAGGCGAGCACGCCGCAGGTGCCCGCCACGCCGAACGTCGCCAGCACACTGGCCGGCCGCCAGGTGAGCCGCACCGCGTTCATCGGCGTGTTGAGCCCGCCGTCGAACAGGATCAGCACCAGCGCCGTGGTGCCCAGCCGGAAGGCAAAGGGGACGTCGGTGAAGGTGATCCCGCCCAGGTGCGGCGCCCCCGCCGCCATGCCGATCACCAGGAAGATCAGCACCACCGGCATGCTGAACCGCGCCGAGGCTCGGCTGAAGATGACGCTGACGGCCAGCAGGCCGCCCGCCGTCAGGAGCAGCAGGGCGGTGGCGTTGGGTTCGAAGAGGTGCATGCCGGGAAAGTAGATGGACAGCTGGACGGATGGACAGTTGGACGGTGGTCGTCAGTTGTCCGGATCTGTCACCCGGATCCATGGGCAACGTCCGAACGATGATGCCTCGCCCGGCGTCCCTCACTGTCCAACTCTCCAACTGTCCATCTGCCGATCTGCCCTTCTGTCCATCTGTCCAACTGTCCAACTGTCCATCCGTCCTACTGTCCAACTGTCCAACCGTCCAACTGTCCAACTTCAATGTGGATTGTCTACAACCCCGCCAACCTCTGTTGGTGTCTCATTTTGTGATGTGGAAAACCGTATTTTGTTG
>DASSTP010000085.1:0-4107 GCA_035707845.1 Gemmatimonadales bacterium | reverse complement strand
CAGGATGTCAAAGCCACGATCGAGTTCCGACGAGTAGATCAGCCCGTTCCACCAGTAGGCACCCCACGACCCGCCGATGGTGCCGCTCATGCGGCGGCCACCCGCGGCCGCGCTTGCAGCCGAGGCCGCGGAGTCGGCTTGCGGCGGCGCGTCGATCGGGCCACGATCAAAGTACGCCAGTTCCCGCGGATGATCGGGATCGGTGAATTCCATCACGCTCACGCCACCCTGGTACCAGCCCTGCACCATGATGTCGCGACCAGGCACCGGAATGAGCCCGCCATTGTGCGAGACGCAGTTTTCCTGCGCGCTCTGCGCCGTCGGGATCTTGAAGTAGGCGTGCTCAGTGTACTTGTCATTCTTGCCGATGGTGAGCACCGTGTTACCGCCCATCTCCATCATGGACGTGGCCTGGCACATCGGGCCGGTGCCGCCGCCCCATTCGTCGGTGAAGACCACGCTCTTGCCATCATTGCTGAAGACTGCCGTGTGCCAGAGCGAGAAGTTGGTGTCCGACACGGCGTCGAGGCGCTTCGGCTTGAGCGGATTGGAGATGTCCACCAGCAGACCATAGCTGGCGCAGGCGCCGGCCAGCAGGTTCATGGCCGGATACGCCGTCACGTCATGGCAGTTGCGGGGACCGGTGGGCGGTGGCGCCTGCCGGTTCGAGTTTGCCCGGGCGCGCTCTTCCATCCGCGCCTCCCGCGCGCCTGACAGCGGGGCAGGGCCCAGGCCGGTGAAGATGCGGGCACCGGTCACCACCTCCGCCTGCTCCGGATGGGAGAGCGGCACCTTGATCACGTCGAGCCGGTAGAGCGAGTTGGTCGGGTCGGCCGGGTCGTCGCCGTTCTTGCAGCCGGCGAGCTCGCTGTCGGGCCGGGCGCCCTGGTTGCCCGAGACGTAGATGTAGATCACGTCCTTGTTCCTGGGATCAGGGACGATCGTGTGCGTGTGCGACCCCTTGCAGGTCTGCACGTTCTTGATCAGCCGCGGCGAGGCCGGGTTGGATATGTCATAGATGCGGACGCCGGCCATGTGGTCCTTGGGATCCTCCACGCCGCCCTTGCCGCAGTCGGTCCGGTTGGCTCGGCCTTCGGCTGACACAAACAGCAGGTTGCCGTAGACCGAGGGGTCGCCCTGCGACGTGATGCACTGGACCACGGCCACGGTCCTGGGCGACGAGGGATTGCTCACGTCCCAGACGGTGAACCCGGCGAAGTTGCCCTGGTAGACGTAATGCCCGCTGAAGGCGAGGTCGGAGTTGATGAACATCAGCCCGCGCGCCGTATCGAACGCCGCCGGCTTGGGCGAGAACGAGACCAGGTCCATGTTCTCGGCTGCCACGCCGGCATCGAGCCGGCCGGGCTTGAGCCCGCTGCGCGGATCCGTGGTGCTGGGATACGTCTGCGCCGAGAGAAACGAGGGCGCGGCGATCAGGGCTGTCAGAACGGCGAAGAGCTTACGGGAGAGGCGCATTGCGGAAAGCTCCAGGTGGATAGGGGCTGGACTGCGTTCAACCAGGCAATTCACACGAAAACACGAAGACACGAAAACCCACTCACGTCACCATATTGCTTCTGCTGCCCAATTAGTACTTTCGTTATTTCGTGTTTTCGTGTGAGGAATATCGGGACGTAAAGGCTTGACGACAGTTGGCTCACGAATCGCCCTCCCGGGCGAGCATGCGCTCCATGGCGCCGATTTCGGCCGTCTGGACGGTCACGACATCATTGGCAAAGACATTCACGTCAATATCCTGTGCGGCGCCGGGGGTGGCGAAGAGGTCCTTCACCATCTGCAATGCGCCCTCGTGGTGCTGGATCATGTAGGTCAGGTACGCGTGGTCAAACGCCGGGCCCGTGGCGGCGTCGAGGGAATCGAGCTGCGCCATGGTCAGCATGCCCGCCATGTGCATGGTGCGCCAGGATGAGCTGTCCGGCACCGTCTGGCCATTTCGGGACAGCCAGTCCTGCATGATGCGGATCTCGGCGATCTGCGACTGGGCAATCTTCTCTGCCAGCCGCAGCACGCGGGAGTCGGCGTGGTGCGCCTCCGCCAGGTTCGACATGTAGATGGCCTGGGCGTGGTGGGCGATCATCCCCTGCATGAACTGGACATCGGGTACCGTGTAGAGGACGCCCTCGGGGATGGTGATCTGGGCGTGGCCATGCATGCCCGCCATCGGGTCCTGTGCCCGGACGACGGCCGGGCGCAGGAAGAGAGCGGCCGCGGAAAGCGCGGCAAGCGTCATGCGAAAGCGGAAGGATGTGCCGAGCCGGCTGAACCCTCGATGCCACGGATGCATGCAGGCAAGTTAGCCCGAAGGGTAGCGGCGCTTCCAGTCCCTCAGCGCTGGGGACCAGGCGGGTCGTCGTAACGGACCCGGAAGCGCCCACCCGTCATCATCACTTTCTCGTCCGTGCCATCCTCCCTGGCCGAGAGACTGAACGAGCCTTCGATGATCCTGTGTTCCGGGTCCCAGAGGGTCAGCGAGACCGTTCCCGGATCCAGCGAATCGGGCGTGTAGTGGGTGCTGCCATAGCCATTGCCGGCGCCGCCCAGCACCCGATACACGACAAAGCCCGAGTGGCCCGTGAGGGCGAGGGAGTGGGTGCCTTCGCTCGCAGGGATGTAGAGTCCGATCTCCCACCGATCCTCACCCACCACGCCGACGCCCGAGATGGCGAAGAAGCGAGGGTCGGTCTCGCGATGGTAAAGGCCGGTGACCGGCCAGTGCTGCCAGGATCCGGCTTCCCATTCCTCGTTGCCGATCCTGGCGCTCATGAAGACGCCACCTGAACTGTTGCCGAATGGCCCGTCGCCGCCGCAGCCGGCCAGCAGGGTAAGCAGGGTGACGAGTGGGAGGCGCCTGGCGCGCATGGGGACTTCTCCGTTGGGGTTGGACGGAGAATCGATCGAATCCATCAAGGGGACGTCAAGGCGCGTTCGACGCCACCCTCTTGCCGGCTGGCGGCGGCGCTTCAGATTATCCCCGCTCCCGGCAATCCCACCATCCAGTCGCGGAGGGATCATGCGACGCCGTTTCACCTACCTGGTGCCCGTTGTGGCAGGGATCGTCTGCGCGTTCCTCTTCACCGCACCAGTCGCGGCACAGTCACCCGGTCCGTGGGTATGCATGACCCGCGACTTTGCCAACCGGGTGGCCTACGTCAGCCCGGTCTTCAACGTCAAGCAGGCCGACGAGATGAACGTCAACCCGGCCTGGCACAAGATCATGACCGACAAGTACGGCATTTCGGCGCTGCCCTACCGCTCGTGCCAGGGCCCCTACCCGAGCGCCATTGCCGCCGACTCGGCGCGCATGCTCTTCGTGAAGGCTATCCACGAGCGTTTCAACCAGCAGGTGAACGAGCTGAGCTGGACCTATGGCGGGGCAGCGGTGGTCACGGTGGCCCACGCGCCGGCGGCACCCGCAGCGTCTCCCGCGCAGCCCGCAGCGCCTGCCAGCCTGACGGCGGCGGATCGAGCCCAGTTCCAGGCCGAGGTGCCGCAGGCCAAGGGCTACTGCGAGCAGAACTATCGCGGGTTGTATGACTGTGACCGGTTTGCGCAGGCGGTGCTGAGTCACCGGCTGGCCCATCCGGAAGAGTGGGAAGGGCTGAAGGGCGGCGAGCGCCGGCGGCCGCCGATTCACGACCTGGCCATCGGGATCCAGTACAAGCTGGACTGCACCGAGTGCCTGAACGACAACCTGCTCGCCTCCTGGGCCCGGAAGCAGGTCGAGGGCAACATGAGCCAGCTGTTGATGACGAAGATGACCACCCAGGCCAAGGTGGACGCCCGGGCGGCCTGCGTGAGCAAGGCGTTCGTCAAGCACATGCACAGCGATCCCTACCTGCACCAGGTCCAGCCCAACTTCAATGCGGCGGGGCTGGACTGCGGGAATCCGAATGGGTGAGGAGCTGTGAGCTAAGAGCTACGAGCTACGAGCTATGAGCGGTATCTTCGCTCAGCTCACAGCTCACAGCTCACAGCTCACAGCTCACAGCTCACAGCTCACAGCTCACAGCTCACAGCTCACAGCTCACAGCTCACAGCTCACAGCTCACAGCTCACAGCTCACAGCTCACAGCTCACAGCTCACAG
>DASSTP010000084.1:0-12643 GCA_035707845.1 Gemmatimonadales bacterium | reverse complement strand
CGGCTCGCCGATTATCCCATCACGGTGGAGGTGCTCTCACGCTTCCGCACGGCAAAAGAGCAGAAGGACGTGCTGGAGCGGCTGGCCAGGGGCACGGTGGACGTGGTGATCGGCACCCATCGCCTGCTGTCCAAGGACGTGAAGTTCCACGACCTCGGCCTGCTCATCGTGGATGAGGAACATCGCTTCGGCGTGCGCCACAAGGAGCGGCTCAAGGCGTTCCGGCTGGCCGTGGATGTCCTGACCCTCACGGCCACCCCGATCCCGCGAACGCTGCACCTCAGCCTTGCCGGTCTCCGCGATCTCTCGCTGATCGAAACCGCGCCGCGTGATCGCTCCCCGGTGCTGACGTTCGTGGAACCGTGGGACGACGCCTTGCTGGAAGAAGCGCTCGCGCGGGAGGTGGATCGCGGCGGGCAGGTGTTCTTCGTGCACAACCGGATCGAGACGATCGATACCATCGCCGAGCGGGTGCGGCACCTGGCGCCGCGCGCGCGGGTGGATGTGGCGCACGGCCAGATGCCGGGCGATGCACTTGAGGACGTCATGCGGCGCTTCGTGGCGGGAGAGGTGGACATTCTCGTGACCACGATGATCGTGGAGTCGGGCCTGGATGTGCCCAACGCCAATACCATGATCGTCCATGATGCGCACCGGTTCGGCCTGGCGCAGCTCTACCAGCTTCGCGGCCGGGTGGGCCGGAGCCACCGGCGCGCGTACTGCTACCTGCTGGTGCCCGACATGATGGACCGGGACGCCGAGGAACGCCTCAAGGTGCTGGAGCATCACAGTGACCTGGGGGCAGGCTACCGGATCGCGCTCAAGGACCTGGAAATCCGCGGAGCCGGCAACCTCCTGGGCGCCGAACAGTCGGGACATGCCCACGCAGTGGGGTTTGATCTCTACATGCGGTGGCTGGAGGAGACGGTGCGTGCCCTCCGCGGCCGCGGCGAGGAGGCGCCGGCCCCGCCGGACGTGGTGCTGGACGCGGCGGCACACCTGCCCGACAGCTACGTGGCGGATGATGACGTCAAGCTGGATGTCTACCGCCGACTGGCGCGGGCGGAGTCGTCTGGCGAAATTGATGGGCTTGGCGCTGAACTGCGCGAACGGTTCGGGCCCCTGCCGGAGCCGGCGGCCACGCTGCTGCACCTGAGTCGCCTGCGGCGGCTGGGAGCGGTGCTGGGGCTGCAGCACGTCACCCTGCGGGGCGATGAAGCCAGGCTCACGTTTCGCGACGGCGCCGTGCCACGTCTCGCCGCCCTGTCAGCGGCGCTCGATGACGTCCAGCTGGCGGCCGATGTTCGCCGCACCGTACCGTTGTCTCTCCGGATCCAGCGCCTGGGCGGAGAGGCGCTCACCCCCGCACTGGTCCGCGCCCTCCGGGTCGTGGCCGGTCATGCGGAGGCCCCCGGCTCGCCCGTCTGACATCCGGGCCCTCTTTCACCTCATGGAGCAGGCATGCGTCGTCTGATGCTGTTGGTCGCGGTGGTCGCACTCACGGGCTGCTCGGATGTGCGGAGTCTCTTCAAGGCGCACGCCGACGAGGCCGCCTCCGCGGGAACCATGACGCTCTCCTCCGAGCGGCTGGCCGAGATCCTGGTCGCGCCCAAGGGGGTGCGACTCAACAGCGATGCCGCCCAGTTCGTGACAGGGCTCTGGCTCGATTATGCACTGTTTGCCGAAGCGGTCGCCGATCGCCAGCTGCCCGCCGATTCCGCAGCAGTCGCGGAGGCGCTCTGGCCCGCGGTCACCAGCATCAAGGCCAGCCGCTGGTTCGACTCGGTGGTGGCCCGCAACCTGAGCCTCACCGATGCCGGCCTCGACAGCGTCTTCACCAGCGGGCCGCTGCGCGTCTTCCAGCACATCCTCTTTACCGTGTCGCAGACGGCCACGCCTGAGCAGCGCGACGCGGCCCACAAGAAGGCCGAGGCGGCGCTGGCGCAGATCCGGAACGGCGTCAACTTCGGCGCGCTGGCCAGCAAGCTGTCGCAGGATCCCGGCAGCGCCCGTGACAGCGGCTACCTGCCGCCCGCCGCCAAGGGCCAGTACATGGTCTCCTTCGACAGTGCCGGCTGGACGCTCGCGCCCGGCCAGGTGAGCGGCATCATCGAGACGCCCTACGGCTATCACATTATCCGCCGCCCCACGCTCGCGGATGCGCGCAGCCGGTTCGTGGATGCGGCCCAGCAGGTGGTCAAGGCGCGCGTGGACTCCATGTATTTCGACAGTGTCGCGGCGGAGAAGAAGCTGCAGATCGTGCGGAGCGCGCCGGCGCGGGTGCGCGAGGCGCTGGACGACAAGGAAACGGCGCGGATGTCGAGTGACGCGCTGGCCACGTGGAGTGGCGGCAAGCTCACGGTGGGCGACCTGATGCGCTGGATCGGCGAGCTGCCTCCCGCCTACCAGCAGGAACTGCCGCAGTTCCCCGATTCGGCCATGGCGCATTACGTGAAGGTCGTGGCGCAGAACGAGATGGCGCTGCAGGATGCGGACAAGGCCCACGTGGGGCCCAGTGCCGAGGAATGGGCCGGGCTGCAGCAGCAGTATCGGGCGCAGGTGGACTCGCTCAAGAGCGAGATGGGCCTGGGCTCGGATGTAACCGACTCCACCATTGCCGCGAGCCAGCGGCATCAGGTCGCCGCCCTCAAGCTCAAGACCTATTTCGACCGGATCATTTCCGGCAAGCAGCGGGCGCGCCGCCTCCCGGCGTCGCTGGGTGATGTCCTGCGCGACCGGGTCGAGCATCATGTCTATCAGGGCGGCATCCAGCGCGGCCTCGAGCTGGCCCAGCGCAAGAAGGCGGAGGAAGCGGCGGACACTACGCAGGGCGCGCCGGCCACCCAGCCGCCCGCCATGCGGCCCGCGCCGGGCCCGGCGCCGGTGCAGGGAGATAGCAACTGAGTCGCAGGTCGCATGTCGCAGGTTGCAGGTCACGCGTCATGCGACCTGCGACCAGCGACCATACGGAGAGCAGCATGACGTCACGTAGCATCATCCTCGCGGCAGTGCTCGCGGGCGCGACCGCCCCGCTGCAGGCGCAGGATTCAACCAGTTTCGCACTCCACGGCGACACCACCTTCGTCGTGGACCGGATCGTCGCGGTCGTCGGCAACGAGCCCATCCTGCAGTCGCAGGTGGACGAGCAGGTGTTCACCGTGCTTTCCGGCAACCCGAACCTGAAGCTCGGCACCGCCACGGACACGGCCCGCATGCGCGCGCAGGTCCGGGACCAGATGATCAACGAAGAGCTGATGGTCCAGGCGGCCCGGCGTGACACCGCGGTCAAGGTCACCGACCAGGACGTGAACGCCGCCGTGGACCAGTTGTACAAGCAGGCGCGCGGCCGGTTTTCGTCCGAGGTCGATTTCCAGAGGGAACTGCACCAGGCCGGCTTCGCATCAGTGGACGAATACCGTCGCTTCCTCGCGGATCGACAGCGCCGCGAGCTCCTGCGCCAGGGATTGATCGCCCGGCTCAAGGAGACCCGCAAGCTCAAGCCGGTCAATCCGACGGAATCGGAGATGCGCGCGGCGTTCGAAGAGGGAAAGACCCAGCTCGGCGAACGGCCTGCCACGGTGAGCTTCCGGCAGATCGTCATCGCACCGCGCGCCTCGGAAGCCGCGCGGGCCCGGGCGTTCCAGCTGGCTGACTCGATTGCCAAGGCGCTGCGCGAGGGTGGCGACTTTGCCACCGCGGCCAAGCGCTTTTCCCAGGATCCCGGCTCCAAGGACCAGGGCGGCGACCTGGGCTGGACTCGGCGCGGCCTGCTGGACCCCAAGTTTGAAGCGGCGGCGCTGAGCCTCAAGCCCGGCATGATCTCCAACCCGGTTGAGACCAGTTTCGGGGTACACGTCATCCAGCTCGAGCGGACCGAGCCCACCGCAATCCACGCCCGGCACATCCTCATCATCCCGGAAACCACGCCCGCCAACGTCGACAGCGCCCGCGCGTTTGCGTCACGCGTGGCCGACAGCCTGCGCAGCGGGGCATCGTTCGACTCGCTCCAGGCGCGCTTCCACGACGCGTCCGAGGAGAAGGTGGCCAACGACGTGCCGGTGGACCAGTTGCCGCCCGTGTACGCACAGGCGGTCGCGAATGCCGACAGCGGCCAGGTGGTGGGGCCCTTCGACCTCACCGGCCCGGACGGCAAGCTGAAGTTTGCCATTCTTGACGTGACGGCTCGCCGGGCGGCGGGTGAGATCGTTTACAGCGATGTGAAGGACCAGCTCCGCACCAATCTGGCCGAGAACCTCGCTACCCAGCGCTACCTCGATCACCTTCGGCAGTCCACCTACATAGACATTCGCACGCCGTGACGGTCCGGCTGGCGGTGACGCTCGGTGATCCGCGGGGCATCGGCCCTGAAATCACCGGGCGCGCACTGGCAGTGCCGCTCGACGCGGAGCTCGTGCTGGTCGGTGCCGATGACCAGATCGCACCGCTGCCCGCCAGCCGGCGGGTGGGCGTCGGCACCTGGGGACACGGGCTCGGCGAGGGCAGCGACCACGCCCGTGCGGTGCGGGCGGGGCGCATTGCCGGTCACGCCATCGAGACGGCGGCGCGGCTGGCAATGGCGGGCGAGGTGGACGGCATCGTCACCGCACCGGCCAACAAGCACGCGCTGCACCTGGCCGGATTTCCCTGGCCCGGCCACACCGAATGGCTCGCCCACCTCGCGGGTGACGTGCCCGTGGCCATGATGCTCGCGTCGGACCGGCTGAGGGTCGTGCTGGTGACGACGCACGTCCCGCTGCGCGATGTGCCGGCGCTGCTCACGACCGACCGCGTCGTCGCTACCGGCCGTATCACGTCGGCCGCACTGCGGGACTGGTTTGGATTGGCGGCGCCGAGGCTGGCGGTGTGCGCGCTGAATCCCCATGCGGGCGAGCGCGGCGCCTTCGGCGACGAGGACAGCCGGGTGCTGGCGCCGGCGGCCGCCGAGCTGGGCGCCGCCGGCCCGCTCCCGGCCGACACGGTCTTCGTGCGCGCGCTGAAGGGAGAGTTCGACGCGGTGCTCGCGCCGTATCATGACGTGGGCATGACCGCCATCAAGGTGGCGAGCTTCGGCGAGGCCGTGAACGTCACGCTGGGGCTACCGTTTCCCCGCACGTCGCCCGATCACGGCACCGCATTCGATATCGCGGGCACGGGGAAAGCGGATCCGTCGAGCATGCGGCGGGCGCTGGAATTGGCGGTGGACCTGGGGCATGGGGCGTGGGGCGTGGGGCGTGGGAGGTCATAAGTCCCGGGTCCCAAGCCTCACGCCTCAAGCCTCAAGCCTCACTTCACCAACCTTACGCTCCTCACCCGCCGCCCATCCATCTCCGCCACTTCCAGTACCCGTTCGCCGGCAGCGACCCGGTCGCCGGGGCGGGGCAGGCGGCCCAGCGCGCCGAACACCCACCCGCCGATCGTGGTGTAATCGGCATCATCAAGCGCGGTCCCGTGCTCGGTGTTGAAGTCGCCCAGCGAGGTGGCGCCGTCAATCAGCGCAACGCCCTTTTCCTGCAGGCGGATCTCGGGAGAATCGTGCTCGTCAAAGATGTCGCCCACGATTTCCTCGAGCAGGTCTTCCATTGTCACCAGGCCGGCGGTGCCGCCGTACTCGTCGAGCACTACCGCCATGTGGCTCTTGAGCCGCTTCATGTCCGCCAGCACGTCCTCCACTTCGCGGGTGCCCGGCACGAACAGCGGCTCGCGCATGACCGAGCGCACGTTGCCGCGGGGCTCCCGCCGCAGGGCCGCGAGGATGTCCTTGGCGTGCACGATGCCCACGATCTCATCGAGCGACTCGGCGTAGACCGGGTAGCGTGAGCGCCCGTGGCGCGCCACCTGGTCCGCCGCCTCCTCGATGGTGAGCTCCTGCTCCAGCGCGGCGATCCGGGTGCGCGGGGTCATCACCTCCTGCGCCGATTTCTCGCTGAACTCGAAGACCCCCTCGAGAAGTCGCGCGTCCTGCTGCAGCAGGCTGCCGCCCTCCTCGCTCTGCTCCACCAGCAGGCGCAGTTCTTCCGGTGAGTGGAGCCGCTCGTGCTCACCGGGCGCCGACACGCCGATCAGGCGGAGCAGCAGGTTGGCGGTGCCATTGAGGATGGCGATCGGCACGGCCATGACCCAGCTGAAGCCGATCAGCGGCATGGAGACCCAGCGGCTGATTGTCTCGGGGAAGAGCAGCGCCACTGCCTTGGGCACCAGCTCGCCCAGGATGATGTGAAGGACCGTGATGATGATGAAGGCGATGATCGAGGCGACGCTGTGCGACGCGATGGCGGCCACCGTGTCCGGCAGCCAGCCCAGCACTCGGCTGATGAGCGAGGCGAGGGCGGGTTCGCCCATCCAGCCGAGTCCCAGCGAGGCCAGGGTGATGCCGAGCTGGGTGGCCGAGATGTAGCGGTCGAGTGATTGAACGGCCTGCCGGGCAAGCCTAGCTTTGCGGTCACCGGCGTTGGCCAGTTCGTCCAGGCGGGTGCGCCGCGCCCCCACCAGGGCAAATTCGGCTGCGACGAAGAAGGCGTTGGCCAGGACCAGTACCACGACCAGCACGAGACCCAGGGCTATTCGGGAGCCGCCGTCGGTTTCCATGGGTTTCAAGTGTAACGGCCGACGGGTCTTCGTGCGAGAAAGGATGGTCCATGGAGGCGCATCAGCATGCCGGGCAGGAGGAGGGCACACCGCTCCGGCGGCTGCGCTGGGTGCTGCTGCTCACCGCCACCTTCATGGTGGTGGAGGCGCTCGGTGGCTGGCTGGCGGGCTCGCTGGCACTGCTGGCCGACGCGGGCCACATGCTTACCGACGTGGCGGCCCTGGGGCTCTCGCTGCTGACAGCCGTCATCGGCGCCCGGCCCGCCGACGACCGCAAGACCTACGGCTACCGCCGCTGGGAAATCCTGGCCGCTGCCATCAACGCCGTGGCGCTTTTTGTGATCGCGGGCTGGGTGGTGTTCGAGGCGGTGCACCGGCTGCGGGTGCCCCGGCCCGTCGCGGGCGGCCTGCTCCTCGGCGTGGCCCTTGCCGGGCTGGTGGTGAACGCGATTTCGCTCCGGGTGCTGCACGGGTCCCATGCGCACAGCCTGAACGCCCGCGGTGCCTACCTGCATATCCTGGGTGACCTGCTGGGCAGCGCGGCCGCGGTCCTGGCCGGCGTGATCATTCTCGCGACCGGCTGGACGCCGGCAGACCCGATCCTCTCCGTCTTCGTTGCCCTGCTCCTGGTGGTCAGCGCCTGGCGCCTCCTGCGCGAAAGCGTGGACGTGCTCCTCGAAGCGGTCCCACCCGGGATCTCGATGCGGGAAGTCGAGCGCCGGATGCGCACCGTGGCCGGCGTGGCCGACGTGCACGACCTGCACGTCTGGACGGTGCGGAGCGGTCTGCTCGCCATGAGCGGGCACGTCGTCGTCCCGGACCTCGGAGCCCACCCGGACGTGCTCGGCCACATCCGCAACCACATGGCCGAGCTCGGCATCGGGCACGTGACGGTACAGCTGGAGGTCGAATCTCCGTGTGAAGGGGGAGATTGTGGCTAGGGCATGAGGCGTGGGGCTTGAGGGTCGCGAGTCGCGGGTCACGAGTCTCGCGTCCTCCCACGCCCCACGCCCCACGCCTCACGCCCCACGCCTCACGCCCCACACCCTATTGCCCATCCTGCCCATCCTGTCTATATATGCGCCGCTCAGGCCCCGGTTGAGACGGGGCAGGCTGTCACGCAGGATGGAGCGCAGTGTCAAACTCGATTCGCAATCTGGCCATCATCGCGCACGTGGACCACGGCAAGACAACGCTGGTGGACCAGATGCTTCGGCAGGCTGGCGCCTTTCGCGCCAACCAGCAGGTGGCCGAGCGCGTCATGGATTCCAACCCGCTCGAGCGCGAGCGGGGCATCACGATCCTGTCCAAGAATACCGCGGTGCACTGGGGCGGGGTCAAGATCAACATCGTGGATACGCCCGGCCACGCCGATTTTGGCGGCGAAGTCGAGCGCATCCTGCGCATGGTGGATGGCGTGCTGATCCTGGTGGATGCGGCGGAAGGTCCCATGCCGCAGACCCGGTTCGTGACCCGGAAGGCGCTGTCGCTCGGGCTCCATCCCATTGTCGCCATCAACAAGATTGACCGGGCTGACGCCGAACCGCTCCGGGTGCACGACGAAGTGCTGGGGCTGTTCATCGATCTCGATGCGACCCACGAGCAGCTCGATGCACCCTTTCTCTATACGTCGAGCCGCGCCGGCACTGCGACCCTGGAGCTGGAGCAGCCCGGCAGCGACCTCGTGCCGCTCTTTGACACCATCCTGCGCCACGTCCCCGCGCCATCGGGCGACCCCGAGGGGCCGTTCCAGATGCTGGTGTCCACCCTGGACCATTCCAGCTTCCTGGGCCGGATCGCCATCGGCCGCATCGAGCGGGGTCGCATCGCCGTGGGTGACCAGGTGGCGCTGCTGCCGCTGGGTGAGCCGGGCCTCGTCACCGACGAGGCGATGGAGCGAAACCGCGTCACCAAGCTTTATACGTTCGACGGCCTGAACCGGGTGGAGGTAGAGTCGGCAAGCGCGGGTGACATCGTGGCGCTCGCCGGGTTCGACGGGATCGAAATCGGCAAGACCTTTGCCTCGGTGGAGCAGCCCGAGCGCCTCGCCGGCATCGCGGTGGAGGAGCCCACCATCTCGGTGGACTTCATCGTCAACAACAGCCCCTTTGCCGGCCGGGAAGGGAAGTTCGTCACCAGCCGCCAGCTCAGGGACCGGCTCTTCCGCGAGCTGGAACGCAACGTGGCGCTCAAGGTGACGCCCACGGACTCTCCCGATACCCATGCGGTGGCCGGGCGCGGCGAGCTGCACCTGGGCATCCTGATGGAGACGATGCGGCGCGAGGGCTACGAGTTCCAGGTCTCCCGGCCCCGGGTCATCACCCGCGAGGGGGAAAACGGCGAGCGACTCGAGCCGTACGAGGAGCTGATGGTGGATGTGCCCGAGGAATACATGGGCACCGTGCTCGAGAAGCTGGGCCCCCGGCGCGCCGAGATGACCGAGATGCGCAACCCGGGGCAGGGCATGGTCCGGATGACATTCCGGGTGCCGGCCCGCGGGTTGTTTGGCTACCGGTCGGAGTTTCTGACCGACACCCGAGGCACCGGCATCATGCACCACCGGTTCCTGGAATACGGCGGCTGGGCCGGGCCGCTGGCCGGGCGGAAGCGCGGTGTGCTGGTGGCCGACCGCGAAGGCGCCGTGGTCGCCTTTGCGCTGGGAAACCTGCAGGAGCGAGCCCAGATGTTCGTCTCGCCCGGCGACCTGGTCTATGAAGGCATGGTGGTGGGCGAGAGTGCCCGTCCCGGCGACATGGACGTCAACGTGTCAAAGGAAAAGAAGCTCACCAACATGCGCACCACCGCCTCGGACGAGAACGTCATGCTCGAGCCACCCAGGCAGATCACGCTCGAGTATGCGCTGGAGTACATCGAGGAAGACGAACTGATCGAGGTGACACCGCAGACGATCCGCCTCCGTAAGCGGCAGCTGGCGGCGGTGGATCGCCGGAAGGCCGCCCGGGCAGCTGCCCGGGTAGAACACGCGTCCTAGGGCTTCGTCCCGGAACGCAAGACAACACACCGTTGAGTGGTGGAGGAGATCATGCTGGCCTGGGAGACGTCGCTGGAGGCGCTCGACATGCGTCGTCGGTTTGATGACGACGAGGACGAGTTCGAGGATGACGGCTTCGGCTTCGACGAGGAGGATGAGGACGACGAGGAAGACGCCGACGATGACGAGTACGAGGAGGATGAGGACGACGAGGACTTCGACGAAGATCCTCCGTACGAGCCTGAAGAGGAATAGCCACGGCAGCACGTGGCCAAGCGCCCCGTCCGGAACCAGACGGGGCGCTTGACTGTGCTGACCCGGCGCTCAGCTGGCGAGCGCCTGTTCCTCGGTGCCCTCGGACGCGGGCTGCAGCCGCGCGAGCATTTCCCGCGCTTCCTCCTCGGTGACGCCCCGGTCGCGCCGCGCGGCCCAGCGGCGGCGCGCTTCCAGCCGGCGCTTTTCCGGCAGCGCCGCAATGGCGTCATCGATGGCCCGCACCGTGGCCGTCGTGGGCCGGGCCACCGGTTCGGCGCCGGCCAGCCACTCCCGGAGCTCCCGCGCAATGCTGCCGTCGCAGAGGTCCCAGAGCAGGCTGGGATCGTTGAACTTGCGGGTGTTGTCCTTCTTGACGTCGGCCTTGTGCGCCTCGTTGAGGTCAAAGTGCAGGGCGAACTCGTACTCGGTGCCGTCGCGGATGACCGGCTGAAGCCCGAGCTTGAGCACCTTCTTCTTGCCGTCCACCTCGGCCTGCTCGTACGCCTGCTTGCTGCGCGCCGTGGCGATCACGTGGGCCGGGATGTCGAGGATGGCGCGCACCAGGCTGTCCCACTCGGCGCTGAAGAGCTTCCAGTTGGTGTAGGTGTTGGACCGCGGATTGGCGCGGTCGTAGGCCGTCTTCCGGTCCAGCACATCCTGCCAGGCGTGGGACAGACTGTCCACGATGATCACGTCATAGCCTGACTCGACCGCCACTTCCATGGCGGCGATGTAGGCGTCCGGATGATGATCGGCCAGGGTGAGGACGTCGAACTCGACGCCGTCGGCGTAGTAGCTCGAGCGGCTGTTTTCCGAGTCGATGACGGCGATCTTGCCGGGCGCGAGGCTCTCGGCCAGGCGCAGGGCGCCGAGCGTCTTGCCGGAGCCGGAGGCGCCGGTAATGAGGATCTTGAGCTTGGCCTCGGTGCGGACGGCGCGCTTGAATTGCATGAGTGATGACATTGCTGCTCCTGCGAAAGTCGGATGCGACTGCGTCCGAAATTCGGCGCTACCAACTCGCCGACTCCGGTGTTTATATTCCCGGCCCGCCCGGCCGGGTCTGGTTGAAGGGTGGGACATGCGGGACGGTTGGGGCCTGTAGCTCAGTTGGTTAGAGCGCACGCCTGATAAGCGTGAGGTCAGAGGTTCAACTCCTCTCAGGCCCATTCCTCAAAGCAAATTTAAGGCCGACGGCGGCGTGAAATCAACCACGCCGCCGTCTTTTTTCGTGCCCCTAAGTCGCTGTCCTGTAAGACTTTGCCTAGTTACTTCGGGAAACGTTCGGAGGGCAGGAAAACGCACGAAAAAGTGTCTGTCCTGGGGACAGCGAATGTCCTCTCGAGAGACGAGCGCTGGAGCGCTGAGCGGTGGGCGCTGGGAGTCGAGAGACGAGGGGCAAGAGAGAAGCGACCGGGCGGGTGCGCTCGACGAAGATGACCGCATCGGGGTGGTGCGGGTGGTTTCGAACCGTGTCGGAGACGAGGCCACCTGCCCAGCGCGTCGGCGAAAGATCGCTCGCGAGACGCAGCCCCGCCGGGCGCTGCAGTTCGCTCAGCGATCGAGGTTGGTAATCCGGGCTGCCGCTCACTGACGCGCCCTCTGGCGCGACGATTCGCTCGCTCGTCCGTGCCGAGCCGCCAAGCCGCCGAGCCGCCCCTTCGCTGCGCTCAGGGCAAGCTACGCCGCCGAGCCGCCCCTTCGCTGCGCTCAGGGCAAGCTACGCCGCCGAGCCGCCGAGCCGCCGAGCACTCAGCTCTCAGCTTGCGCCGACTCCGCCGGCCGTATATCTTAGCACTAAGATATTTCACCTTGAAGGAACCCATGGCACTGGAACTCCGCGGTCTCCACCACGTGACTGCCATCTCGGCGCAGATTCGCAATAACCACCACTTCTACACCCGCACGCTCGGCATGCGACTGGTCAAGCGCAGCGTGAACCAGGATGACGTCGGCGCCTGGCACCTCTTCTATGCCGACGCGAAGGGGACGCCCGGCACAGACCTCACGTTCTTCGATTGGGCCATGGCGCCGGAGCGGCGGGGGACGCGGGCCATCAGCCGGACGGGGTTGCGGGTCGCGGGTCGCGAGTCGCTCGACTGGTGGCTGGAGCACCTCAAGGCCAAAGGAGTTACCGGTACGCTCGCCGAGCGTGATGGGCGACTGACGCTGGATTTCGACGATCCCGAGGGCCAGCGCCTCGCCCTGATCGATGACGCAGGCCAGGGCGACGCGTTCCCCTGGAACCGGAGCCCTGTCCGGCCGGAGCATCAGATCCGGGGACTTGGCCCGATTCACTTGAGCGTCCCCGTTGTCGCCCCCACCGATGCCCTGCTGCAGCGGGTCCTCGGCATGCGCCCGGTGCGGCAGTATCCCCATCCGGAGCACGCGTCGCACACGGTGCATGTGTACGAGATGGGTCCGGGCGGCGCGGGGGCCGAGGTGCATGTCACCGAGCAGCCCGACCTGCCCGTTACCCGGCAGGGAGCGGGCGGCGTGCATCACGTGGCCTTTCGTTCGCGCGATGAGGACTACGATGCCTGGGCCGAGCGGCTCAACACACTGGGCGTACCCAACAGCGGGAAGGTGGACCGCTACTGGTTCCGGAGTCTCTATTTCCGGGAGCCCAACGGGATTCTCTTCGAGATTGCCACCGAGGGTCCCGGCTTCGGGGTGGATGAGGACATGGAGACTCTGGGCGAGCACATCGTGCTGGCGCCGTTTCTCGAGTCGCGCCGGGAAGAGATCATCGGGAATTTGAAGCCGATTGACTGAGGAGTCGAGAGGTCGAGAGGTCGAGGAGTCGAGCTTGAC
>DASSTP010000083.1:0-4007 GCA_035707845.1 Gemmatimonadales bacterium | reverse complement strand
CCATGAGGGTCTTGGCGAGGCCAGGCACACCGATCAGGAGCGCATGGCCGCCGGCCAGGATGGCGGTGAGGATGCCGTCCACGATCTCGGTCTGCCCCACGATGCGTCGGGCCACCTGGCGGCGAAGGTCGGCCCCTGCGGCGGTCAGGCGCTGGAGCTGCTGGACGTCGTCGGGTATGGCGGGAGGGGCAGAGGTCATTTGGGAGACGGTTAGACGGTTAGACGGCTCGGCGGCTCGGCGCCTGAGGCCCGACGCTCGGCGCGCACCGGGGGTTTCGCCCGCATGCCGGAAGATGGGTGGAGGCCGCGGATAACGGAAATGCCAGCCTCCTCCAGACCTGCTCGCCCTGCTCGTCCCGCTCGCCCCGTGCACCTGCTCGCCTCGCTCGCCTTGCTCGCCTTGCTCGCCTTGCTCGCCTTGCGAAAATCCTTGCGAAAAATTTCACAAGCGCCTAATTTTGCCGCCGTGACAGAGGCCCCCACGGGTGGTGACGGCCCCTCGCCGATGCGGTTTGCCGGCCTTGGGATCCAGCTGGTCGTCATGACTCTGCTGGGGCTTTTTGCCGGCCAGTGGGCCGACCGGAAGTTCGGCACCGGCCAGCTGCTGACCATCGTGGGCGCGTTCCTCGGGTTCGGGGCCGCCATGTGGTCCATGCTGAAGCAACTCGGACAGTCGGACAGTCGGACAGACGGACAGTCTGGAAAGCGGCCGGGCGGTACGTGAGACCCAGATTTCTGTATCCCGCGCTCGTGCTGCTGGTGGCGCTGCTCGGTGCCGTGCTGGCCCTGCGGCTGGTGCCGGAGCGGGAGCATCCGGCGGTCTGGATGGCGGTGCTGGCGTCCATCCTGGTGCAGGGACCCCTCGGCTGGTGGGTGATCCGCTCCGTGGGTTCCCAGCGGTTCCTGATGGTCTGGGGGCTCGGGCTCATTGCCCGGCTCATCCTGATTGGACTCATGGCGGTGCTGGTGGGGCCGGCGTTCGGGCTCCCGGCGACGCCGCTGCTCATGACACTGGCCGGCCTGCTGGCGGCGCTGCTCCTGGTGGAGGGCGTCGTGGCGCTGGCGGCACTTCCTCGCACCTGACGGCTATGATGCGAATCGCGCGCTGGTTGTCCCTCATCCTTGTGCTTGGCCTCGCGAGCGTTGCGCAGGCCGCACCGCTTGCTGCCCAGCAGCACGAGACCGCCGGCCAGCACGAGGCGGAGCGGGGCAAGGAAGCGGAAATCGACATCCTGCACCACATCGGCAACTCGGACGAGATCGAGTTGCCGTTCGGCGTCGTGGTGCACCTCCCGCACTGGCAGCCGATCCGGGTGGGCAACGTCGCCATCGACCTGAGCCCCACCAAGCACGCCGTCTTCATGCTCTTCGCCGCCATCATCGTGGCGCTGACGTTCATTCTGAGCGGGCGCTCGGTGCAGAAAGCGCAACGGTCCGGCAAGCCGCCCAGGGGCTTTGCCAGCGCCATGGAAGCGACGGCGCTCTGGGTGCGGCAGGACGTGGTGCTC
Source organism: Gemmatimonadales bacterium (assembly GCA_035707845.1). Classification (GTDB taxonomy): domain Bacteria; phylum Gemmatimonadota; class Gemmatimonadetes; order Gemmatimonadales; family GWC2-71-9; genus CAMLHP01. The sequence goes on along the minus strand of DASSTP010000083.1, from coordinate 2,499 downwards.
CCCAACGCCGGACCCCATTCGGCCGCGTTCGCGCCCTACATCCTGACGCTCTTCTTCTTCATCCTGGTGATGAACCTGCTGGGCATCCTGCCGTGGGGCGCCACGCCGACCGGCAACATCTCGGTGACGGCCGGGCTCGCGCTGGTGGCGTTCCTGGTGATCGAGATCTCCGGCATGAAGGCGCTGGGCTTCAAGGGCTACATGGGCACCATCTTCTTCCTCCCGCACGGCCTGCCCGGCGGCGTGGGGGGCATGCTGCTCAAGCCCATCATGCTGGTCATCTTCACCGTGATCGAGATCATCGGGAAGCTGGCCAAGCCCTTTGCGCTCGCGGTGCGGCTCTTTGCCAACATGACGGCGGGCCACGTGCTGGTGCTGGCGCTGATCGGCCTCACGTTCATCTTCAAGAGTTTCTCGGTGGGCATCGCCTCGTCGCTGATGGCGACGGGCATCATGCTCCTCGAAGTGTTTGTCGCGTTCCTGCAGGCCTATGTTTTCGCGCTGCTCACGGCGGTGTTCATCGGGCTGATGCAGGAGGCGCACTGAGGTCATAAGTCATAAGTCGTATGACATATGACTTATGACGCTTTACCGGAGCCCGGGCACTCGCGGAGCTCCGGCCATGTACGCCACCGTCTGGTGGCCGATACCCGCTGCCCTTCGGGGCGATGGCGGGTCACCGCGAAGTCGCCGATCCGGAGAGTCGGCGCGCCGAGCGGCGGGTGCACACAACCAGCAATCTCCAGCGTACGTGGAGTCAGAACATGGTACACATGCTTGCGATGCTGCAGGACGTGGCGCAGGTCGCGTCGGCGGCGGGTGGCAAGGGCTACGGCCTGATCGGCGCCGGCCTGGCCGGCGGCCTCGCGGTGGTCGGTGCCGGCATCGGCATCGGGTTCGCGGGTGGCAAGGCGGTGGAGGGCATGGCCCGGCAGCCGGAGAACAGCGCGCGCATCCAGACGGCGATGCTGATCGCCGCCGCGCTGGTCGAAGGCGTGGCGCTCTTCGTCGCGGTTATTGCGTTCCTGATTCAGGGTAAGGTGACGTTCTAGGGCGGACAGACAGACAGTTGGACAGATGGACAGCCTTGATCACTGTCCAACTGTCCAACCGTCCATCTGTCCATCTTCGGAGATTCTCATGACGACGTTCCTACTCGCAGCCCTCGCGCTCCAGGAAGCCCCCGTGGCCGGTCCGCTCACGGTCGAGGGCGGGCTGATGTTCTGGACCATTGTGATCTTTGCGCTGCTCGTGGCCGTGCTGTGGAAGTTCGCATGGCCCCAGATTCTCGGCGCGGTCGAGGCGCGCGAGAAGGCGCTCGAGACCCAGATCGCCGAGGCCGCGCGGAATCGCGAGGAATCGGCCAGGGTGCTGGAGGAGCAGAAGAAGCTCCTGGCCGACGCGCGCGCCCAGGCGCACCAGCTGATCAACGAGGCCCAGGGCGCCGCGGAGAAGGAGCGGGCGCTGGTGATGGAGAAGGCGCGGCAGGAGCAGGAAGAACTGCTGGCCCGTGCCAGGCGCGAGCTGGCCGAGGAGCGGCAGCGCGCCGTGGCCGAGCTTCGGCGTGAAGCGGTGGACCTCTCGCTGGCCGCGGCCGGACGCCTCATTCGCCAGCGGCTCGACAGCGACGCGGACCGCCAGCTGGTGAATGACTACCTGGCGACGCTGGAGCCCCAGCATTGAGGGCGCCGGCCGTTGCCCGGAATTACGCCGAGGCGCTGTTCACCCTGGGTGAGCACAGCGGACGCACCGAGCAGTTCGCCGAGCTGATCCGTGCCGTGGCGGACGCGGTGGGCGGCTCGCCTGAGGCAGAGGCAGTGCTGGTGTCGCCCCGGATTCCCAAGGCCGCCAAGGCGGAGCTGCTGGCGCGGGCGCTGCCGGATGCCCCGCGCGAGTTTGTGCTCTTCCTGCAGGCGGTGGTGCGTCGCGGCCGTCAGGGTCTCTTCCGCGAGATCGCCGATGCCTATCAGGCCGAGCTCGACGTCAAGCTCAACCGGGTGCGCGCAAGCGTGGTCGTGGCGCGTGAGCCCAATGAAGAGATGCGGGAGCAGATCCGCGCCGCACTGGTCAAGGCGCTGGGCAAGGACGTCGTGGCCGAGTTCTCTGTCGATCCCGACATCCTCGGCGGCACCATCGTGCGCGTGGGCGAGCGGGTCTATGATGGCTCGGTGCGCCGGCGGATGACGAGGTTGAGAAGGCAACTTGTGGGGTAGGGCGTAGGAGCTAGGGATCAGGGGCTAGGGATCAGGGTTTGACCGGGAGGACTCCGCTGCGTGGCGGGGTCCTTCTGCGTTTGCGGGTTATCTTTCGTCCGCCGTGACCTCGAAGCCCTAACCCCTAATCTCTAATCCCTAACCCCTAATGTTCCCACTCCTCCTCGCCGCCCTCATCCAGCAGCCGGCCCAGGCCGGTCCCCGGACGCCTTACTGGCAGCAGCACGTGGCCTACGACATCACGGCCCGTCTCGACGAACCTACCGGTGTGCTCGGCGGCAGGGAG
>DASSTP010000082.1:0-4824 GCA_035707845.1 Gemmatimonadales bacterium | reverse complement strand
ACGGTCCCGTTGCCGCAGGGTCCGCGGCGCTGCTGGTCGCGGCGATGCTGGCCGGCGCGGCGGTCCCGCTGGTCCGGATGCTGAGGGAGCCGGTGGCGGGTGGGCTGGGGTAGATGGTCGCGGGACGCGGGACACGGGATGCAGGTCGCGGGTCTAGCGTGTCATTGCGAGCCGGGTCCGTGCGAAGCGCGGTCCCGGCGAAGCAACCTTGCAGCCCGACCGCGATCTCACGGGCGGAGGTCCGCCGAGGACTCCGATGTCGGGCTGCAAGGTTGCTTCGCCCCTTCGGGGCTCGCAATGACAGCGCCTGGCGAGCTCTCGACTCTCGGCTCTCGACCCTCGACTCCCTTACGACCTACGACTTACGACTATCACAGCCCCCACCAGCAACCCCGCCGCAATGAACCACGGCGTCCCCGGCAGCACGACTCCCTGCCAGCGATCGATTACCAGTGAAAACACGTTATTGAACAGCGACGGGGCGATGATGCCGGCCATGCCGGTAAGGCTCGCGATCGCGCCCTGGAGCCGGCCCTGCTCGTCGTCGCCCACAAGCCCGGTCATGATCCCCTGCATGGCGGGGAAGGTGAGCCCGAAGAGGGCGGAGAAGGGAATGGCGAGCAGGAAGAGTGCCGACGTCGGCGCCACGCCAAGGATCACAAAGCCGATGATACCGAAGGTGAACCCCGCCATCATGGTGGTGCGCTCGCCCAGGCGCCGCACCGCAGTGCGCACGATGCCCGCCTGCACGATCATCGTGGCGATGCCGATGACCGCGAACACCATCCCTACGGTGCGGGCAGTCCAGCCGAAGCGATAATCGCTGTAGATGACGAAGAGCGACTGAAACGAATCGTGCGCCAGCCGGTAGAGAAAGACGGCGATGCCGAAGCCAAGCAGCATCGGGCCATGCCGCCTGAGCATGGCGAGCGAGCCCAGCGGGTTGGCACGCCGCCACTCGACCCGGGGCCTGCGCTCCGCGCCCAGCGATTCGGGCAGGATGAACCAGCCGTACGCCGTGCCCAGGAGGCTGAGCCCGCCCGCCACCCAGAAGGGAAGCCGCAGACTGATCCCGCCCAGCAGCCCGCCCAGCGCGGGGCCGATGATGAAGCCGATCCCGAACGCGGCGCCCAGCAGGCCGTACCTGGCCGCGCGCTGCTCACGCGGCGTGACGTCGGCGATGTAGGCAAAGGCGGTGGCGTAGCTGGATGAGGTGATGCCGGAGATGATGCGGCCCACCAGCAGCCAGCCCAGCGTGGGCGCTGCGGCCATGAACAGGTAGTCGAGCCCCAGCCCCAGGGTGGAGATGAGGATCACCGGCCGCCGGCCGAAGCGGTCCGAGATGGCGCCCAGCAGCGGCGCGAAGATGAACTGCATCGCCGCCCAGGTCGTCTCGAACAGCCCGAAGATCGTCGCCGCGCTCGCCGTGTTGCCGCCCTTGAAGGCGATGATCAGCTTGGGCAGCACCGGCACGATGATGCCGAGCGCGAGCATGTCGAGCAGGACGGTGATGAAGATGAATATGAATGCTGGTCTGGACGGATAACGGGATGCAGGCGGAGTCATGGGGCGGGATTATAGATGGACAGGTGGACAGTTGGACAGGTGGACAGTATGCGTGGCTGTCCATCTGTCCATCTGTCCATCTGTCCATCTATCTTGCCTCCATGCCCCTCGATGACCTCATCCGCCGGGCCCAGGGGAATGACCCTGCCGCGCGGGATGAACTCTTCACCCTGCTGTACTCCGAACTGCACCGGCTGGCCGAACGGCACTTGCGGCGGGGTGGGGGCGGGCTCACGCTGGGCGCCACCACGCTGGTGCATGAAGCCTGGCTCAGCATGGCCGGCGCCGGCGCTGACTACCCCGACCAGGCCCGCTTCTTCGGTTATGCCTCCCGCGCCATGCGGGGGCTCATCATCGATTTCGCCCGGCGCCGCCGGGCCCGGAAGCGGGGGCGCGATGTCGAGATCACGCTGGTGGGCGACGAGGCGCCATCGCCCGATGCCGACGCGGGAGTGGACCTGGAAGCGCTGGGCGATGCACTGAATGAGCTGGGAGAGCTCGACCCCTCGCTCGCCGAGCTGGTGGACATGCATTTCTTCAGCGGGTTCACCTTCGGCGAGATCGCGGCCTTCCGAGGCGTCTCCGAGCGGACGGTCCAGCGCGGCTGGCAGAAGGCGCGGATGCTGCTGCGGGAGACATTGCGGGAGGAGGGGAGGGAGATGTTGGACAGATGAGGGCTTGGGGCGTGGGGCGTGGGGCATGGGACCTCAAGCCCCACGCCTCATGCCTCACGCCCCTCTCGCCCTCTCCACCGCCTCCCGTACCTCCTCCGCCCCCTCAATCACCGTACTCAGCGAATCCACGTGGCCTTCGTTCCGCGCGATGCGGAGGGTGTGCGTCGCCAGGGAATCGGCGGCGGCGAGGTCGCCGCTTGCGAGCGCCATGCGCGCCGCTTCCAGCACCAGCCGGGCAAAGTATGACGTGCTCCGGCCCTTATCCGGGAAGCCCCTGCTCACCAGCACGTCCATGTAACGCTTCCTCGCCCGGTCATGGTCGCCGTGGGCAAACTGGAGCCGAGCGCCGAGGAGCGCGGTACTCCAGTTGGTCGAATCGGGCGCCAGCCGCTTCAGGCGAGCGAAATAGCCGTCCGCGTCGCCGAGTGCGCCCTGCTCGAGCTTCAGCTCTGCCAGGTCCGCGAGCGCCCGTTCCTGATAGGGCCGGTCCTCGCGCCGCTCGGTTTCGGTGAGCGCGGTCTGGAGCAGCTCAAGTGCCCGGGCCGGCCGGCCCAGCTCGCCGGCCAGTTCGCCGTCGAGCAGTGTCATGTAGACGGGGCGGCGATTCTCGGGACCCATGCCGTCGGAGAGCAGTTCCGCGAGATTGAGCGCAGAGTCGGCGGCGCGCGGTTCACCCAGGCGGGCGAGCAGCGCGCCTTCATTGTACTGCTCCACCAGCGCGGTGAGCGTATGCGAGCGTCCGGTGCGCACCAGCAGGCCGAGCACCTGGCGGGTGACATCGAGCGACTGGCGGACCTGGTCGTCATCGTGCAGCGCGCGCGCCAATTCATTGATGGCGCTGAGGTGCGAGAACGACAGGGTGTCGCCCGCGAGCGCACCGAGCGCCACGGCCCGGCGCGCGCGGTTGAGGGCCACGTCGGTGTGACCCAGCAGGCGCTCGAGTGCCGACTCGCCGCGCAGGCACTGCACCTCGGCGTCCCGCGCCGAATGGTCCGCGCGTGCCAGGTAGCGCCGCCCCCGCAGGAGGTCCGCCCCGGCGATCGCCGCCTTGCCATCGTCGGCGGCACTCTTCCCCAACCGGCAGGCCGAATACGCCGCCACCGCGTAATCATTGGCGGCCACCGCCAGTTCCTCGGCGCGGGTGAGCAGCGGCAGCTCGTGCTGGCGGTCGTGCAGGGTGAAGTACTGGTCGGACAGCTCGTTCATCATCCGCGCCTGGAAGCGCGGGTCCTCGCGGAAATCCTGCTCCAGCAGCAGGCGCGCCTGTTCCAGCAGCTCCTGCATGGTGTAGGCCCGGCCGGTGGGCGCAATGGTCTGGAGCAGTGACTCCATGAATCCGCTCGAGGCGGTGGCCTGGCGCTCCTGGAACAGCGCGTTGTCGCGCTCGGTGCGGGCCGCATCCCGCTGGCGCTGCGCTTCCAGCATCTGCCGCGTGGTGACAATCGTCGCCACGATCATGGTCACCAGCACCAGTGCCGCCGCGACCACCGAGCCGCGGTTGCGCCGCACGAACTTCTTCGCACGATAGGCGAGCGAATGGGGCCGGGCGCTTACCGGCTCCTCACGCAGGTAGCGGCGCAGGTCATCACCCAGCGCCGCCACTGACTGGTAGCGTTCGGCGGGCCGCTTCCGCATCGCCTTGGCGAGGATGTTGTCGAGGTCGCCCAGCCCAAGCCGCTGCGGCTCGTCATCCAGCACGGCGCGAATCGCCTCGGCGGGGGTGCGCGCGGTCTCCCCGGTGGGATGGCGGCCGGATAACAGGAGATAGAGCAGGACGCCCAGCGCGTAGACATCGGTGGCCGTGGTGAGCGGCTCGTCGCGCACCTGCTCCGGCGCGGCGTAGCGAGGCGTGAGGTGGCGGCCCTCGAGCGTGGCGATGGAATGCTCGCCGGTGGTGCCATCGCTCAGCAGCTTGGCGATGCCGAAGTCGAGCAGCTTCACGCTGCCGTCGTGGGTCACCAGGATGTTGGACGGCTTGATGTCGCGATGGACGACCAGGTGCGCGTGGGCATGCCCCACCGCCGCGAGCACCTGCAGGAAGAGCTCGATGCGGGCGGTGCGTGACAGGCCATGGTCGCGGGCAAAGTCGTCAATGGTGACGCCGTCCACCCGTTCCAGCACCAGATAGGGCTGGCCCGCCGAGGCCACGCCGGCATCCAGCAAGCGGGCGATGTTGGGATGGGTGAGCCGCGCGAGCACCGACCCCTCGCGCCGGAATCGTTCCTGCCCGCTGGGAGAGAGCAGGGCAAGATTGAGGATCTTGACCGCGGCCTCGCCCTCGTAGTGCCCATCGGCGCGACGCGCGAGCCAGACGGTGCCCATGCCGCCCTGGCCCAGCGAGCGCTCCAGCCGCCAGGGACCGAGCTGCATGCCGGCGAGCGACGAATTGATCGGTGCCGAGAGAAAGCCGAGCCGGTCGGCATCGGTCTCGGCGTCGAGCAGTGCGCGCAGGCGACGGGCGCGCTCGGGTGACTCGCGTGCGAGCGTCTCGAGCCAGCCGGCGCGCTCCTCGACGGGCAGGTCGAGGAGGGTGTCCAACAGGGGCTCGAGGGTCGCCCACTGGTCGCGGTTCATGGGATATCAG
>DASSTP010000081.1:0-13321 GCA_035707845.1 Gemmatimonadales bacterium | reverse complement strand
ACGGACAGATGGACAGATGGACAGTTGGACAGGTGGACAGCCTGCACGAACTGTCCAACTGTCCATCTGTCCATCTGTCCGTTACTATTCGAATTCCACCTCATATCCGGCCCTCCGCCGGCGCCGTTTCTCGCGCTCAGGAACCTCATGACCCTCACCGAATCCGCCCGCCAGCTCCTCTCCAAGGTCGAGGTTCTCAAGGATCTCGAGACCAAGGTGCGCGAGCTGATGAGTGCGCACGAGGAGAAGCGCGAACTCTGGTTTCCGAGTGAGCTGATTGGCCCGGGTCCCGATGAATGTCCGGAGACCCACCGGGCCGAGCTGCAGAAGCGGGCCGAGGGGATCCCTGACGCCGTGCGCGCGGCACTGGCGCTCAACCTCCTCACCGAGGAGGGGCTGCCGCATTTCCACCGCCTGCTGGCGGTCTATCTCGACGACGACAGCTACTGGCGCTCGTGGAATAACCTCTGGACCGCGGAAGAAGACCGCCACGGCCAGGTGCTCCACGACTACACCCGCGAGGCCCGGCTCTTCCAGCAGCGTCGGCTGGAGGAGATGCAGTTCGAGTACATGAAGGCGGGGTTCCACCCCGCATGGGATCGCGACCCCTACCGGGTCTTTGCCTATACCACGGTGCAGGAACGGGCCACCCAGTTCTCCCATGCGGCCACCGGCCAGCTGATCGCGGAGCATGACGAGCGGCTCGCCATGATCCTCGACCGGATCGCGCGGGAGGAGGCCCGGCACTTTGCCTTCTACCGCACCATCATGCAGGAAATCCTCCAGCGGGATCCCGACCAGGCGCTGCAGTCGCTGGTGCAGGTGCTCCCCAGCATCGACATGCCGGGCCACAGCATGCCGGGCTTCCGCGAGATTGCCGACGTGATCCGGCGCTCCGGCATCTATGGCCCACGCGACTACCTGCGCATCGTGCAGGAGCAGATCAAGTTCTGGAAGATCGAGACGCTGCAGGGGCTCTCGGAGCTGGGCCGCGTGGCGCAGGACAAGATCCTCGGCATCCCGGACCGGCTGCGGCGGGTGGCCGATGCCATCGAGACGCGGAGCAAGGCCAAGACGTTCAGCTTCGACGTGGTGTTCAACCGGGAGTTCGCGCTCGAATGAAGCCGGCGCTGGCGGTGCTTGCGGCATTGCTGATGGCGTGCGGCAAGGGCGAGCCCGCCGCCGCCCGCGCCGCGGCGCCGCGCACCGCCGCCGATTCCGCTGAAGTCGACGCGACGGTGCTGGGGCGCGAGATCTATCACCTGCTCGACCTCGCGTCCGACTACCGTGGCTCGCACCGCGGTCGCCTGCCCCGCTCGCTGCGGGACCTCGGCACCGACAGTCTCACCAGTGACATCGCCCGGAGCGTCAACGGCAGCGGGCCAGAGTTCACGGCCGGCGCGGCGTTCCGGGATCCCGCGACACATTTCTGGGTGGCCTGCACCGGTGAGCTCAAGGTGCTGGAAGACGCCGTGATCGGCGCGGGCCGTTATACGCTGACCTGCACCTCGCCATCAGGCGAATCCCATGAGGTCCAGGCCGGCGGGGCGCTGGACTAGCTGATGTGCCTGAAGTTGTTTCACACGAAGCCACGAAAGCACGAAGGCACAGTGCGGCCCGCAGGCACCAACCCCTCCTCACCGACCTGCTGACCAGTGGTACTGACTTCGCTTTATTTCGGCCTGCGCATCGTGGTGGCCGTTGCTTTTCTCTTCACGCTCCTGGTCGCCACCACGCACTGGATGGTGCAGCGGCAGAAGCTGGCGCCCTTCGGCTGGTGGCCCAGGGCCATCCGGCGGGTGAGCGATCCCCTGCTGCAGCCCATCGAGCGCCGGCTGCTGCGCTCCGGCGGCAACCCGCAGCAGGCGCCCCTCTGGCTGGCCGGGCTCACTCTCGCGCTGGGGCTGGTTGCACTCTGGCTCTTCCGATGGATTGCCGGCGCGGTCATCTCGCTGGCGTACGCGGCCCAGGGCGGCCCCCGCTTCTGGATTGCGCAGGTGGTACACTGGATCTTCTGGATCGTCGAGATGGCCCTGATCGTCAGGGTCATCGGCAGCTGGATCGGCGCCAACGAATACACGAAGTGGATGCGCCCGTTCGTGGTCCTCACCGAATGGCTCCTTGCCCCCCTCCGCCGCATCGTCCCGCCCCTGGGAATGATCGACATCACGCCGCTGGTTGCCTACTTCCTGCTGGTGTTTGCGGAACGGGCGGCGATGCGGGTACTGCTGTCCTAAGTCGTATGTCATACGTCGTACGACTTATGACTTATGACTGATGACTTATGACTGAATTCACCCTGTCCATCCTGGTCCAGCCCCGCGCCTCGCGCAGCGAGATCGTGGGCCCGCATGGCGACGCGCTCAAGGTGCGCCTGGCGGCGCCACCGGTGGGCGGCGCGGCCAACGAGGAGCTGGTGCGGCTGCTGGCGAAGGAGCTCGATGTGTCGAGGAGTAGCATCGAGATCGTGTCCGGGCTGACGTCGCGCCGGAAGACAGTGCGAGTGTCAGGGGCTACGACAGAAGCGCTTGAAAAGCTGAGTCGCAAGTCGTAGGCCATCGGTCGTACGTCATGCGACTCATGACGTACGACCTACGACTCACTCCAGCGCTGACAACTCGCCGCGAATACGCTCCACCTCCGACTGCAGCGCCGGGTCGGGATGCGCGCGCAGTGCCAGGTAATGGCCATACGCCGCACGGGCCTTCGCCTTGTCGCCCGTGAGGCTCGCAAGACGACCTTCCTCGCGATACAGTGTCGAGAGCGCCACCTGCACCCGCTGCGCGCCGGCGTCAGCCACCGGAGCCCGGCGTTCGACCACGCTGAGGCCCCTGGCGTAGTCACCCAGTTCGGTGTAAAGCTCCGCCAGGGTCAGGTTGCCCAGCGTTACGGCCCAGGAATTCAGGTACGGGTCGAGTACCCGGGGTGAGTCAAGCGCCGCCACCAGCCGCGCGGCCTCGGGCTTGTGGAGAGCCACCGCCCGCCGGGCCTCCAGGACACGGAGGCAGATATCCGCCACGTCATCGCGCTCCTCCGGTTCCACCCGCTCCAGCACGGCAACCAGCGGCGGGATCCGTTCCCACTGCTCATGCGCGGCGCGCCAGAGCGCCAGTCCCACGGCGGCAAGCTGCTGATCAGGTGTGGGCACATTGCGCCCGGCCGCGAGTGCTTCAAGCCCCGGCTCAGATCGCGCGATGGTTTCAGCTGCAAGCGTGGTATCACCGTCCCAGTACAGCGCGGAAAAGATGGTCGCGAAGTCGTGATACAGGCCGGTTGCGTCGGCCGCGGTCGCGGCCCGCATCAGCCGAGCGGCCTCCGACGGCCTCCCCTGGTTGAGGGCCAGCTCCGCCTGGCGCTGAAAGGCCCGAATGAGATCGTGCGCGGCGCCACTGCGTCGCTGCAGCTCGCGCGCCGCCGCCACCGCGTCATCGAGCCCCACCCCTTCGACTTCCGCAGCCGAGATAAGCCGATCGAGCGTGGCGTAGCTCTGCGACGTTATCGCGCTCCGGAAGCTCCTCAGGGTCGTGGTGTCGCCCAGCGATGCGGCGATCAGCCAGCGATAGAACTCGGCCAGATCGCCATCCTTGTCGAGCGCGAGGTAGCGGCGCCCCAGGCGCCGCACGCTCGCGGTGTCGCCGCGTGCTGCCTCGATCTCGAGCAGATGTCCGAGTGCCGGCACATACGTCGAGTCGATGTCCAGCGCCTTCTGAAAGGCCGCAGCCGCGCGGTCACGCGCGCCGGCCAGGCCGGCCCACGTCTGCTGGTTGAGCACCAGCCCGAACTGCAGCCAGATGTCGGGCCGCTTCGGAGCCGAGGTCGCCATTTCGCAGAGGGAGTAATAGGCCATGGTGTCGCGCACGGCGACCGGGATGCTCTCCGGCAGGAATTCCCTGCTGAGGCAGGGCAGAAAGCGTGCATCCGTCACCGGCAGGTCGCCTCTCCGCGTCTTGAGCCAGCGCGTCACTGAATCCACCCCGCTGTTGCTGGAGAGCTGGCCCGCCATGAGCCAGCCAATGCCCGCCAGCGCAAATGACGAATCCTGATCAATGGACGCCGCATAGTCTGAGGCGGCGGCAGCGTAGTGACCGTTTCCGAATTCACGTTCCGCCTGGAGAAAGGAACGCAGCGCCGGCAACGCCGCTTGCCGCAAGGCGACCAGCCGGTCGGTTGACTGTCCCGCGAGCGAGACGAGGAGTCCCGCGGCGAGCTGGTCCGCGAGCGGGCCAAGCCGACTTGCGGTGCCGCCGATGCCCGCCACCCTGGCCAGCTCCGAGCCATCGCTGGCTGATTCGATGGTTGCCGTGACGTTGAGCGAGTCCCCCGACGTGAGCACCTGGCCGCGCAGCATCAGGCCGCTTCCCAACGCCCGTGCCAGTTCGAGAACATGCGGCTGGTCCAGCACGCCCGACGCCAGGTCGAGGCGCCGCAGTGCCGCCTGCACGCCGGATGCTTCAGCGGCGCGCGGCCCGCCCTGTCCCGTGAAGCGCTCGGCGAGGAGGTTGGCGAGCGCGCGCCCGGCGGCGGCGGCGGACGAGTCACCCGGGTTCGCAGGGGCGAGCGGCAGGATGGCGACGCGAGCCGGGTCCAGCGGCAGGACGGGGCTGCGGCTGGTCAGCAGGCGCCAGGCGACGATGACGCCGATGACGGGCAGCAGCACCGTGGCTGCAATAAGCCAGGGGCGCCGCCGCCGCGGGCGCGGCAGGGCGAGCGATGCCCGGCTCCAGGCGGGAAACGATTCGCCCCGGAGGACCCGCGCGAACTCTCCCGAGCTGGGAAAACGGTCCGCCGGATTCTTGGCCAGCGCGCGGTGTATTGCCCCTTCAATGATCTCGGGAACCACGTCGCGCACGGCGCGAATGCTGGGCACGCGCTCCACGGCATGCCGGGCAAAAACCTGCTGCACCGAGGCACCGGTAAACGGCGGCTCGCCCACCAGCATTTCGTAGAGCACGCAGCCGAGACTGTACTGATCGGAGCGCGGGTCGAGCCGCGCGGAGCTGCCGACCTGCTCCGGGCTCATGTACATCGGCGTGCCGACGACGAGCCCCGATGAGGTCAGGACCGTCTGGTCCTGCTCCACGGCGTGCGCCAGGCCGAAATCGGCAACCAGTGCATGCCCGCCACTGAGGAGAATGTTGCCCGGCTTGATGTCGCGGTGGACCACGCCCTGCTTGCCGGCGTAGTCCAGCGCGTCGGCCACCTCTGCGCCGATGGCGAGCGCATCCTCGAGCGGCAGCGGCCCTTCCCGCCGAAGGCGCGCGGCTAGCGACTCGCCCTTGATGACGGGCATGACGTAGAAGAGGAGGCCATCGGCATCGCCACTGTCGTACAGTGGGACGATGCCCGGGTGGCTGAGCCGCGCCGCCACCCGCACCTCGCGGACAAACCGCTGGTGCCCGAGGGATGCGGCCAGTTCAGGGGAGAGCACCTTGATGGCGACGTCGCGATCGTGGCGGAGATCGTGCGCCAGGAAGACGACCGCCATGCCGCCCCGTCCCAGTTCACCCTGGACGGCATAGCGGTCGCCGAGGGCACGCGCGAGTCGCTCGAGGAGTTCGCTCATGCGCCGGACCGGGAGAGGGGCCACCCCTCCGACTCGAAGAGCGGGTGACAGCTGCGCGCCGGCAGGGCCAGCTCCTGGTCCAGCAGCGCTGCACCCAGCGCACCCTTGTACAGCGACAGCATACCCGAGGCACCGCGTGGAAAGGTCCGCGCCGTCCGCTGCTGGAGCCGCCGTGCACGATCGAGCCATGCCCCGTCCCCGGTGGCCCGGTACAGCGCGAGCAGGGCGTAACTCCTGCCGGCCAGGCCGCAGCAGAGGTCGGGCATCAGGTCGGGCGCCTCCCACGCACTCCAGCCACAACGTTGGGCGAGCGCTTCGTAGCGGCGCTGGCCGGTGAGCTGCGCCGCCAGGATCCAGAGATGCACCAGGCCGGCAGGCCCGTTGCACCAGCCCGGGATGTCATGATGGCTACCGGTTCCGCTCACGTGAGGAAACTGCACGCCGCTGCCCCGCGGCTCCGCCAGGCGGGCGAGCGCGGTGAGGGCGCGCGCCAGGGCCGGCGTGGGATCGGTGCCGGCAACTCGGCACCAGCGGAGCAGTGCGTACAGGACACCACCCCAGCCGTGCACAATGCCGGCGTTCTGCAGCGGGCCCGGACCAGCCGGAAAGTGATCGAGCGCGGAGAGCGACGCATCGAGCCGCTGCGCCAGGGTGCGGCCAAGCTGCCAGAGATGCCGGCGCGCCGTCATCAGCTCCGGCGGGGCGCACTCCAGCAGCTGCACCGCTCCCAGCAGTACGCCGCCAATCCCCTGCCCAAGCTCGATCCGCGCCTCTCCTGCCACGGGCAGCGCACAATATTGCTCGATGAGGGCTGCCATCCGTGAGTCCTGACCGGTGGCCTGGGCCACGTGCGCATCCACCAGCAGCAGTCCGGAGGCAGTAAACAATGGCGCCACCGTGCCTGCCACCGTTGCATCAAGTCCCTGGCGCGGATTCAGGAATGCGCCATGGCGGGCGGCAGCAAGCTTGGCGACTTCGCACCAGCCGGCCGCCTGCGAGAGGAGCCGGGGATCGTCGCGGAGCACGGCAAGGCGATAGAGGCCAAATGCGGTTCCAGCCATGCCATGCATCACGGAGCATCGCGGCGGACCCAGCCGCCTGGCCCACTCGGGTGGTGAGTGGCGCTCGAGCGTCCGCAGCCATGCATCGGTCCTGCTGCGCGGGGGAATGGCTGGTGAATGCGAAACCGGCGGAAGGGGGCAGTGCTCCAGTGCGTCAGCCAATGCGCGCACCGAGGGAAAACGCTCACGCGCCCCCTGCGCCAGCGCTCGTGCGAGCACCGCTTCGAGTTCGGGCCAGGGCACCGCTCCCTGCGCGGAAAATGCCAGCGGTGGCCTGGTGGCGAGCGCGCGCAGCATGACGTCGCGGTCCTGCATCGGGCCCACGTGCGTGGCGCCGGACGCGAGATGATAGAGCAGTGCGGCAATGGCAAACTGCTCACCGGCCGCTGACAGCGGCGGCGGCGTTCCGCCCCGGAGCCAGGCGTCGGCCAGGAGGGGCTCGGCGTACGGCAGCACGGCGCCGCGCTCGCGCTCCCGTCGCCCGCCCACGCGGCTCAGCCCATAGTCGAGAATCGTGATGCGGCCAGTGGGATCCACGAGCAGATTGCCGGCATGCACGTCACCATGCAGGACCAGGCGGCTGTGCAGTCGTGCGTACGCCCGGGTGACACTGACCAGCAGCCGCAACAGCGACGCCTGTCCCTCCCGGCCCTGCGACCGAAATTCAGCAGCACGCACCAGGGGCGACACGCCAGTGCGCCATGACATGGCCAGCCAGGGACGGCCCTCCACCGTGCCCGACTCCCGCAGGCTGGGCGCATCGCGCCCGCGCAGGAGCTGCAGCGCGCGGCATTCCTGCCGCATGGCCGCACGCAGGCGCTCCTCCGCGCCGGCGCGGGCAATCTTGACCGCGGAGACCTGTCCCTGTGCATTCCGGACCTGATAAAGCTCCGAATCCTCCAGGACCATCACCGAACGAATGATGACGTAGTCGGCGATGCGCTCACCCTTGTCGAAGGACGGAGCAATCCGGGCGGCGTCCGGCGAGTGCGCCGGGACCAGGATCCGGGCCTCGTAACAGGAACGCAGGAGGGGAAACGCTTCGCCAAGCGCCTGACGCGCGTCGCCCGCACCGCGCTCCGCGATCAGCGCATCCACGATGCGCGTGGGACTGCGGAAGCGCTGCAGCAGGAGTGCCGCATCGCGTCCGACCACCTTGGATGAGGCGCGCACCCGCGCTCGCCCAACGGCGTATCCACGCGGCACGGCAGGCAGCCGGCGGCGGAGCGCGCTGGGCAGCTCGGCGAGCGGCCTCAGCAGGACGTCATCGGGAAGGACGAGCAGGTCAGTGAGTGCCATGGAGCGCCCTCGACACCCCGGCCACGCGTCGGCTCGGCGTCCAGGTGCGAACATCGACGCCATCGAGCGACACGCGTTCCATGGCATAGCGCCAGGGCGGCACGGCACATTCGGGATCCTTGAGCGCCTGCACCATCGCCGTGGCGAGCCGCTGCGTGAGCCACGCCCGCCAGCTGTCGTCGCCACTCCACGGGGCGGCGCTGCCCCGGCCACCTGAATCCACGCCCCACGACAGGAGCGCCGAAGCTCCCCACTGTCCGGTGAACGGTACGCCGTGGGCCGGCACGCTGGCGAGATCGCGTTCGAGTGCGCGTGCGGCCCGGGCCAGCCGTCGCTGCGTGGCGAAGTACAGCACCAGCTTGTCGGGGCGCAGGATATCGGCAACATCCCGGCCGACTTTCATGGCAAAGGCATCACGCTGCTGCGACGCAGCCTGAAGTGCCGGCACAAGCTGGTCGGGCATCGGGCTCACATAGAGCTTCCAGATGGTGCCGGAACTGCGGCGGCGTCCCGCCCGCACCCAGGAGAGCCAGGCCCCCTGCCCCGCTGTGACCGGGGCCTCCAGTCCCGCCGAGCGGGGAATGCTACGCCGAAGCTCACGCTCGAGCGCGAGGCCATCGGCGTAACGGCTACGCCAGGCCGGGCTCGCCGGCAGGGTGTTGAAATGATAAAGCAGCCGCGTGAGCACTCCGGGAGCGGCGAGCTGCAGCGCGGCGGCGTCCTGCAGGGCGGCAAGCGAGAGCATGCCGGTGGCAGACTGCGTTGCGGTCATTCCCCCGGGGGAAACGCGGCAGGAGCGTGCGGCCGCGCCGCTCAGGTAACGCCGCCCCTCGCGAACTTCCAGCACACCATCGAGTACCAGGGCGCGGAGGGAGTGCGATGGTACCGATCGGGGCACTCGCCCCGGACGCGCGAGCCGCTGGAAGAGGCGGGCCGTCTCGCGCGTGACAACGCGCTGGACCCGGAAGTCGTCTGCCGCAGGAATCAGCAGGCCGCCAAAGGCAGGATGGGTGGCGTGCGCTGCGAGCCAGGCCGGAAGGGGAGGATGCAGGGCTCCGGGCTCCACGAGGCGGTAGCCCGCGGACGCCCGAAATTGGCGAGCCGAAAGGGGCGGAGCTGGCATCATCGATGTACCGGAACCCACCCGGCGCACGCTCGTGCGCCGGGTGGAAGTGGGCGGGTCAGGCCAGCGCTACTTCGAGCTGAAGCCGAAGTTCGTCCAGTTCGCCCTCGGCGATCTTCGGTTTCTTCTGCGTGGTGTTGGTGCACGCCCCGCAATTGGTGGGCTGCTTGCAGGGGCCATCCTTGTCCCCGTCGGCCCACGCCAGTTCGCCCGATTCCGATGCGCTCACCGGCATCATCACATCCCTGCTCTCGAACCTGTTCATGCTGCGCCTCCCATCGCGTAGGACTGCTCGGCCAGCCGAATTGACTGGTCCGCCAACCGCCCATGGATTGCGAATGATGACGCTGGGATATACGGGCCAGCGTGACAGCCGTCAACGGGTGGCTTGCCGACGGAGCAAGGAGGAGGTAATTCAGCTGGGCGCTGAGCGCATGGCGCTGGGCGCATGGCGCTCGACCCTCGACCCTGGACTCTCGACACCTCATGCCCCAGGTCCCACGCCTCCCGCCCTTCCACATCCACAGCATCGCCTTCGCCTACCCGGGCAACCGGGACGCCATCGCCCTGCGGGCTCCGGCCACAGACCGCCTGCTGAGCGAGCACGCCGAGTGGATCCGGCAGGAGCGCTCCGCCCCCGCGGCGTATGTGCGGGGTGCGCGGCCGCACATCCGGGTGGTGTTTCGCCGCGAGCGCGGGCCATCCAAGGTCACGGCGGTGATCGGCGCCCGGGCGACCGGCAACGCCGTGGACATCGAACCGCGGCGGGTGCGCCTTGCATTTGGCCGCAACGGGCTCTCGAGGCCCGTGCTGTTCCGCCTGTCGCGTGCGCTGTCGAAGCGCGTGGGCGTGCGACGGATTCGCTGGCGGTGGAGCGGCGAGCTCGAGGGTGCGCGCGTACCACTGGGCGATTCCGAGCATGAGATCTGCCTGACCTGGCGGCGGCCACGCCCGGCGGCACCATGGGCCAGCAATGACGCGTTCAGCGGCCATCCGGTGTGGGTCTATGCGCCGGTGATGCAGTGGACCTGCGCCTGGGCAGCGGGCCGGAATGATGCCAAGGCCATCTGCGATGCCATCCTGTCGCACCTGCCCGCCTCAGGGCTCGCCTATGCCAAGCCGGCGTGGGATGTCCGAAGCATGCTGAGCGTCGGTGGTGGCTACTGCGGTGGCTGGTACCGGATGTTCCAGGCCATGGCAGCGGCGCAGGGCATCCAGGTCGAGCGGCGGTCGTTTCTCGTCGACTGGCAGAATGAGAGCGGCGGGCGGGCGCGATGGTGCGCCATCGTGGTACGCAAGCCGGGCATCAACCGGGAAACTGTCGCCGAAGCGGCCAGCACCTTCCACGACGTGCGCCAGCGGCCGGTGAAGGAGGCACCGGTGCGATCCACGACGGTGCCGCGATATCGCTTCTGGGGCGTGCCCGGGAAGGTGGGCGACGGGCATTGCGTCAATTTCCTGCGCCACTCGGGCCGCTGGTACCTCTACGATGCCTGCTTCATGTCGCGCGCAGTGGCCCTGCCCGGCTTTTCATTGCCACGGTCCGACAGCACCCGCGCCATTCCGATCGGGAAGCTCGGTGCGTTCCGCACCGGCTATCTCGACCACGCGGTGAGCTACATGCTCGGCTCGCTCCGGAACGAAGGCCGGCTCTTCCGCACCGTGCATCCCGATCCCGGCGATCCGGGGTACGGGAAGGAATCGGTCATCAATGGCCTGACCATCCGCACGCCGATCGTGCCGAGGCCGGGCCAGCTCATCTCCTTCTACTGGATCTGACATGTCCCTGGCTCACCAGCACCTCCGGCGCTGCCTCGCGGGCGACCTCATCCACGGCCGGCGTGCGACCTGGCCCCACGCCATGGCGCTGATGCATGCCGTCGTGGCCACGCAGTGTCCGGAATCCGAAACCCTGCTGCGCGAGGTGGCGCTTTACGATGGCCGGTTGCAGCTCGATGCGTCGGCCGGGTTGCCGCACGCCATGGCACCGGAAGATGCCCTGCGCGCGCTGGCGGTGCAGGTGCTCGCGGACTGGAACCCGCGCCGGCATCGTGCGGTGATCCGTGCGGTGCACCGCTCGACGCGGAACGATGTGGTGAAGAGGATTGCGGGAGAGAGGCTGTAGGCGGCTCGGCGGCTCGGCGGCTCGGCGGCTCGGCGGCTCGGCGGCTCGAAGAAGGTCGCACGTCGCAAGTCACCCGATTCATGACCCATGACCCATGACCCGCGACCTGCGACCCGCGACCCCTCGACCCCTCGACCTCTCGGCTCCTTGGCCCTATAATTCCCTCAATCCGATTCCGTGGCGATTTGCGCAGCTTGCGGCCACGTTAAACAAACTGCTAAAACGCGTCCGCTCGGGCCGTTTTGGCATCGGGCGGTTGTCATATGGAGTCCAGAGTGAAGCCTGCCGTACCCTCACCGTTCGACCGGCGCGCGCGACTGGCGCGCCTGCCCGCGCTGCTCGCCGAGCGCATCCTGGTGCTCGATGGCGCCATGGGCACCATGCTGCAGCGGCATCGGCTGGATGAAGCCGCCTTCCGGGGCGAGCGCTTCGCCGACTGGCCCCGCGACCTCAAGGGCGACAACGACCTCCTTTCGCTGACGCAGCCCGCCGTCGTGGCGGAGATCCACCGGCAGTATCTCGCGGCCGGCGCCGACATCATCGAGACCAACACCTTCAACGCCACCAGCATCGCCCAGGCCGACTACGGTGCCGAATCGCTGGTGGTGGAGCTCAATCGTGAAGGCGCCCGGCTCGCCCGCGGTGCGGCCGATGAATTCGAGCAGCAGGATCCTTCGCGGCCCCGCTACGTGGCCGGCGTGCTGGGGCCCACCAACCGTACCGCCAGCATTTCGCCCGACGTGAATGATCCCGGCGCCCGCAATACGTCGTTCCATGAACTGGCAGCGGCGTACGAAGAAGCGGCGCGCGCCCTGGTCGAGGGCGGCGCCGATCTGCTGTTGATCGAGACAATCTTCGACACGCTCAACGCCAAGGCCGCGATCTTTGCCATCGAGTCGCTGGTCGCGGCTGGCATGGAGCGCGTCCCGGTGATGATCTCCGGCACCATCACCGACGCGAGCGGCCGCACCCTCTCGGGCCAGACCGCTGAGGCGTTCTGGTACTCGGTCGCCCACGCCAACCCCATCTCCATCGGGCTCAACTGCGCCCTCGGTGCGAGGCAGCTCCGCCAGTATGTGAGCGACATTGGCCGGGTGGCGCCGATCTTCGTGAGCGCGCACCCCAACGCCGGCCTCCCGAATGAGATGGGTGGCTACGACGAGACGCCGGAGACCATGGCTGCGCAGCTGGGTGAGTGGGCCGCGCACGGGCTGGTGAACATCGTGGGCGGATGCTGCGGCACCACGCCCGAGCACATCCGCGCCGTGGCGGACGCGGTACGAGGCAAGGCACCGCGAACGCTTCCGGAAATTCCGGTCGCCACCCGCCTCGCCGGGCTCGAGCCGCTGGTCATCAACGATCAGTCGCTTTTCGTCAACGTGGGCGAGCGCACGAACGTCACCGGCTCGAAGCGTTTTGCCCGCCTGATCCTCGACAACCAGTATGAGGAAGCGCTCGAGGTCGCGCGGCAGCAGGTGGAGAACGGCGCGCAGGTGATCGACGTCAACATGGACGAGGGCATGCTCGACGCCGAAGCGGCCATGACGACATTCCTCAAGCTGGTGGCCTCGGAGCCTGCCATCTCGCGGGTGCCGGTGATGATCGACTCATCCAAGTGGTCGGTGATCGAGGCGGGACTGCAGTGCGTGCAGGGCAAGTGCGTGGTGAACAGCATCTCGCTCAAGGAGGGCGAGGCACCGTTCCTGGAGCATGCCCGGCTGGCCCGTCGCTACGGCGCGGCCATGGTGGTGATGGCGTTCGACGAAGCGGGCCAGGCCGAAACCGCCGAGCGGCGGGTCGCCATCTGTACACGCGCCTACCGCCTGCTCACCCAGGCCGGCATCTCGCCCGAAGACATCATCTTCGATCCCAATGTGTTTGCCATCGGCACCGGCATCGAGGAGCACGCCAATTATGCGATGGCCTACATCGACGCCACGCGTCGCATCAAGGCCGAGCTGCCGCATGTGCGGGTGAGCGGCGGCATCAGCAACGTGTCCTTTTCCTTCCGGGGCAACGACCCCGTGCGCGAGGCGATCCACGCCGTCTTCCTCTACCACGCCATCGCCGCCGGACTCGACATGGGGATCGTCAATGCCGGCCAGCTGGCGGTGTACGACGAGATCGAGTCCGAGCTGCTGCGCCGGGTG
>DASSTP010000080.1:0-7984 GCA_035707845.1 Gemmatimonadales bacterium | reverse complement strand
GGCCGGAGTCCCACCAGACCCGTGATGACCAGGTCCACATAGGTGGAGTGGAAATAGTGCTCGCTGTGGTAGTAGGTGTCGTGCCCCTTCCATGAGCCGGTAAACGGATTGCCTGCCTCGGCGATGTAGGGCCGCCCATCCTTGCGCTGGTCCAGCGTATAACCCTTGAGCAGCCGGAAGTAGTCCGCCTTGGTCACCACCGATTGACGGTAGTTGTTGAGCAGGTTGGCCATCGCGGTGAGCGTCTGGCTCGTGGCATAGGGCCACTGGTTGCCGCTCCAGACGCAGCAGACATCCGAGACCATGAATTGCGGATCGTGCTGCTCCACGGTGGTGGGGCCGAACGGTGCAGCGAAGCCGGCGGTGTCCGTCAGCACGCGCCAAGCCGCGTCATACCCTGAGTCCGGCAGGTTGAACTGCCATGGCACGTAGCCGATCAGCTCGCGACCGTGTGGATCGCCGGCGTATGGGCCCGTCTCGTACGTGAGCGTGCCGGCCTTGACGCCGCCCTTCTCGTCATGCGCAAACTGATGAAAAAAGAATTGACGGGTGGAGTCCCACAGCTCCTCCTGCACGCGCGCCTTGAGACGTTCCGCGCGCTCGGAGTATTCGGCGGCCATGGCTGCAAGACCTTGGCTCGGCCGCGCACTGCCTGTCGCTCGCGGTCGCACCACCGCCGGGCGCTGCAGTTCGCTCAGGTGGGTAGGGTCATGATTCGAGCTACTGCTCACTGACGCGCCCTCTGGTGACGCGACTCGCTCGCTCCACCCGGCCGCGCCGCCGAGCCGCCGAGCCGCCGAGGCAATCGCCCGCGCATCGGCATACATATAGCTGTTCAGCGTCGGCCGATAACCTTCTGCACCGCTGAATTCGTCGGCGGTCTGCCGGCTGTTGATGTTGGTTTCCATCCCGTCATGCATCCCATCCCAGCGGAACATCTGGTGCGCCGAGTCCCAGTGCTCGGTCATCCACCCCTCGTACTGCTCGATCATGTGGGGCAGCATTCGTCGGAGGAATGCCGTGTTTCCATTGACCAGGTAGATGGCCCAGACGGCGTCGCCGTACCAGTTGCTGTAGCTCCGGGGCTCGGCGCCCGGCGTCTCGAACCAGTAGCGGGCAAAGTCCTCGACGTAGCGTCGGTTGCGGAGCCAGCGGGTCTCGTACATCTGGTGGCCCAGCGGGCAGCTGATCGCGCCGTAGGCGCCGGACCAGAACGGGCGGTCGATGAATTCCGTGAAGGTGTAGCCGGTCTCGGGCGAGCCGTAGGTCAGGTGCTTGGTGACCAGCTCCCAGCGGTAATAGTACGTGGCGTTGATGGCGGAATCGGGCGAGTCGAAGAAGGGGATGTTCCGCTCATACCAGTCCCAGTCGCGATTGTCCCACCAGGACTGGCGGGCCAGGATTCCCTGGTGGTCGAGTGCAGGTGGTGCGGAGCGGCAAGCGGCCAGCATCGCGAGGCAGGCCGCCAGCCAATGGCTATTCGGGCGCATGCCCCGCCGCGTGGTGGTCCTCGCGCTGGTAGGCCAGGAAATCGTGAATGGCACTCACCGCCACCGAGTCGCTGCTCCGGATCCTGACCTGGCCACCGCGCGGCAGGGTGTCAAACTCGTAGCGGATCGACGCGCGGTGCGCGCGCATGTCGGCGGTGCCCGGCACCTCCTGCGCATGCACGAAGCCCGGCAGTGCAAAGTCGCCGTCGGCGAAGGCGCGGGCGATGTGCTGCAGGTGCATGCGGATGGTTGCCGTCCCGGCGCTGTCTATCGAATCGCGCTGCAGGACGATCCGGCCGCCATCTGGCAGTGCCTCAAATACGTGGCTCGAGCTGTACTGGTCCACACCCATCGCCATGGCACCGCGTTCCTGCACACCGGTGAATCCGCTGTCGCGCGCGGCGCTGGACTGCTCCTCGCCGCGCGCCCACGCCAGCCCCGGCGCGAGCCAGGCCGTCCTCGGCTGATAGAACGTCCCGTGGCCGAGCCCGAGACTCAGTGCGACCTCGCGGCTCACCGAGTTCGCCGATTTGCGGGTGAACATGGGCGCGCAGGAGACACCGAGGGTGTCGCTGGTCTCGATGAGCGAGAGCATGCGGCCGCTCACGTGCAGGTCTGCCGGATCATTGGACCAGGGTCCGCACGCGCCCATGAAGACGAAGTTCAGCTGCGGATTCTGGAGCCTGGATGACGCCAGGATGGCAATCCATCCACCCTTTGAGAACCCGATGACGGTGATGTCTTGGGGGGCTACACCAAGTGCGAGCAGGCTGTCCACCTGGTGCGCAATGCGCGAGGCCGCCGAATCGGAGTTGGCGTTGGGACCGCGCTGGTCGCTCAGGACCTCGAAGCCGGCCTGGCGCATGGTGTCGAGGATCGCGTCGTACTCATAGACACCGTAGGCCGGATCGGTGGGACGCCGGCCTTCGGTTTCGACGATCTTCCCGTGGGAATAGATGATGTAGCGCGGCGGCGCCGCCGGCCGCGATGCGCAGCCGGCGGTGAGGGCGAGGAGGGCGAGGAGGGCGTGTGCCATGAGACGCTGCGCGCTGAGCGCTGAGCGCTTGGCGCACAGCGCATAGCGCACGGCGCACAGCTCACTCACGGCGAACTCGGCCGGCTCGATGGCGGCACGATCCTGTTGAGCCGCATGTACGTGACCAGGTTGCCGTAGTGCTCGCCGTTGTGCTGGGCGTTCATGGTGAGCGCAAAGAGACGAGTCTGCGCCTCACCGAAGAGCTTGGTGCTCGCGGTCGCCGCCGAATCGGACTGGGCGTAGGCCCGGTTGCAGTACTCGGTGGAAGCCTTGAGTGCCGCCACCAGCCCCGCCTTTGACGTGGTGGTTTTCTCCACCGCATCTTCGGCCCGCTCCGGCTCACCCAGCGCCGCGGCGCAGAAGAGATATTGCGAACCGGCAATGTGCCCGAACAACTGGCCGAAGGTGCGGACCTCGGGCGTGGGCTGATAGTTGTAAAGGGAGTCCGGAAGCTCCTCGGCGGTGGTAGTGATGTTCCGGGTGACTTGCTGCCACAGGATGCGCGACGTGGTCACGGCACCGGTAGGGGGCGCGGCGTTCCGGCTCTGCGCCGCCATCGGCGCGGCCGCCAGGGCCAGGGTCAGGAGAAGGAAGACGGGACGCATGGGGGACCTCTGGGAGGGACGAGGGACCAGGGACGAGGGACTAGGGACGCAATTGAAGTTGTGTCGCGATGCGGATAAGCGCCAGTGAAGGCATGCGGCGTAGGGCATGGGGCATGGGGTCTACGACTTGTGACCTGCGACCTGCGACTATCTGAGCGCCTCCTCCAGCATCCCCGGGGCCATGGCCCGGAAGATCGTGCCGTGAGTGAGATCCGGCCTCGGCGTGAAGTGCCAGGTCAGCGTCGGGCGATGGGCGGCCTCGAGCGCGCGGGCGACGCGGGCGGTGCCGGCATCGATGTCATCGCGCGAGCTGGCGAGATAAATGGAGCGCGAGGTGGAGTCGTGCCCGGCAAGCAGCGTCGCTGCCGAATCGGCCAGGCTGGCCTTGTTCCACCAGATGCTGGGATCGAAGGCGATATAGTGACGGAAGAGCGATGGCTGCCTGAGGAAGGTCTCCACGATGAAGAGCCCGGCCAGCGACTCACCCACGATGGCCCGCTCGTCGGTGGTGCGGTAGCGCCGGTCGATTTCAGGAATAAGCTCGTCGGCAATGAACCGACGGAACTCCGCCGACCCGCCCACGTGCGGCGCGATCTGGCTGTCGCTCCCGACCCGTGTGGGGCCGGTGAGGTCGCGTCGCCGCTCGGTGTTGGGAATGCCGACCACGATCACCGGACGGATCTTCCCCAGCGCCAGGAGCGAATCCACCGTGTTCACCACATGGGGAAAATCTTCGTTGATGCCGCCGTCGGGCATGTAGAGGACGGGATACCGTGCGCTCGAACTGTCGTAACCGGCGGGAATGTGGACGTTGATGGGTCGTGGTTCGTGCAGCGCCCGTGACGTGATGGTGAGCGAGTCGTGCGCCGGAACTCGATCAACGGGGGACTCGGCCTGGGCGAGCAGCACCGATGGTGAGAGGAGAAGGAGCAGCAGCGCGATGCCAGCCTTCATTCCCGGACTCCCGGTTCAGGCAGTGGGTTCTCAGTGGTCCTGATGTATACGCTCCAGATCTCATGCGTCCGGGCGCGCGCCAGGTCGGCCTGGCACTGCATGGCCACAACGGGCTCCAGCGAGCCCCCCTGGTGTTCCTCCGCCAGTGCACGGCAATCCGCCTCGCGGAAGCGGGTCCATTGCGCCTGCGCCCGTCGCAGCGCCGAGGGCGCGGCCGCGCGGCGCAACGCCGTGGCGTAGTAGACACCAAGGGTTGAGTCAGCGGCCCGCAGCTCTGCGCTCATGCAGCGTCGCAGGGTCGCGGTCGTTGTATCGGAAGCGCAGGGGTTCGGCAGGGCCTGCTGCGCGAGCACCGGCACGGCAACGGTCAGCAGAAGCACGGTCATGGTGCTGGTATGAAGCATGGCCTGTGAGATCTCCTTGAGGGCGGAGAGCTGAGAGCTGAAAGCTAAACGCATAGCGCCTGGCGCTGCGACGCGATCAGGTCCGCTCAGCATCGATGTGCCGGCGAGGCGGACAGCAGGGCACGGAAGCGGGCTTCGTTGCGCAGCAGGTCGAGGCCCGGGTCGCAGCGCAGGTGCAGCTGGAAGTGCAGGTCCTCCCTTGGCGAATACTGCTCGAGCCAGGCAGTGGCCTGGTCGCGCTCGCCCACCGCCGCGTGCGCTTGGGCGACATACACGGCCAGGTGCGCCTGCAAGGGCACGTAGCCCGCGGCCAGCGAATCAACCTCTCTCAGCGTGGCGCGCGCCCGGGTCGTCTCCCCGGCCCGTGCCTCTACCTTCGCGCGGCCGGCGAGCGCATTGACCGCCTCGACATCGGACGTCAGGCGCCGGGCCGCTTCGAACGCGGCGATCGCCTTCGGGAAGTTGCCCCGCTCGATCTCGATGTCACCCGCGGTGGTGCGACCGAGCAGGTAGTTCGGGTCGATGGCAAGAGCGCTGTCCACCCAGAAGGCCGCGCTGTCGTACTGCCTGCGCCAGTAGAAGCTGAGCGCCAGGAACGCCAGGCATTGGGTAAACGCTGGATTCCGGGAGGTACACTGGTGCCACGTCGCCATGGCGGCGTCGGGATCGCCACTGTCGAGCAGGCTGATGGCCAGGGCATGCCACGCCGGCGCGCTGGAGGAATCGAGCTCGACGGCGCGTCGGGCCGCCTGCAGGGGGCCCCGCTCGTCGGTGGGGTCAATGGCACGGGCGACGGTGGAGCGCGTGACCCAGGAGTCGGCGCTGCCCGGATCGAGTGCGATGGCCCGATCATTCGCCGACACCGCGAGCCGCAGCATGCTGTCCCAGGTGACGCCGGGAATCGCAAACTGGCGGCGATTGGCCTGGACGTACATCTGCGCGAGCCCGCTCCAAGCGGGCGCATAACTCGAGTCCCGCCGCAGCGCGGCGGAGTAGGCGGCGACCGCATCACGCGCCCCTTCCGGCGTGCGGCGATTGTAGCCCTGCACGCCGCGCTGATACAGGGCGAGGACCTGCGGATCCACGGCGGCCGGGCGCGGGGAAGCGTCACGGCGCCAGACCAGGAAGGCGCCCAGCACCGTTGCTGCCAGCATCGCGGCGAGCAGGAGCGGCAACCGTCGTCGGGGGCCCGGCGTGAGCGCCGGTGTCGCTGCTGTAGCAGTCGCCCCCAGCGCGTCCGCGAATGCCGCCACCGACTCGAACCGATCCGCCGGCACCCGCTCCAGTGCCCGGAGCACCGCGCCTTCCACGGCGAGCGGAACCGCCGGCCGCACCGGCCGGATTGGCCTGGCCGCTTCGGCGAAGCGACGGGCGACGACCGCCTGGACCGTGGCGCCAGTGAATGGTGGCTCGCCCGTCAGCAGCTCATACAACACGCACCCGAGACTGTACTGGTCGGTGCGCGCATCCACGATTCCCGCGGCCGCCTGCTCGGGACTCATGTAGGCGGGAGTGCCGATGGCGAGGCCGGTGCTGGTCAGGTGGTCGGCGCTCGTGTCTGCCACCGCCTTGGCAATCCCGAAGTCCACGACATAGACATGGCCATCGGCCAGCAGGATGTTCTCGGGCTTGACGTCGCGGTGGACAATGCCCGCCCGGTGCGCCGCATCCAGCGCGCTCGCCACCATCTCGGTGATGCGCAGTGCCTCGCCTACGGGCAGCTGCCGGTCGCGCCCGAGCCGGGCCCGCAGTGATTCACCGGGGATGTACGCCATGGTGTACCACGGGAGCGGGACGCCATGGGCTGGAATGACGCCGGAGTCGAGTATGGGGAGGATGTTGGGATGGCGCAGCCGCGCGGTGAGGCGGACTTCGCGGACGAATCGGTCAGCGCCGACCGAACCGGCCAGGCCAGGCTCGAGCACCTTGAGGGCGACGGCGCGCTCGTGGCGCAGGTCACGCGCCAGCCAGACAGTCGCCATCCCCCCTCGGCCCAGCTCGCGTTCGACGACATACAGGCCAGTGAGCGCATCGTTGAGTTGTTCGAGCATGAGTCACGAACGCCTCAAGAAGGCAACAGCACGCAAGCCGAGAAACGCCGGATCTGGCTGGGAAAGATCGGCCCCCGGCAGAAAGTGGCAAGGGTGGGGCGCTATGGGCGGTCCAGGCGTGCCTCATCCCTGGTCGGCTGAAAGAGCTCGACCGGGTTGCCGGAGGGGTCCTCGACCAGGATCTGCTTCCCGCCGACACCGGTCACGATGTCATTCCGGAAATGCGCTCCTCCCGCGCGGAGGCGGGCGACCATTGCCTCGAGATTCTCCACCTCAATCGCAAACCGGTTCCAGCCGCCGGGCGCGGGCACGGTGCCGTCGGGCATGGCCTGCCCGCCGCCGCCCATGGGGTTGGGCGCGCTCAGCACCAGCCGCAGGTCGCCGCGCGAGAGCATGGCGAAGGGTGGGGCAGGGTGCATGACGAGGGAGAAGCCGAGGAGCGAGGTGTAGAACTCGATCGCAGCGTCGACATCGTGCACGATATAGCGGACCTGGACGGTGGGCATAGGGGCTTGGGGCTTGGGGCCAAGGTCTAGGGTCTAGAGTCCAGGGTCTGGGGACTGGGGGCAAGCGCCGAGCAACCGGGCGCACAGCGCACCGCGCATAGCGCATGGCGCCCAACCTTGACAATCTCCGCCCTGATTCCGAACCTACGCAAGCGCCATCGGAGCGCACCCGGTCCGCGGGCAGGGATGGTCCCATCCGACGCAGCATCCGCTGGCACAATCACTACCTCTTTTCGGGCCCAGCATGCGGACACGGGTCGCAACGAAAGGAGGCCGCATGTCCGGCATTCGTCCGCTCCCGCCGCACCCCAGTCTTGAGTTTGAAAGAAAGCAGGCCAAGGCCCGGGCCCGCCGCCTCGGCGTCCAGCTGTCCGAGGCGCAGTTCCAGCTTGCCCGTGAGTACGGCTTTGCCAGCTGGCCGAAGCTGGTCCGGTATCTCGGCGACGTCGAGCGGCAGGAGCCGATGGCGATGCTGCCCGCGTCACTGGAGGAATGCGAACGTCAGGCGCGATCCGTGTTCAGCAGCCACCGCGCGCGTCGCGCGTTCGCCCGCAATGCGCTGGCCGCCTACATCCCGCGCTTCTATGGCAAGGCGGTTGAAGAGATCTACTCGGCGACAGTAACCGAAGACGGAGCCCGACTGGCAACGGCGCGCATGTACGGCTGCCCGAGCTGGGAGGCCTTGCTGACGCAGGTGGCGCGGCGGCAGGAAACGGCTGGCCTCCGCGACCGGCGCGATCCCGCCGAGCTGATCCGGAGTGCGCTGCTCTCGCTCGATCAGTCATGGCTGGAGCGCATCCTGGACGAGCACCCTGATCCGGCGCTGCTGAATGTGGCGCTCTGCGGCCAGAGGTACATGCCGGCCGAGATCGTCCAATTCCTGCTGGACCGCGGGGCCGACCCGAACTGGATCGGTCCCAATGGACTGCCGGTTCTCG
>DASSTP010000079.1:0-5756 GCA_035707845.1 Gemmatimonadales bacterium | reverse complement strand
GTGAATGCGCTCGCGACGCTCGCCGGCTGGGCCGTCGTCTGGCTCACGCTGCAGGAGGCCGGGATCGAGGCCAACGCGGTGCTGCAGGACAGCGAAATCCGGTATCTTCATCCCATCATGACCGACTTTTCCGCCATCTGCCCATTCCCTACCGACGCCGAGCGCACGGCGCTGCTCAGCGCGGTCACGCGCCATCGGCGCGGTCGCGTACCGGTCCAGGTTGACGTCGTCGCCCGCAATGAAACGGTCGCCCGGTTTCAGGGTCGCTACGTGGCCCTGCTTGGCAACGCTCGAGTTGCACCATGAAGCGGGTCATCCTTCTCGCCGCTACGCTGGTTGGGGCCGCCGGCTGCGCCATCGCGCCACGCCGCATCGAGAACCCGCCGGTGGGGCCGCTGCCCGACTCGCAGCGGGTCGAGATCTGGCAGGACGGCACCCGTACCATGGTGCGCCGCCTCAGCGTGGATGGCGACTCGCTCCGCGCCGTGCCCGAGCCGGAGCCGGTGGACTGCGACTCCTGCCAGGTGCACTACGCCGTCAGCGAGGTAGATTCGCTGCGGTATCCCCGGAACGACCACGCGGCGGCCGTGGCCACGGCGGTGCCGATCGCGGTGCTCAGCGCCGTCACCTTCATCTGGGGCATGGCCGGCAGCAACTGAGACGGACAGATGGACAGGTGGACAGTGGTCGACGGTCGACGGTCGACTGATGGCCCGCGACTCAAGACCCGCGACCCGTGACCCATGACTCACGACCCACGACCCTCCCGCGACGACAATGCCGGCGTGCGCGTGCCGCCACCGTTCATCTTCGCGCTGCCGCTCGTGGCCGGGCTGATCCTGCATCGCCTGTGGCCACTGGTGACACTCCC
This sequence comes from Gemmatimonadales bacterium, assembly GCA_035707845.1. Lineage (GTDB taxonomy): Bacteria > Gemmatimonadota > Gemmatimonadetes > Gemmatimonadales > GWC2-71-9 > CAMLHP01. The sequence goes on along the minus strand of DASSTP010000079.1, from coordinate 4,885 downwards.
GCCTGAGGCGGGCGCCGCGGTCCATCGAGCCGGAGCGGTGCTTGCGGTGCTGGCACTGGCGCTCACCTACTGGGCCATCTTTTCCTTCCGGCGGATGGGAACCACCGTTGTCCCGGTGCACCCTGCCAAGGCGCTGGTACTGCGCGGGCCGTATCGTTTCAGCCGTAATCCGATGTACGTCGCCATGGCGTTGCTCTACGTCGGCCTCTGCTGCTGGGCGCTGGCGCTCTGGCCGCTCTTGTTCCTGCCGGTCATCCTCGTCATCATCCAGAGGTCCGTGATCGGCCGGGAAGAGGCCTATCTCGACCGCCGCTTCGGCGACGAGTACCGGCGCTACTGTACCCAGGTCCGGCGCTGGATCTGACTCACCGGGAGAGACCGCACCATGCCCGACATCCGGTTGCTGATCAGCATTGCGCGCGAACCGAGGGATATCTTCGGCCTGGTAGCGGGCGCGACGGGATTCACGAGCTGGTGGAGCGATGATGTTGCGCTCAAGTCCGATGGCGCCATCGAGGTAGGCATGGTGGACCGGGCGCAGGTCTATCGGCTGCGTCCCGAGACGATGGTGATGCCGGCGCGCGCGGCGTGGATGGTGGAGACCGGGGCGGAGTGGGCCGGGACGTCGCTGGTATTCGACCTCACGCCGGACGAGTCGGGGACTCGCCTCCTCTTCACGCATGCAGGGTGGGGCCGGGTGAGCGACGTGTTCCTGGAATCGAGCGCCATGTGGGGAGCGCTGCTCTTCCGGCTCAAGGACGCGGCGGAGAGCGGGACCGAGCACCCGCTCTTCAGCCGCGCCAGCCCGGCGCGTGGCTGATCGGGGGCTGCGGAACCCCGGGCTCTTCAACGCCCTGGCCGTCGTGGCCCTGATCCTGGGGCTGGCCTACACCGTTACGGGAATTGCCGGGCTCCTGCGCGACCCGCCACCGCCGGCCGCCGGGGTGCTGACGGGATTCGGGGTAGCGGTGAGCGGGCTGGCGGTGTGGCTGCGCAGGTTTGTCAGGGCGAGCAAGGCGAACAAGGCGAGCAGGGCGAGCAAGTGATGCGCTATGCGCTGTGCGCTGTACGCATAGCGCATAGCGCATAGCGCGATTGGGGTCCCACGCCGGTGACCCTGCACCGAACCCTGCTCCAATTGCCCGCGGGCCCAGTGAGACTGACGGCCACCGGCGTAGGCGCGTGTCCCCAGCGCAGGAGACGCCGGGAGGCGGGAAGGGACACACATTGGCAGGATGGGCAGGGCGAGCAGGGAGAGCAGGGCGGGTAGATGCCGGCCCGCGGCGATTCACCATGCCCGGCCAGGCTGATAGCGGACGCGACATTGCCCACCGTTAGCTACCCCACCAGATTCGACGGGAGTCCCTGGTCCCTCGTCCCTCGTCCCTCGTCCCTCGTCCACCATGAGCCGATCCATTCTCGCCATCTTCCTCGGCTGGGCTGCGTCGCTGGTCGTGATCGTGCTGGTCGAGGCCGCGAGCCACCAGCTCTTTCCGCTGCCGTCCGGCAGCGATATCTGGAATCCCGCCGACCTCGCCCGAAATGGCCCGGCCGTCCCGACTGCCGCCCTTGCACTCGTGGCCGTGGCATGGGCGCTGGGTGCCCTGGCCGGGGGCTTCCTGGCCGGCCGGCTGGTGCCGAAAGGGCAGGTCCGCCATGCCCTGCTGGTCGCCGCCGTGGTTCTCGGCTCTGCCGTCTGGACCATGCTGACCATCCCGCATCCGGCATGGATGTGGATTGCTGCCCTGCTGCTGGTGCCGGCCGGTGGCTGGCTGGGAGGCAGGCTCGCCGCCGGGATGGCGCGGGTGGGAGTTGGAGGTTAGCTATGAGCTGCGAGCTGCGAGCTGCGAGCTGCGAGCTGTGAGCTGTGAGCTGTGAGCTATGAGCTCTGCGACGGTGCCGCTCATAGCTCATAGCTCATAGCTCACAACTCACTCCCAACCCACCCACCGCCCATGCCCATCCACGAAGCCGCCCTCCACCGCTCGCGCCGACACCGGATGATCGCCGGGGTCATCGGCGGAATCGCGGAATACTTCGACAAGGACCCTACCCTGTTGCGGGTCCTCTATGTGCTGCTCTCGGTGATCTCGGCCGCCTTTCCCGGGATCTTTGTGTATATCCTGCTCTGGATCATTATTCCGGAGAGAGCTGAATGAGCTACGAGCTGCGAGCTACGAGCTGCGAGCTGCGAGCTGAGAGCTGAGAGCCGGGCGGCGGTACCGCTCACAGCTCGCAGCTCACAGGAGATCCCGTGCGTACGATTTTCATCCTCTCCCTCCTCCTCACCGCATGCAGCTCCACCGAACTGCATGCGCCGGCGAGTGGCGGCCTGATTGAAGGCAGCGTCGTCACGTCGCAGGGAGAACCGGTGACGGGCGCCATGGTCACGGCGGTCGCGCAGCGGGCGCCGTTTGCCCCGGTCCTGGCGCAGGATTCGGCGGTAACCGGTGATGATGGACGATTCCGGATCGCGCTCAAGAGCAGTGAGCTGCTGGACGCCGACGCCGTGGTGTCGCTTGCCGTACGTCCCCCCGCCTCCGCGCCGCTCGTCGGGGTGGACACGTCCGCGGTGGCGGTGCGCTTCACGCCGGCGTCGCCGCCCACTGATACTACCCGCCTGAGCTTCCACCTTTCCTACAAGCCCGACTGAGATGCCCGGCGCCGGCCTTACCCATCTCTTCTTTGATATCGGCGGCGTGCTTGGGACCAATGGATGGGATTCCGAGGATCGCGCCGCGGCGCGCCGGGAATTCGGCATAGAGGATGACATGGAAGCCCGGCACGAGGAGGTGCTGGGCGACTGGGAGACGGGCCAGCTCGACTTCGACGAATACCTCGATGTCACGGTGTTCTACCGCCCGCGCGACTTCTCGCGCGAGGCGTTCGTGGCGTACATGCTGGCGCAGAGCCAGCCCGACAAGGAGACAATCGCTCTGGTGGCGCGGCTGCATGCCACCGGACGCTTCACGCTGATGACCATGAACAACGAGTCGGAGCTGCTCAATATTCATCGTATCGCGTCATTCGGCTTGCGGCCGTACTTTTCTGCGTTCCTCAGCAGCTGCTGGCTCGGGGTCCGGAAGCCGGCGCGACGGTTCTTCCAGCGGAGCCTGGCGCTGGCCCAGGCAGACCCCGCCCGGTCGCTCTTCGTGGACGACCGCCCCCAGAACCTGAGCCCCGCCGCCGCGCTCGGCATGCATACGGTGCACTTCAGGGGCGCGGGGGAGCTGGGGACGGTGCTGGAGAAGATGGGTTTGCTTGCGCCAAGCGCCGAGCGCTAAGCGCTCAGCGCTGAGCGTCAACCAAGGAGCCACCCCATGCCCCCCAAGCACTTCCTCGGCCTCCGCACCGCCAAGTACACCGCCCGGGACCTCACGGCGGCGCGCGAATGGTATCGCAAGGCGCTGGAGACCGATCCGTATTTCGATGAGCCGTTTTACGTGGGCTTCAACGTGGGTGGGTTCGAGCTGGGCATCACCCCCGACGAACACGCCCTGCATGATCGTCCCGAGGCAGGTATCGCCTACTGGGGCGTGGCCAATGCGGCGTCGGCGTACGCCCGGCTGATCGAGCTGGGTGCCACCGACCATGAGCCGGTGCAGGACGTGGGTGGTGACATCAGGATCGGTTCGGTGCGCGATCCCTTCGGCAACCTGCTGGGGGTGATCGAGAATCCCTCGTTTCATGTCGAGGCCACGTGAGCGACCGGGAGTACGTGGACACCAGCGGCATTCCGTGGACCTTCGTCGAGCGCAAGCGGGTGCGCCGGGAGGAGGCCGAGCGCTTCGTCGTCATCATGGCGAGCTCGCCCTTCGAGACCCGCGTCATCCATTGCGAACGGGAGCAGTGGGACCCTGGCACGCCCGATTTCGCCGCACTGCTCGCCTCCTCCCTTCCGGCCGGCGGCTCGCGCGGCACCCACGCCGAGCCGGAGCCACAGCCCGGCGCGCCAACCGAGGACTTCTACTTCCAATGAGACGCGTGCCCGGCTTGCTGCTGCTCGCGGCCCTGGCGGCATTCTCCTCCGCGTCGGCACGGGCACAGGGTGCACCCTATGCCGTCGCCGGCCAGGCCACCACCGACTCGGCGCTCATCCGCGAGATCCGCGATTCGCTGGTGAGCCGCATGGAGAAGGCGGGCGTGCCGGGCGCCTCCATCACGGTGATGCGCGACGGCAGGGTGATCTGGAGCGAGGGATTCGGCTGGGCCGATGTGGAACAGCGGGTGCCGGTCACCGCACTGACGCGGTTCCGGGTGGGCAGCGTCTCCAAGCCGCTGACGAGCGTGGCCGTCGGGCTGCTGGTGGATGCGCACAAGCTGGACCTCGACGCGCCGGTGCAGCGCTACGTCCCATCATTCCCGAAGAAGCGCTGGCCCATCACCACTCGCCTGGTGGCCGGGCACCTGGCCGGTATCCGCCATTATAAGGGCGACGAGTTCCTGATGAAGGAGCACTTCGCCAACGTCACGGACGGGCTCAAGATCTTCGAGAATGATTCACTGCTGTTCGAGCCGGGGACGAAGTTTTCCTATTCGAGCTATGGCTGGAACCTGGTGAGTGCGGTGGTGGAGAAGACGAGCGGCATTCCCTTTCTCAGCTTCATGCAGGACAGTGTCTTCGCGCCGCTCGGCATGACGCATACGGTGGCAGACTATGTGGACAGCATCGTGCCGTTCCGGGCGCGGTGGTACACTGGCTCCGCCGACAGCGGTGTGGTGAACGCGCCCTACGTGGACAACGGCTACAAGTGGGCGGGCGGCGGATTTCTCTCGACCACCGAAGACCTGGTGCGGTTTGGCGAGGGCCTCCTCGAAGGGAAGCTGCTGTCCGATTCCACCCGCGCATTGCTGTGGACGCCCCAGCTCATGAAGAACGGCAGCC
>DASSTP010000078.1:0-19473 GCA_035707845.1 Gemmatimonadales bacterium | reverse complement strand
GACACGGCGGAGGACATCGATGTGGCCGGTGAACAGCTCGCCACTGCCGACGGGGATCTGGAGCGGATGGGCCTGCTTGGTGAGGCGGTCGCGGATCATGGAGAGGCAGCGCTCGAAGTTGGCGCCGACCCGGTCCATCTTGTTGGCAAAGATGATGCGCGGCACGCCGTAGCGGTCCGCCTGCCGCCAGACCGTCTCGGTCTGCGGCTCGACACCGGCCACGGAATCGAGCAGCGTCACCGCGCCGTCCAGGACGCGCAGGGAACGCTCGACCTCGACCGTGAAGTCCACGTGGCCGGGGGTGTCGATGATGTTGATCCGGTACTGGACGCCATGGCGGGTCCAGAAACAGGTCGTCGCGGCCGACGTGATGGTGATGCCGCGCTCCTGCTCCTGTTCCATCCAGTCCATGGTGGCCGCACCCTCGTGCACCTCGCCGATCTTGTAGTTGCGGCCGGTGTAATAGAGGATGCGCTCGGTCGTGGTCGTCTTCCCGGCATCGATGTGGGCCATGATGCCGATGTTGCGATAGCGATCGAGCGGGGTCGAGCGGGGCATGCTTCTCCAGTTCCTATCAGCGAAAAAGCGGGGCGACCGAGCCGGGACCCAGGTCCCGTGGTATCGCTCCGCGCGGCATCCGGGCTTTCGCCCGCATGGTCCCGCTCCTGAAGCTTGCGCCGAGGGCGGGATACGCGTTTGTCCTTGGAAGGTGAGAGGTGGCGCGAGCTTCACTGCCGCCGTCACTTCACCCGATGTCACATTGGCTTTATGAAACCTTGGAAAGCCAGAGCCCCGAAAAGTTAACGGGCAAAGCCCCGAAGTCAAGCCACCCGAGTCAGTTCGCCGTCCCGGCCTCGGCGCCCCCCGAACAGTCCACCAGGAACCGCACCCGGGCCGTCCCGCCGGGGTTGAGGTCCACGGGCCGAGCCTCCGGAACGTGGCACTCCGCCGGCAGATTGGTCAGCTGGAGCGCCACCAGGCCGGGCGTGAGTCCGCTCAGGGTCCACACCCCGCGACTGTCGGTCGTGGCGGTCTTGTCGCCCTGGTTGGCCACGACCTTGATGCCGGCCATGACACCGAATTCCTTGGACAGCACCCGCCCGCTCACTGCCCCCACCGCGGGCGCCGGCACCTCCGGGTCACCCGACGGACCGCCACCGGGTTCGGCCAAATTGCTGCACGCGGTGAGGGCCAGGAGGGCGACGGGCAGGGTGAGGGTTCGCATGGGGGCTCCGGGGGTGAGGGTCGCAGGTCGCAGGTCGCAGGTCGCGGGCGTTCGGACCGGGCGACTCAACGAAGGCACGACCGCACCGCGATCCGGGCACCCATCAAGCTGCCTCCGCATTCCGGAGGCGGCAAGAGCAAAAAGGGCGGCCATCTGGCCGCCCTCAGCGCACCGCCGGCAGGACATACTGCGGTACGTAATCTCGCTGTGCCACGAAGGTCGCGGCATCGGCGTAATTGCCGCCGGTGAAACCGATCGCAAGGTCCAGGTCGGGAATGGCCATGAAAATCTGGCCGCCGTTCCCGCCGGCAAAGTAGGCCCGCACCTTCTTGCCGCCGTTCCCGTAGTCGTACTCGACCGAGTTCCACAGCCGGGCGTATTGCTGGGTGGGCGTCAGGTCGCGCAGGGACGCGGCAATGCGGCGCAGCTCCCCCGGCGCAAGCACCTGCCGTCCGTTCCAGGCGCCGTCGTTCAGGAGCAGCTGGGGCAGCTTCAGGAAATCCCGCGGCAGGAAGAGGTGGCTGCCGCCCCCATACGCCTCGCCCATCGGCTGCAGGAACAGATGGTACGTGCCCATCTGCAGCGGCCGCGCGACCAGCCGGTCAAACAATTCCGGCAACGGTTCGCGCGCGATCTTTGCCACCATGCCGGCCGCGAGGTTGGGCTCGGTGCTGCAGTAGAAGACCTTCTCACCCGGGGCGGAGACCAGCGGCACCTCGAGCGTGTAGCGATACCAGTCCTCTACCCCACGCCCATCCATGACATCCTCATTGGCCGAGGTGCTGTCGTCGGGATTGCAGTTGAATCCCGCCGTCATCGCCATCAGGTGGTCGAGTGTCATCGCGCGCTTGCGCGGATCCAGATCGGCCGGGAGCTGGTCGAGCATGGTCGCGTACACAGGCGTGTTCGTGCGAATGGGGATCCCAGCCTGCATGGCGGCCCCGATGAGCACGGCGGTCCAGCTCTTTGCGGCCGAGCGCGTCTCGTGCGGCATGTCACGGTGGTAGCCGTGGAAATACTCCTCGACCACCAGCCGACCATGTCGCGCGATCAGGAGGGCGTGAAGCTGGTGCGTGCCGAGCGAATCCATGGGCATGTCAAGCACCCGCTGCACGAACTGCTCGATGGCTTCTCGGGAGATGCCGACGTCCTCGACCGAGCCCACGGGCCAGCCGTCGCCGGTTGCCAGCGGAGGCGCATAGCGGTAGCGCGGCGCAGGGCTGCCACGCGGGTAAAACGGGCTGCTGGCTTCCGCCTGCACCCGGGTGAAATCGTACGTGCCGCCGCGCAGAGGAAGCGAGATGACGCCGTCCTCGTAATGGCCACGAACCGACGGTGCGTTCGGGCCGGAGCCCGTCAGCAGGACGTCCGCCCCGTTCAAGGCAATGCGTGAGACCCGCATGAACCGGCCCTGATTGCGCTCGGGATTGCGGAGATAGGTGCGAAGCGTCCCATCGGCCTGTGCGGAGACCGGCAGGTAGAACGTGAAGCGGTCCTCATACGGCGTCACGTTGCCACGCCAGCGACCGGCGCCGTCCGGCCTCAGTGTGACCGGCGTCGCATAGCCGCGGCCGCTGTACTGCGTAACCGGTTGAATCCACTGTCCTCGCACTTCGTCGCCGCTCCGCACACCGCGGAAGCTGCCCCTGCCACCTGGCAACTCGAACGAAATCGTCTCACCACGGACCGTGGCGGCGAGCGAGAATCCTGCGATGTCGGCGCGCCAGGCATTCGCCGACCTGAGCAAGATGAGCTGACCGTGAACGTCGGGTCCGAAGCGCAGCGTGGCCTCCCACAAGCCGCGCAGGTCGGCGGGGGCACCCTGGGCGCCAAGCATGCCGGAGACCAGCTGGAGCAGCAGCAGGATGGCCGGACTCCGCCAACGCCGGCGCTCGAGCGTACCAGGCAGGGCGAGACGCCGGGCGGTCAAGTCCCACGCTCCGGATGCAGTTCCCAGAGCACGTTCACGATGACCCATCGGCCGTTCCATCGGGCCAGGTGGAGATAGTCGACCCAGCCGGCCGCATCGATCCGTGCACTCGCGGCGTTCCGGTAGATGTCGAGGATCCTGACGTCCGCCCGCTGCTCCGCGGCGGGAATGTCACGGCCACCGCCCGCCCGTGTTCCCTGGACCAGGGTCATGGCGCTCATCTGGCCAAGCTGGCTCCGGCCGTTGGGGTCGGTACGGACGATCCGCTTGGCCAGTTCGGGATGGAGCGCGCGCTCCATGCGCGCGCCGTCGCCCTGGTAGTAGCCCTCGATGTAATCCAGGGCGGCCTGGCGGATGGCTGCGGAATCTGAGGCGGGTGTGGGAGCCTGGGCAGCCGCGGCTGCCGGGCTTGCGAGCGCGAGAAGCGCGCAACAGAGGAGTCGTGTCATGCGACCACGCTACGCCACGGTGATTCCCGGCACAACAGAAGGGGCCTGAACTGGCTACGGCGCGCCCTGAATCATCCGGTGCAGGGCCTCGCTGTGGGCGGCGCTCGAGGTGAGCCTGGTGCCGTCGGCGAGCAGGATTACATACTCGCCGTGGAACCAGGGTTCCAGGTGCCGGATCCGGTCCACGTTGACGATGGCCGACCGATGCACCCGCACGAACCCGTGGCCGGCCAGCCGGCGCTCGAGGTTCCCCAGCTGCTGCCGGACCACGTGGGTCTCGCGGCCCACGTGCAGGCGGACGCGCTTGCCGTCGGCTTCAATCCAGTCGATGTCGCCCGGTTTCAGGAGCGAGACCCGATCGCGCGTCCGGATCACGACACGATCCAGCGGCGTCTCCCGCCGAGCCAGGGCATCGAGCAGGTCGACGAGGCGCTGGTCCCTGGCGTCGCCGAGACGGGCACGAACCTGCGCCAGCGCCCGGGCAAACCGGTCGGGCTCGATCGGCTTGAGCACGTAGTCCAGCGCGTGCACGTCGAAGGCGCGGAGGGCATACTCGTCGTACGCCGTGACGAAGACGACGGCGGGCATCCAGTCGCCGGCCACGGCTTCCAGCACGCCGAAGCCATCCAGGTCAGGCATCTGCACGTCGAGGAACATCAGGTCGGGCCGCTGGGCCAGCACCGCCTCGACCGCCTCGCGGCCCCCCGTACATTCGCCGACGACGGATACGTCGGGCGCGACGGCGAGCAAGGTGCGGATGCGCTCGCGGGCCAAGGCTTCGTCATCCACGATGAGCGCGCGGATTCCGGTCATGGAGTCGTCCGATATGGCACGCTCACCCGGACGGTATGCCCCCGGCCCGGCATGGCGACGGTCTCGATGCTGCTCTTCGGTCCATAGAGGCGCGAGAGGCGCTCACGGGTGTTGGTGAGGCCGATCCCGTTGCGTTCGCCAGCCGAAAGGGCAGACAGGCCAGGGCCGTCGTCCCACACCTCCAGGTGCAGGACGCCGTTCTGCCGTGTCGCGCGGACACCGACCTGTCCCTGCTCGCTGCGGCCGGCAAGGCCGTGGCGGATCGCGTTCTCCACCAGCGGCTGGAGGACGAGACTTGGCACCATCGCGTCCAGCACTTCCGGCTCCGGCTCCACCGTGATGACGACGTGGTCACCCAGGCGCGTACGCATGATGTCGAGATACCGCTCAAGGAATGCCAGCTCGTCGCGCAGCGGCACCTCCTGCGCCGCACTGTGCTGCAATGACAGGCGCAGCAGGCCAGCCAGGTCGGCCAGCATGCGGTCCGCCGCGATCGGGTCGCGGTGGAGCAAGGTCGAGATGGACTGCAGCGTGTTGAACAGGAAATGGGGCTGGAGCTGGGCCCGGAGGTTCTCCAGTTCCGCCGCGCGGAGGGCGTGGTCCAGCCGCATGGCCTCGAACTGGCGGGCGCGCGACTCCCGGTAATACATGATGGCGTGGATCACGCCCACCGCGGCCCAGTAGGCGAGCAGGTCGGCGTAGAAACCACGGGCCAGGACGCTCGACCAGGTGGCGGTGTCGCTCGGGTCCAGCCGGGCGAGGATGGGCGCGAAGAGCGTCACCTTCAACAGGACGAAGGCGACCGACGCCGCAAGGTGCGCCGGCACCTGGGCCCACCAGCGTTCGCCTCGGATGGGAAATCGCGCTGCCATCCAGACGAAGCCCGGCGTGAACAGGCCGCATGTAAGCCAGTCGGCAAGTGGAACGGGAAGGATGACGTCCCAATGAACAGGGCGGCCGCCGTACGCCCGCCAGGTGGCATTCTGGGTAGCCGAGAGCAGGCCGAGGAGAGTCCACGCGAGGAGACCCAGGAGCCAGACGCGGGCTCGCCGCCGCAGGTAGTCAGCGCGCATGGACAGGAACCTACCGCCGATACCATCGCGAGCCAGCCCCGCGGCGCCACCTGGTCCGGACAAGGCGTGACCGGTGTGGCTGGTGGCCTGAGCTCCCACGAAAAAGGGCGGCCATTCGGCCGCCCTCTCGACGATGGGGCGGCTGCAAGCCGCCCCTACATTACCACCGATAATGCGAGAACGCGCGGTTGGCCTCGGCCATCCGGTGCGTATCATCCTTCTTCTTGATGGTGTTGCCCTCGCCCTTGGAGGCGAGGATGAGCTCGGCGGCAAGCCGCTCCGCCATGGTCTTCTCGGTGCGGGCGCGCGAGAAGCTGATCAGCCAGCGCATGGCCAGCGCCGTGCGACGCTCGGGCCGCACTTCCACCGGCACCTGGAGCGAGGCGCCACCCACCCGACGGCTCTTCACTTCCACGGCCGGCTTGGCGTTGTTCACCGCCTGCTTGAAGACCGCCACGCCGGCCTGGCCGGTGCGCTCCTCGATCATGTCCATGGCATCGTAGAAGATCCGCTCGGCGGTGCTCTTCTTGCCATCATAGGTCAGGTTGCTGACGAACTTGGAGACCGTCTGGCTGTCGAACCGGGGATCCGGCGGGACGATCCGCTTGACCGCCTTGTTGCGCCGGCTCACTTGGCCGCCTTGGGCCGCTTGGCCCCATACTTGGAACGGCTCCGGTGCCGGTCGTTGACACCAGCCGAGTCGAGCGCGCCCCGCACGATGTGATAGCGGACGCCCGGCAGGTCCTTCACGCGGCCACCGCGAATCAGCACGATCGAGTGTTCCTGCAGGTTGTGGCCTTCACCGGGGATGTACGCGGTTACCTCGAACCCGTTGGTGAGCCGAACACGGGCCACCTTGCGGAGCGCCGAGTTGGGCTTCTTGGGGGTGGTGGTGTAGACGCGCGTGCAGACGCCGCGCTTCAGGGGATTCCCCTTGAGCGCCGGTGACTTGTCCTTGGCCTCGGCGGGCTTGCGGCCTCGCCGGATCAGCTGATTGATGGTCGGCATATCCCTGCTTCGGTGCTTGACTTGCCCCCGGCCTGTTCCGGGAGAGACCGGGAAGTGTAGCCAGGACGGACAGGGCGGTCAAGACGGCCAGGATGGGCGGGATGGGCGGGATGGGCGGGATGGGCGGGATGGGCGGGCCCAAGCTAGCCCGGCATCACGTGCCCATCTGGCCCATCCTGCCCATCCTGCCCCTCACACCTCCAACCGATCCCCTTCCCGCGCCACGATCTGGTACAGCGCCGGCATGGCGAACACGCTGATCAGCAGGCGGGAGATCAGGCCACCAACGATCACCAGCGCAAACGGGCGCTGGGAGTCCGAGCCGACCCCATATGAGAAGGCGGCCGGAAGCAGGCCCAGGGCTGCCACCAGCGCCGTCATCATGATGGGACGGAGCCGCAGGACGGCGGCATCGCGGGTGGCGCTCATGATGCCGGCGCCGCCCTTCCGCAGTTCGTTGGCATAGGAGATATAGACTACCGCGGTCTGCACCGACACGCCGAACAGCGCCAGGAATCCAATGCCTGACGAGACGGAGAATGGCGTGCCGGTGATCCACAGCATGAGCAGCCCGCCGACCGGCGCGGACAGCACCACGCCCGCCACGGTGATGAGTGGAAACTTGAAGTTGCCGTACAGCGCAAAGAGCAGCAGGAAGATCACCAGCAGCGTGAGCGGCAGGATGAGCCGCAGCTGGGCCCGGGACGCCGTGTACTGCTGATACTCGCCGCCCCACACAATCCGGTAGCCGGCCGGCAGCGTGACCGCTCGGCGCACGGCCTCCTGGCCGTCATGCACGGCGCTCGCCAGGTCCCTGCCCTCCACCGAATACTGCACGCCGATGAAACGGGAATTGTCCTGTCGATAGATGAACGATGCCCCGTTGGAAATCTGGATGTTCGCCAGGTCCTTGAGGGGAATCCGCTCGCCATCCGGCGCGGGAACCCGGATGTTGCCGATGGCCTCCGGGCTCTCGCGGAACTGCGGCTGGAGCCGGACGACCAGATCATACAATCGCTCGCCCTGCGCCACCTCGGTGGCCACGGCGCCTCCCACCGCCGCTTCGAGCAGGCTATTGATGTCGCCGGCATTGATGCCGTACCGCGCGATGCGCGCCCGGTCCACCTCGACCGTGAGCGCGGGCTGGCCCAGTTCCTGTACTACCGTCAGGTGATCCATCCCCCTGACGCCGCCGAGCACCGCCTTGATTTGCCGAGCCTTCTGCTCGAGTACATCGAGATCGGGCCCGAAAACCTTGACGTCAAGCGCGCTCTTGAGCCCCGTCTCTGCCTCATCCACGGCGTCTTCGGCGGGCTGGGTGTAATTGAAGGTGATGCCCGGAAAGCGCCCGAGCAGCACGTCGACGGAATCAATCAGTTGGGCCTTGGTGCGGATCGGCCCATCCCAGTCCTTGTAGGGCTTGAGTCCGACGTAGAACTCGGCATTGAAAAAACCGGTCGGATCGGTGCCGTCGTCGGGGCGACCATGCTCCGAAGCCACGACCGTCACCTGTGGAAAGGCACGCAGCACATCCCGGATTTCGGGAACGATCTTCGACGACTCGTCGAACGAGATGGTATACGGCATCGTGGCTCGCACCCAGAGTGCTCCTTCGTCCAGGTGAGGCATGAATTCGGCGCCGATGAACGGCAGCAGTGCCAGCGATGCCACGAAGACCACCACGGTGCCGGCCGTCGTGAGCCATGGGCGGGCGAGGCACCAGTCCAGGCCGCGCGCGTATCGCTCCTTGATCCACTCGTAACCCGGATTCCGCCGCTCTCGCACGCCGTGCTTCAGAAACCAGGCGCACAGCACGGGCAGGAGCGCCAGGGTCACCACCAGCGACCCGACCAGCGCGAAGATCGTGGTATCGGCCATCGGCTTGAAGAGCTTGCCGGACGGGCCATTGAGCACATAAATGGGCAGGAAGCTCACCACGATGACCGCAATGGCATAGAAGATGGGCCGGTCCACCTCCGCCGCCGCCGCAGTGATGACGTCCCGGATGCCGAACTTGGTTCCGTATCGCTCGGCGAGGTGACGGTGGATGTTCTCCACCATGACCACGGCGCCGTCCACCAGGATGCCGAAATCGATCGCACCGATGGAGAGCAGGTTGGCGGGGATGTGCCGCAGGTCCAGGCAGATGAACGCGAACAGGAGGGCCAGCGGAATGGCCGTGGCGACGATCAACCCGGAGCGCACGTCGTAGAGAAAGAAGATCAGGATCACCACGACGAGCAGGATGCCGCGCAGCAGGTTGTCTTCCACCGTACGGGTGGTGAGGTGCACCAGGTCGCTGCGGTCGTAGAACGGCCGGATGCGGACGTCCCTGGGCAGGATGGAGTCGTTCAGCTCCCGGGTCTTCGCCTCGACGCCCTTGAGCACATCCTGCGCCTGCTCCCCCCGGCGCATCACCACCACGCCTTCCACCGCGTCGTCCCGGTCGTTGAACCCGAACTGGCCCAGCCTCGGCGCATGGCCAATCTCGACCGAGCCAAGATCTCGCACGAGCACCGGCGTGCCATTCTTGACCGCTACGACCACGTTCCCGATGTCCTCCACCGTCCGCAGGCGCGCCAGTCCCCGGATGTAGTAGAACTGGCCTCCCTCCGAGTAGAACCCGCCGCCTGCGTTGCCGTTGTTGTTGGCCAGCGCGTCCATGACGTCGCCGACGGACACCCCGGCCGACGCCAGCCGGTCGGGATCGAGTTGGGCCTGGTACTGCATCGTCTCGCCGCCCATGGCGGACATGTCGGCCACGCCAGGCACCGCCTTGTAGGCCTTGCCGATCACCCAGTCGTTGAGGTTCTTGAGCTCCAAGGCCGAGCGGTCGGGGCGGTCCAGCACGTAGCGATAGACCAGCCCCGACGGCGACGTGAGCGGGACGACCTCGCTCTCGGCCCCCTCCGGCAGGTCCACACCCGGCAGCCGCTCGAAGGTCTGCTGGCGGGAGAAATAGTCGTCGGTCCCGTCCTCGAAGGTGAGCGTGACGTCGGAGAGTCCATAGAGCGACACCGAGCGTACCACTTCCAGCCGCGGCAGGCCGTTCATCTCCACTTCGAGCGGCACCGTAATGAGGCGTTCCACCTCCTCGGCAGCGTGCCCGGGCCACTGCGTCACGATTTCGACCATCGTCGGCGCGATGTCCGGATACGCGTCCACCGGCAGCCGGGAAAATGACCATAGTCCGCCCGCCACCAGCATCAGCGCGAGCATCATCACCAGGAAGCTTTGCGAGAGGGCGCCCGCGACGATGCGGTTGATGAGCGACGGACGTTCCTCGGGCGTCATCACTGGCTCTCAGCGAACTGCAGGAAGAGCCCGCCCTCCGTCACGACGCGGTCGCCCGGCTGGAGTCCATCGGTCACCTCATACGTGCTGTCCTGGCGCGTACCGAGGGTGATGCTCCGTCGCTCGAAGCCGAGGCTGTCGGCGGCGACGTAGACAATCGGGCGATTATCGTCATCGCGAAGCACGGCGCTGACCGGCACCAGCATGCCGGCGCGCTGTCGGCGCGACCGGAGGGTCACGCGCACGTACATGTCCTTCTTGAGCAGGTTCCCGGGATTGGGCACCACGATCCGCACGCTGGTGGCCCGGGTCTCGGGATCGACTTCGGCGGCAATGTTGTCCACCCGGCCCATCATGGTGTCCGGGAGGTTGGTGAGCCTCACCAGCGCGGCGTCGCCCGACCGCACACTCGGGAGGTCGGACTCGAAGACGCTGGCCATGACCCACATGCGCGAGAGATTGGCCACCGTGAAGGCGGAGGTGGCGCCGGCCTCAAGCAGCTGGCCCGGGCTGACGAGGCGCTCCACTACGGTCCCGGCCAGCGGCGCCCGGATGGCCGCTTCAACGACACTCACGTCCTGCCCGGCGTCGAGCCTTGCCAGTGTCGCCTGGTCGACACCGAGTGCGCGAAGCTGCGCCAGTGCCGCCTCACGATCTGCATGCGCCGCGAGTGCGTCTGTTTCCGCCTGCTCCAGCTCCCGTCGCGCCAGCGCGTCGTTGGCAAAGAGCGCGCTGTCGAGCCTGGCGATGCGACTGAGGTTGCGCTCGGCGGCCGCAGCCTTCCGGAAATCCGCCACCGCGGCGGCAAAGTCGGGCGACGTCACATAGGCGAGTGGCTGTCCGCGTGAGACCCTGTCACCGGGTTGAACCAGCACCCGGGTAACGGGCCCGGAGACGGGCGAGAGCACGGTAGTGGCCTGGTCGCCATCGAACGCCACCGTCCCCGTGACTTCGATCACGGGACGATACGACGTGGACTCCACCGCGATGAGATCAAGCCGCTGGCGCTGTGCCGGCGTCACGACCAGCCGGAGGGAGTCGCTTCGCACGGCGGTCGTGTCCACCGCGGCATCCCCGGGGGAATCACTGCATGCCAGGGCGGGCAGGACGAGCAGGGCGAGCAGGAGAGCGGGATGGATACGGGTCATCGGGATTCTCCAGCGGCTCCGCTCACCGGTTCGCCAATGGCGAGCCGGAGCTGGAAGACCGCATCATTGGCGGCGCCGAGCGCCTCGGCATACTGGTTCTCGGCATCGAGCAGGGTGCGGCGGGCATCGATCACGTCGAGCGCCGACGAGCCGCCGAGGGCGTAGCTCGTGGAGACCACGTCGTAGGCATGCTGGGCTTCGGGCACCAGCTCGTCCCTGAGGTAGGTGGCCTGGCGGACGGCGGCGTCGGCGGAGGCCCACGCAGTGCGAACATCCTGCTCGACGCCGGCCTGCAAGTCGCGATAGCCGGCATCGAGCTCGCGCACCCGGTGGCGTGCCTCGGCCACCTCCCCGCGCTGGTGATTCCAGAAGAAGAGCGGCAGCGAAAAACCCAGCCCGAGCGTGTACTCGTCGGCACTACCGTAGACCACATTCTTCTCGAGCGACAGCGAGAGATCGGGCAGGAAATACTGCTGGGCGATGGCAGCGGAGGTGCGCGCACTCGATCGGTCCGCATCGAGGCCGCGCAGCTCGGGCCGCTGCGCCAGCGCGACCGGAATCAGTGAATCGAGCGGCGCAGGTTGCGCCGGCACGGTGAGCGAGTCGGCGGGCTGCAGCGGCAGCCGCAGCAGCCGCCCCATGGCACGGTTGAGCGCGCTCCGGGCGTTGGCCTGGTCGCGCTCATTGGCGATGCGATCGTTCTCCGCCTGCGCCAGCTCGACGCGAGCCTTGATGACATCCAGCCGGGGCACGGTGCCGCCGGCAAAGCGCGCCTCGGTGCGTTCCAGGAAGTCGGCGGCGAGCTGGCGGGCCTGCGCCAGGTCGCGTCCATGCTGGAGCGCCACCAGCAGCGCGTCGTAGGCCTGCGCGGTCTCCGCCACCACCGCCTGCCGCTGCTGCTCGTAGGCAAATTCGGCTGAGCGCACCGAGGCCCGTCCCGCCGCGCCCTGCATCAGCAGCTTCTGGGGAAATGGCACCGTGAGCCCGACACTCACGTCGGCACCAGTCCGGCTGCCGGGCTTGAACGGTCTTGACAACCCGGCCCAGTCGGCCGCGATGTCCGGGTCGGGAAACGCACTCGCCTCGGTGCCTTGTGCCCGCACCTGGGCTACCTGTTCTCGCGCGATCGCGAGCAGCGGACTGCCCACGAGCGCCTGTGCGATCGCCTGGTCGCGCGTGAGCGTCAGGCTGTCGGCCGGCTCCTGGGCCTGCACCGACACCGCCACGCACAGCGCGCCAACGACCATCGCCCTGACCATGCGAAACTCCGGTCCAAGGGTGAGGTTTGGGGGCCTGCGGCTAGGGCCGCAGGCTGGATTGGCGAATCAGGCGCTGTGGAGCGGTGGTGCTCGGGAATGAAGTGCTGTGGGGGTGTTCTCGGATGGTGCGATATCGAGGGGACGGACCGTGGCCGGCGAGAATTCCTCGGCGGCTGCCCTGATCGGCGCGGGCCGCGCCGCTTCCAGGCTGGCGCCCGCGATGGGAGCGTCAAGAAGACAGCGCTCGGCGTGACATGACTGGTCGCCCCGCGCGTCCACATGCGCGCCGGCCACGAGCCGCAGCCTGCCCGAATGGAAGAGCGCCCCATCCACCACCGGCACCACGAAGCTCCCACCCACGAAGAGGACGGCGAGCAGGAGCGCACGGAGCCGGATGGCGAGGGGCATCGGGGAAGTATAGGTGGACAGACGGGTAGACGGCTAGACGGCTCGGCGGCTGGACGGCTACTTCCTACGCTCGAGCCGCCCCCTCGCTGCGCTCGGGGCAAGCTACGCCGCCGAGCCGCCGAGCCGCCGAGCCGCCAGGTTTCCCCGCTTGCGAACCCCGGCAGGGGCCGTAATATCGGGCTTCACCGCATCCCAACCTCACCCCCGGGAGGTCGATCATGTCCGCCGACACCGTACGCGCGCTGCTGACACGCTTCATCGAATCGGAGCACGAGGACCTGAGCGTCCTGGCCGACGACATGGTCTACACCAACATGGCCACGGGCGAGGAGCACAAGGGCCGAGAGGCTGCGCGCGCCATGCTCCAGTACATCTACCACGGCGCCTTTGATGCCCATGCGGAACTCCGCAACCTGCTGTGCGACGGCCAGCATGCGCTCCTCGAGGCGACGTTCGTGGGCCGGCACATCGGCGAGTTTGCCGGCGTGCCCGCGACCGGCAAGAATGTCCGGGTGCCGTTCTGCGTGGTTTATGACGTTGCCGATGACAAGATCCGCCGGGCCCGCATCTACTTTGAGGTGCCAGCGTTTCTGGCACAGGTGCGGCCGGCGGAGGCGGCTCTGATGCAATGAGGTCGCAGGTCACAAGTCGCAGGTCGCACGACCTGCGACTTGTGACCTGCGACTTGTGACCGTCAGTCCTCCACCGCCTCGTCGTGGGCATCCTCGTCCAGCTGGGCAGCCGGCCCATCGCGGTGCTCCTCGTCCGCCTCTTCCTCCTGCTGGTCGATCTGGCTGTGCCCCTGGTTGTCCATCTTCCGCGGTTCGTCGAAGTCCATCGGGGCCGGCTCCTCCGTCTGCTGCTCGGCGGCGAAGCGGCGGCGTTCCTCATCCGTCATGAGCGCGTAATCGCGCGAGGTGTTGCGGGCCATGTGGGAGCTCCTTTGGAGCGTCGTGAGTCGTAAGTCGTGCGACCTATGACTTAAGACTTACGACTTACGACTGCTGCCTCCAGTGACGCTACTCACCCTTCCCCGTTTCAGTCCGCGCCGCGGCGGCTCGGCGCAAAAAATACGGCGCTCCGGAAAGTCCGGAGCGCCATATTCATTGTCGGAGTTGCCGGGGCGGCGGCACGCCGCCCCTACAGATTATTCCTCGTCCAGCCCCGCTCCCACCGGAATGCCGAGCTCCACCGCTGGTGGGGCTTCCGCCTCGGGAATGACCTCCGGCATCTCGTATCCTTCCGGCGGCTCGATATCAATTTCTGCATACCGATAGATCCCGCTGCCGGCCGGGATGAGGTGGCCGATGATGATGTTCTCCTTGAGGCCCAGGAGATCGTCCTTGGCTCCGCGGATCGCCGCATCGGTGAGCACCCGGGTGGTCTCCTGGAATGACGCCGCCGAGATGAATGACTGCGTCGTCAGCGAGGCCTTGGTGATGCCCAGAAGCACCGGCTCGAACTCGGCCGGCGCGTTGCCTTCCTTCCGGCGTTCCACCCGCTCGTTCTCATCCTTGAACGTCATCTTGTCCACCGTCTCCCCTTCCAGGAAGTCGGTGTCGCCCGGATCGGTGACGCGCACCTTCTGCAGCATCTGGCGCACGATGACGCCGATGTGCTTGTCGCTGATGCGCACACCCTGCAGCCGGTACACCTCCTGCACTTCATTCAGGAGGTATTCCTGCACCGCCCGCGGTCCCTTGATGAGCAGGATGTCGTGCGGGTTCACCGGGCCCTCGGTGAGGCGGTCGCCCGCGCGCACCTTGTCGCCCTCGTGCACCCGGAGGTGCTTGCCCGCGGCCACTTCATACGTCCTGGCCTCGACCGGCTCCGCGCCCTCTTCCTGCGGCGGGAAGACGAAGATCTCGCGCTTGCCGCGCTTGATCTCGCCGAACTTCACCACGCCATCCACTTCGGCGATGGTGGCCGGATCCTTGGGCCGCCGCGCCTCGAACAGCTCGGCGATTCGGGGCAGGCCGCCGGTGATGTCGCGCGTCTTGTACGCCTGGCGCGGGATCTTGGTGATGGTGACGCCCTTCGGCACCTTCACCGCCGGCGAGAGCCAGACCGTCTTGTCCTTGCTTTCCTTCTTGGTCTTGGACGGCCACGCCTCGTTGATCGGGTATTCCTCAACCGCGAACCTGGTGCTCCATGGATTGACGTTGTCCGGCATGTCCATGGCGCGGCTCATCTGGTCCGACGGCGAGCCCAGGAGAATGCGGCTGCCCTCGGCCAGGGTGTATTCCTGCGGGTCCTTCCGGTTCGGCACATAGAGCAGCACCGAGGGGTGCAGCTCGCGATCCGGATCGGCCTGGACCACGATGGAGCGGAGACCGGTGCCTTCGTCCAGCTCCTCGCGGAGCGTGACGCCAGGCACGAGATCCTTCCAGCGCAGCGACCCGTCGTTCTTGATGATGTTCGGGTCGTTGTACGGGTCCCAGGTGTAGAGGATGGTGCCCCGCTCCTGGCCCGGCGCCGAGAACCGCGGGTCGGCGCGCTTTACTTCGTCGCCCTCCTTGACCTGCAGGAGAGCGCCTTCCGGCACCGGGAAGCGGTTGATGATCTTCTTGGGATCCTTGGGATCCACCACCAGGATGCCCTCGCGCTCTTCTTCCTCGGCGGTCTCATCCTCGCGGGTGAGCGCCACGCGAATGCTGCCCTTGGTGCCGTCCTCGTATTCCACCGGCACGTCGGCCCACTCGAGCCCCTTGGTGTACTTCACCACGCCGTCCGCCCGGGCACGGCGCTCGGCCTCTTCGGCGATGCGCGATGACGTACCGCCGATATGGAAGGTTCGCAGGGTGAGCTGCGTGCCCGGCTCGCCGATGGACTGGGCGGCCAGGATGCCCACGGCCTCGCCCATGTCCACCATGTCCATGGTGGCCAGGTTGCGGCCGTAGCACATGCGGCAGACGCCGCGGCGTGCCTCGCAGGTGAGCACGCTCCGGATCTTGACCCGGTCGAGGCCCGACTCGTCGATCTGGTCGGCCGCGTCCTCGTCAATCAGCTTGCCCGCTTCCACCAGCAGCTTGGGATCGCCATCCTCGTCCAGCTCATGCGGATCGAAGATGTCTTCCGCGGCCACGCTGCCCACGATCCGCTCCTTCAGCGGCTCGATGATGTCCTCGCCCTCCTTGAGGGACGAGATCTCGAGGCCGTTGATGGTGCCGCAATCTTCCTCGGTGATCGTGACATCCTGCGCCACGTCCACCAGGCGGCGGGTGAGATAGCCGGCGTCGGCCGTCTTGAGCGCCGTGTCGGCCAGGCCCTTGCGGGCGCCGTGGGTCGAGATGAAGTACTCGAGCACGGTGAGGCCTTCACGGAAGTTGGACCGGATCGGGCTCTCGATGATTTCGCCGATGCCGCCCGTGAGCTTCTTCTGCGGCTTGGCCATGAGGCCGCGCATGCCCGCGAGCTGCCGGATCTGGTCCCGGCTGCCGCGCGAGCCGGAGTCGAACATCATGAACACCGGGTTGAACCCGCCGCGCGACAGGCGCAGGTGGCTCACCATTGCCTCGGCCACGTCGTTGTTGGCGTGGGTCCAGGCGTCGATAACCTTGTTGTAGCGCTCACCGAAGGTGATCTGGCCGGTGTTGTAGGCGCGCTGGAACCGCTTCACCCGCGCATCGGCCTCGCTCAGGATCTCCTGCTTCTCGGACGGGATCTCCAGGTCCTCGATCCCGATGGAGACACCACCGGTGGTGGCGAACCGGAAGCCGAAGTCCTTGAGCCGGTCCAGGAACGTGACCGTATCCGAGAGTCCCGCCCGCCGGTACGACTCGAGCACCAGCCCGGAGAGTTCCTTCTTCTTCATGGTGGTATCGCGGAAGCCGAGCTCGGCCACCACCTTCCGCGGCAGGATGCTGTTGAACAGCACCCGGCCCACGGTGGTCTGGATCCACCGCGGCTGCGGCTCGACCGCCTCGCGGGGCGGCTGATACCAGAAGTGCACCGGCGAGTGGTGGTCCACCGCTCCCATGAGCAGCGCCATCTCCAGCTCCGCCAGGGTGCCGAAGTAGCGTGCATCCTTCCACAGCTTGCCGCGCGCCTCGGCGCCCTTGCTTCCCGCCTTCCGCAGCTCTTCCTCGAATCCCGCCGGCAGCTTGGTGAGCCAGTAGGAACCGAGCACCATGTCCTGCGACGGCTCGGCCACGGGCCGGCCATCGGAGGGCTTGAGGATGTTGTTCGAGCTGATCATGAGCAGCCGGGCTTCCAGCTGCGCCTCGAACGAGAGCGGCACGTGCACCGCCATCTGGTCGCCGTCAAAGTCGGCATTGAACGCCGCGCAGACGAGCGGATGGATCCGGATGGCCTTGCCTTCCACCAGCACCGGCTCGAATGCCTGGATGCCCAGGCGGTGGAGCGTCGGCGCGCGGTTCAGGAGCACCGGGTGGTCCTGGATGATCTCCTCCAGGATGCCGTAGACCTCGGGGCTTTCCTTCTCGACGATCTTCTTGGCGCGCTTCACCGTCTCGGCGATGCCCTTCTCCACCAGCTTGTGGATGATGAAGGGCTTGAACAGTTCCAGCGCCATGGCCTTGGGCAGGCCGCACTGGTGCAGCCGCAGCTCCGGGCCCACCACGATGACCGAGCGGCCGGAGTAGTCCACACGCTTGCCGAGCAGGTTCTGGCGGAACCGGCCCTGCTTGCCCTTGAGCATGTCGGAGAGCGACTTGAGCGGCCGCTTGCCCCGGCCGCGAATGGCCTTGGAGCGCCGGCCGTTGTCGAACAGCGCGTCCACCGCCTCCTGCAACATGCGCTTCTCGTTCCGGAGGATCACTTCCGGCGCCTTGTGCTGGATCAGCTTCTGGAGCCGGTTGTTCCGGTTGATGACACGCCGGTACAGGTCGTTCAGGTCGCTGGTGGCGAAGCGCCCGCCATCGAGCGGCACCAGCGGGCGGAGATCGGGCGGGATCACGGGGATCACGTCCAGGATCATCCAGGCCGGGTTGTTGGCCACGTCGCCCGAGTCGCCCGACCCGAGGAACGCATCAATGACCTTGAGCCGCTTCAGCATCTGCTTCTTGCGATGCTGGCTGGTCTCGGTGGCCACGCCCGCGCGCAGCGTCTCGGAGAGCTTCCGGATTTCCAGCTTCTCGAGCAGCTGGCGCACCGCCGGCGCGCCGATGTCCGCCTTGAACTCGGTGTCGCCTTCCTCGCGCGCCTTGGCCTTGATCTCGAGGTACTTCTCCTCGTCGAGCAGCTCGTTCGGCTCGAGGTCCTGCTTGCCCGGCTCGATCACGACGTAATTCGAGTAGTAGAGCACCCGCTCGAGGTCACGCAGGGTGATCCCCAGCAGGTTGCCCATGGGGCTCGGCAGGGTCTTGAAGAACCAGATGTGCGCCACCGGCACGGCGAGCTCGATGTGGCCCATCCGCTCCCGGCGCACCTTGGACAGCGTCACCTCGACGCCGCAGCGATCGCAGATCACGCCGCGGTAGCGGATGCGCTTGTACTTGCCGCAATGGCATTCCCAGTCCTTGACCGGACCGAAGATCCGCTCGCAGAACAGGCCATCCTTTTCCGGCTTGAACGAGCGGTAGTTGATCGTCTCCGGCTTGGTCACCTCGCCCCACGACCACCAGGTGCGCTGGCCCTGGAGTTCCAGGCGCTCGCGCTCCTTCTGGTCGCGCGGCCCCCGGATCTCCTCGGGGGAGGCGATCCGGATGCTGATAAAGTCGAAACTCGAGCTCTTCTGCTCGCGTCCGCTGCGGAAATCAATCATGGTTGCCTCTTACTCCTCGCCCGTCTCGGACGTGCCGAGCGTGACCTTGAGTCCCAGCGCCTGCAATTCCTTCACGAGCACGTTGAACGACTCGGGGATCCCGGGCTCGGGCAGGTTCTGTCCCTTCACGATGGCCTCATACACCCGGCTGCGGCCGTTCACGTCGTCGGACTTGACGGTGAGCATCTCCTGCAGCACGTGTGAGGCGCCGTAGGCCTCCAGCGCCCAGACTTCCATTTCACCAAACCGCTGGCCGCCGAACTGCGCCTTGCCCGCCAGCGGCTGCTGGGTGACGAGGCTGTACGGTCCGATGGACCGCGCGTGGATCTTGTCGTCCACCAGGTGGCTCAGCTTGAGCATGTAGATCGAGCCGACCGTAACGTCGCTCTCGAAGTACTGGCCGCTGCGACCATCCCGGAGCCGGGCCTTGCCACCGGGCGTGAGCCCGGCCGCGCGGAGCAGCTCCTTGCTGGCTTCATCGGCGTCACCCTTGCCGGCCAGCACGCCCGCGAGCGCCGGCATCCCGGCATTCCTGAGCCCGTCGGCTGGTGCCGCCTGGGCCGCCTTCTCGGCTTCCCGCGCGGCCTTGGCGGCAGTCTTGTCTCCCGCGTCCGCCAGCGCCCGCTGGACTGCGGCTTCCTGTTCCCGCTGGGCCCGCTCACGCTCGGCCAGCTCCTTCGCTGCACCGTCAAGGAAGGCGTGGACCGACTTGGCAAAGCTCCGAACCTCGGTGGAGACGCCCTTCTTCTCCAGCAGGGTGATGCCGGCGTCGGCGAGCGAGGTGTGCTCGTCGGCGGGCGCCACGTTCTTGAGGTCGTCCACGATCTGGCGCACCAGGTCGGGGGTGAGCTCCGCCATGCGAGTCTTGAGCTGCAAGGCGTCACTGGCCCAGCGCAGCCCTGACAGGCGCAGCAGCACGCCGATCTCGGCCTCGTCCGCCCCGCGGAACACGGGGGTCTTGGCCTCGAAGCCCAGCACCCGCGCGCACCAGCCCAGGTGGGTCTCCAGGATCTGGCCCACGTTCATGCGGCTCGGCACGCCGAGCGGGTTGAGGACGATGTCCACCGGGGTGCCATCCGGCAGGAACGGCATGTCCTCTTCCGGCACGATGCGGGCAACGATGCCCTTGTTGCCGTGCCGG
>DASSTP010000077.1:0-20094 GCA_035707845.1 Gemmatimonadales bacterium | reverse complement strand
GCGCAGCCAGTTGACCGGGGACGATGAGTGTAGCGGCGGCGACCACCAGCCCTGCGATGTGGCGTGAACGCATGATGCCCTCCGGATTGGGGGAACCTTCGAGGCAATGCTACTTCACGACCTGCGCTTCGAGCCGCACAGTGCTCGGCGCACACCCTGGAATTGTCGGCTGGATGGAAGCCAAGGTGGGAAATCGCGGGGAATCGCGCAAGAGGGTACCCCCAAAACAACACGGCCCCGCCCGAAGGCGAGGCCGCATTGTGGACTCGAACTGCAGCGGAATTACTTGCCGCCGAACTTCACGCCAACGGTAATTGGCACGAAGTTCAGGCTGGTCTCCTCACCAGTGTCGATGTCAGTGCCAGCGCTGAACACATTGTGGAAGCGGGCCTCGAGGAAGATGGTCGCGCTACCAGCTGAGTAATCAAAGCCAGCGCCACCGTTGATACCGAACTTGGTGTCGGACCCAGTATCAACATCTGAGTCAAACTTGGCCTTACCATTGTACACACCACCACCCGCGATCAGGTAGGGATGGAACATGGATGACTCGGCAGTCTTGAACGTGTACACGATGTCCGCCGTGCCATAGATGTTCTGGAACTTGCCGTCGCCAGCAGGGCTAGCGGCAAGATCGTCGCTGAACTTGTTCTGCTGGTAGGTGCCATCCACCCGGAAAGCCACCGGCAGATTGGCCGGAGCGAACTGGACCAGGGCGGTGCCCTGGAAACCCAGCTTGGCCGCATCGCCGAAATTGCTCAGCGGGATGTTCACGCCACCACCCACACCAAAGCTCACCGGCGTCTGCGCGTGCGCGGTCGAGGCGGTAAACGCCGTCGCCATCGCCACTGCTGTGAGAGCCTTCAACATGCCCTTCATGTCCCTTCCTCCTGAATCCCGTTGAACTGTTGAGGTCCTTCTGGTGTCCACGTCCACCCGCAGCGGCCCCTCGGCCGTTCCCGACGCTTACAGACTAACGAGCAAAGTTAGCACTCTTTGTCGCAAGCGCAACTGGGTGGGAACTCTGAAAGTTCCGTAACCGGTTGCCAGCAAGGACCTTGCCATTGGCGCACAAGGCTGCGCTCGCGTCATGCTTTCGGACGCCCGGCCGCATCCTGCGGCGGGGTTTCGGCATTTTGCCGGGCCCGCCGACTGGCAATCAGGCGCCAAAGGAACGCGCCTGCCAGAACAACGATGGCCCCCCAAATGATCCACCGGGAGCCCAGCGCGATTCCGACCAATGCGATCGCAATTCCCAGCACCCCCAGCCACTGTCTCGTCATCTGTCCAGAAACGCCGCGATCGCTGTCCTGAAATCAGGTGTGGCACGCGCCGCTGCATTCACCCGCGCGCCGAGCACGATCCCCTCGGCAAAGGAGAGGCCATCCTGGGCGTAGAGCAGTTGCTTCGAGAGCGCGAGGGCCGACGACGAGCTTTCCGCCAGCGCCGCCAGCAGAATTTCTGCCTCGTTCTGCAATGCAGGCTCCTGCACTACGCGCGAGACCAGTCCAAGTTCCAGCGCCTCAGATGCACTGAGCACGCGGCCCGTCGCAACCAGGTCGAAGGCAATTCGCTCGCCCACCAGCCGGCGCAACATGGTCATGACCATGGCGGGGACAAAGCCGCGACGGATCTCGGGATAGCCCAGGCTCGCCGTGTCTGCCGCGAGCACGATGTCGCAGGCGGTGGCCAGCCCCGCCCCGCCCGCGAGCGCACGCCCCTGCACCACCGCCACCACCGGCTTGGGCAGCGCGCGCAGCGCGAGGAACAGCCGGCCGAGCCGCATGGCGTCGGCTTCGTTCTCCTCCAGCGAACGGTCCGCCGACGCGAGCAGCTCGGCGAGGTCGGCACCGGCACAGAAGTCCTTGCCCGCGCCGCGCACGCACACCACCCGCACGTCGCCGTCGAGATCAGCCTCGGCGATAGCAGCCGCAAGGTCATCGATGAGCGCCGCGCTCAGCGCGTTGCGCTTGTCCGGCCGATTGAGCGTGAGGGTGAGCATGCCGCGGGCGCGGTCCCTGAGCAGCAGCGGCTCGGTCATGGAGCGTGGCGGGAGAGCAGCGTGGCAGCCAGCGGTGCCGGCACCGGAATTTCCATCCTGAGCAGTGCCGTTGAATAGACCTTGCCCTGCGCATCGGTCTTGAGACTGAGCGTGCCGCCGCCGTCGAGCGCACCGTGCAGCAGGAAATTGAGCGCGCGCAGGTTGGGCAGCTCGAATCGCTCCACTCCGCTGACCATGTCGCCGAAGTGCCGGGCCACCCGGTCGCGGGTCAGCTCGCGCAGGAGCACCGGCCAGTAGTCCGGCTCGAGGGCAATGACTCCCACATTGGCGGTGTCGCCCTTGTCGCCCGAGCGCGCGTGCGCGAGGTAGCGCAGCGGAACCAGCTGCACCGACTCGGTGGGCACAGCGGCGGCGGCCTTCTTGACGGGCATCAGCGATCTCCCCGGCTCATGCTTCGAGAATGTCCACCCGGACGTGCGGCTCGATCTCCCGCCGATCGACCAGCGCGGGCCAGTAGGCCACGATCTCTTCTACCTGCGGGCGCCCGCCGGCGAAGCCGGTAACGCTGGGTGGGCCGGTCAGCACCAGTGGCGCGATTTCCCGGGTGAAGCGTTCGACCGGTGCCTGCTCGCGGGCGCGCACACCGACGCGCAGCTGCACCTCGGGCAGGTCGGGATCCGGCGGACCGGCGAGCGGGCCGTGGGTGGCGTCCACCCCGACGTACTCGGTGAGGATCTGCTCGAACTCGAGGCCCAGCGCCGAGAGCCGCTTGCGGAGGATGGCATCGGCGGCCCGGGCTTTCTCGAAGGCGTCCGGCCAGGAATACACCAGCGTGCCGATCGCCTTGTATCCGTAGAACCAGGCGATCGACACCTTGAGCATGCCGGTGCGCGGGCCTCCGCGGATTCCGTGCACGGCGACCCTGTCCTTGCCGGCCTGCTTCAGCTGGATGGACGTGAAATCGGCCACTCCATCCGGCGTGATGTAGCTGTGGGGATCACCCATCTCATAGACGAGCTGCTCGGTGACACTGGCTACATTCACCACGCCGCCCGTGCCGGGATGCTTGGTGATGATGAACGAGCCGTCTTCATTCACGTCGGCGATGGGAAAGCCCGGATTCTCGAGGCCCCTCACCGTACGCCAGTCCTTGAGCAGGTTGCCGCCCGACGACTGCGCGCCGCACTCGATGATATGCCCGGCAACGGTGCCCGCGGCGATCCTGTCCCAGTTGTCCGGGCTCCAGCCGAATTCATGCACCAGCGGGCCTAGCGTGAGCCCGGTGTCAGTCACGCGCCCGGTGATGACGATGTCAGCGCCCTGGTCCAGCGCCTCCACGATGGGCGCCATGCCGATGTACGCGTTGGCAGAGAGGACCTTGTCACGAATGTCCGACAGCGGGCGCCCGGTGTCCATGTCGGCCAGCGCATGCCCACGCGCGATGAGGTCATCCAGCCGGTCCAGGATGTCGTCACCACTCACCAGGCCCACCCGAACCTTGCCGGCCAGCCCTGCGCGTCGCGCGGCTTCGAGAACCGCTTCCGCGCAACCGCGTGGATTGACGCCACCGGCGTTCGAGGTGACGCGGATCCCGCGCTCCACCAGCGTGGGAAGGATCCGCTCCATCACCTGGGGAAAGTCGCGGGCGTACCCCATGGCAGGGTTGCGGCCCTTCTGCTTCTGCATGATGGACATGGTCACTTCGGCCAGGTAGTCCATCATCAGGTAATCAATAGGGCCGTCGGTGACCTGCCGTACCGGCGCTTCGAGCCAGTCGCCCCAGAACCCCTGCCCAGCGGCGACGCGAATGCTGCGAGTCATGGTGTTGGAGTTCCCGCGGCGCCGGCCGGCAAGGGCGCTTCCGCCGACCAGTCTCCGGTTCCGGTGTCGATCGTGATGACGCCCAGAAGGCTTGCGCCTGCGGGCGCGGTCCAGGCCGGTTCGGACCACGGCTCGCCAAGCCGGGCGGTGGCGCGCGGCGGGATGCTGACTTGTCGCGCGGCCGCTGAAATCCGCATCGGGCTTTCGGCGTAAAAACGCAGCCGCACATCGGTGCGCCAGCTGGCAGCCCCGGCGGAATCCGCGAAGCCGGGGAAGAGCCCCAGCGTGACGATGCCCGGTGCCTGGTCGAATGCGTGATGCAGCCGTCCATGGGCGTAATTCAGCGGCGACTGCTCCAGTTGAGTGCCGGCGGAGTCGTAGAGGATGACCCCGAAGTCCGTGAGCCGTTCCCATTGCGCCGGCGGCATCACGATGTCGGCCACCAGGTAGCGCGCCCACGCCGGCACCTCGACCTGCCGTCGCACCGGCGCCGAGCCGCTCGCCTCAAGCGCGACGACCTCCTCGGCGCCAAGCAGCCCCATGAGCACTTGCCCGCGCACGATGCTGTCGGTGCGATTGACGATCGTCGCGCGCACGCTGTCGCCCTCACGCTGCAGCGCAGTGGTCACGGGCGACTGCTCCAGCGAAATGCTCACGACGGCCGGATCGACCGATGCCGCTGCCGAGACCTGCCAGTAGCCCGGCGTCGCGTCACGAGCATCCACCCGGAAGAGCGCCGCATCTTCGCCCCGTCCCGCCTCGAGCGACACGCCGTCGAGGAACGGCATGCCGCCCGGTGCATGCAGGAAGGCCAGCACGCCTGGCGCGGCCGAAGTCACGCGCACGTTGAACGCCACGCCTGAATCAGCACCGAAGAAATGCTGGCGAGTCTGTGCGACGCCGAGAGTGTCGTTGAAGCGTGCATTGCTCGCCGCTGCCCTGGCGACGGTGGTAACCAGGCGGAAGGCGGGGCCCGCGAGCGTGTCTGCACTCCAGCCTGACACCACCCCGGTCAGCGGCGCGCTGCCGAAGGATCCGCCGTTCAGCGCAAGCGTGACGTTGGCAGAGTCAGCCAGGACGAGCCGACCCGGAGCGGCGAGCCAGGTGGCATTCGAGCGAAGCCGGAATGTGTCGCGCGCGCCGGAGGAGCCCCGCAGCTGGAAGGCGACCTGTCCCGGCACGGAGTCACGCGGGCCCACGACCAGCAATGCAGCGGGCATTCCGCCTTCCGCTTGCACGGAAACCGGAGGGACGGAGCGCGCAAGCGTGAGCCATTGCCAGGCGCGGACCGCATCGGGGATGCCTGCACCCTGGTCGGCAAAGCTCACGGCGGGCAGCCGATCTGCCGTCACCATGAGCGCCTGGCGAATGGCAGCGGCGCTCACGGTCCGGTGCGCCTGGCTTGCCGCCGAGAGCAGTACGGCAGCGAGACCAGCGGCGTGGGGTGATGCCATGCTGGTGCCGGCTTCAATCTCGCCGCCGGCATCCCAGTTGGGCACCGTGGAGTAGGCCACGCCGGGAGTGACGATGTCGGGCTTGGGCACTTCGCCGCCGCGGGCGCTGAAGTAGGCCACGGCGTCCGGCGTGCCGGGGCGTCCGGACTGGGTCGGGACAAAACGCCCCGGCAGGAGCGCGCCAACCGAGATGGCCCGGGCCGATGAGCCGGGAAAACCGACGGTCGAGATTCCCGGACCGTCATTGCCGGCACTGATGGTGAACACCACGTTCGGGTGTGCCGCGAGCACCGAATCCACGATGGCTTCGATGCGTGAGGCGCCTTCTCGCTCGTTGCCCACGCCAAAGCTCATGTTCATGACCAGGGGCAGGCCGCGTGCCGACGCAAACTCGATGGCGTAGTCCATGGCGTCGCGCATGGACTCGGTAGTCGAAATGGCGTCGAGACCGTCATTCGCGATCTTGAGCCCCAGCAATTGGGCGCCGGGCGCCACACCGTCGAGCCCGGGCTCGCCGTAGATGTCATGGCCCGCCGCGATGCCTGCCACATGCGAGCCATGACCCGAGGTGTCGAAATAGAGGTCCACGGTCGGCGCCGCATCACCGTTGCTGCTGATGTTCGCGGCGACAGTGGCGGGCGTGGCAGCGGCGCCGGAGTGCCACCCGAATGTCTCACGGCCAACCAGGTAGTCGTGCACCGGGCGCTCATTGGCAAGGGTGCCGTTGCCGTCAGTGTCGGCATAGAGCACCCACCCGTCTGATGCGCGGCCAACAACGACGGGAAGCAGGTCGCGAGGTGAGCCGTTGCCGTTGAGGTCCGCGGCTGGCGGGGTGCCCAGCGCCAGTTCACTCAGTGCGCCACCATACCAGGGGCCCGTGGTGCGGCCCGCCACCTGGCGCATCCCACCGAGCGTCACCCCGTCGATCGTCACCGTGTCGCCCTGTGGCACCAGCGGCTTGAGTGCGATTCGCCCTTCCTCCGAGAAATCTCGCAGGTCCAGCACCTTGGGCCTGCCATCGGAGGTGACACCGAGACCGGGAATGCCGGGATCGATGCCGGTATCGAGAATGGCGATCAGCACGCCTCGGCCGTCCGCCAGGGGCATCGCCTGGCGGAACCGGTCCACGCCGGTGATGTCGAGCGACATCCACCCGCGCGCGAGCGCGATGGCGGGTGGTGCGGCGCGCTGGCGACTGGGCGGCGTGGTGTCGAAGACGGCCCGTCCCGGTGACTGCTGCCGCTCGAGGGCCGAGGCGGAGAGCGGACCGAGCGGGGCGACGGCAAGGAGGAGCGCCGCGGCGCACACCGCGACACGACGGGAAGGCGTCAGCATCCGTCGGCTCCGGCCGGGAGCACGAAGGGGCCGAGGTGCGAACCCGGGAAGTGGCTGGTGACCCGAAGCAGGTAGGCGAGCGTGGCGCGAGTCTCCTCCGGCGCCACGATGGCGTCCACGTAACCGCGCGCGGCGGCGTAGCGTGCATCCAGCTGGGCCTCGTAGTCGGCGCGCATGGAGGTCACCGAAGCCGCCACGTCGTCCGGCACGGCTTCGCCGGCGCGTTGCGCCTTGTCGAGCGCGGGACCATGCACTGCCATGACCGCGGCCTCCCCTTCCATGACGGCCATGCGGCCGGTGGGCCAGGAGATGATGAAGTCCGGGTCGAAGCCCTGCCCCGCCATGGCGTAGTAACCGGCACCCGAGGCGTGATTGACGGTGAGCACCAGCTTGGGCACGGATGCGGTTGCCATGGCCTCGACCCATCGCGCACCGGCGCGGATGATGCCGGAGTGCTCCGCCTCGGGCCCCACCATGAAGCCGCTCACATCCTGGATAAAGAGGATGGGGATCCTCTCTCGGTCGGCGGTGTCAATGAAGTAGGCCACCTTCTCCGCGCTGCCGGTGTAGATGATGCCCCCGAAGCGTGGACGTTCGCCCTGCTTGCCCTTGATGATGCCGCGCTGGTTGGCAATCACCGCCACCGGGTGTCCCTCGATGAGGCCGTGGCCGCAGAGCACTTCGCCGGCGTTGCCGGCCTGGAATTCGGCGAACTCCCCGCCATCCAGCAGGCACTCGAGCACATGCCGCATGTCATAGGACAGGCGGTGGTCGTGGGGGAGGAGCTGGTAGAGCTCGGCGGCTCGGCGGCTCGGCGGCTGAGGCTCGCGGGTCGCAGGTCGCAAGTCACGACCCGCTGTACCTGCGACCTGCGACTTGCGACCTGCAGTCGCTGGCAACCGCCCCACGTACTCCCGCATCCGCTCCAGGCACTCGGCGTCATTCGCCGCCCGGTAGTGCGCGACCGCGCTGATCTCGGTGTGGGTGACCGCGCCACCCAGCGTTTCGGCATCAATGACCTGGCCGGTGGCACCCTTCACGAGGTTGGGGCCGCCGAGGCCCATGAAGCTGGTGCCGTCCACCATGAAGATCACGTCGGAAAGTGCCGGCAGGTACGCGCCCCCGGCGATGCAGCTTCCCATCACCGCGGCGATCTGCGGCACCTTCAGGTAATGCCGCATGAGCGAGTTGTAGTAGAAAATTCTCGCGGCACCATACTGGCCGGGAAAGACGCCGCCCTGGTAGGGCAGGTTGACGCCGGCGCTGTCCACGAGGTAAACAATCGGGATGCGCTCGCGCATGGCGACTTCCTGCGCGCGAAGGATCTTGGTGATCGTTTCCGGCCACCAGGCGCCGGCCTTGACCGTCGCGTCGTTGGCCACGATGACGCAGTCCTGTCCGGTCACCTGGCCCACGCCGGTGATGACGCCCGCCGCCGGTGCTTGCCCCTCGTAGCGATCATGGGCCACCAGCAGGCCCAGCTCGAACCAGGGCGAATCGGGGTCGCGCAATGCGTCAACCCGCTCGCGCGGCGCGAGCTGGCCGCGCTCGTGCATGCGGGCCACTCGGCGCTCGCCACCGCCCTGTTCCAGGCGCCTGGCGAGGGCTCGATACTCGTCGGTCAGCTCGCGCAGGCGGCTGGGACGCTGGGAGGTGGTCATGGGTCGAGGGTCACGAGTCGAGAGTCGAGGGTCGCGAGTCGTGGATCACGAGCCACGCGTCGACCGTGGACCGTTGACCCTTGACTGAACCGCCAAGGCCGGCATCAGTCGGAGAGATTGGCTGCCGCCCATGACTCGATGTAGTCGACGAGCTGCGAGGTGGGCGTGCCCGGGCCGAAGAGGCGGCCCACGCCGCTGGCTTCGAGCTGCTCGATATCCACCTCGGGAATGATGCCGCCGCCGGTAAGCAGGATGTCCTTGCGGCCCGCTTCGTCCAGCAGCGCCCGCACCCGTGGGAACAGGGTCATGTGCGCACCCGACAGCACCGACAGCCCCACCACGTCCACGTCCTCCTGGACCGCGGCGCGTGCGATCATCTCCGGTGTCTGGTGCAGGCCGGTGTAGATCACTTCCATGCCGGCATCCCGAAGCGCCGCGGCCACTACCTTTGCGCCGCGGTCGTGCCCGTCCAGTCCGGGCTTGGCCACCAGCACGCGCACGGGGCGTGCGAGGTGGCGGGGTACTGCCTCAGTCATCATGTCAAAGCGATCCGGGTAAGTGTCATCGGAAGCGCAGCAGCCCGGCCAGGCCGTCCACCCGTCCGCGCGCTTCGGGCTCGAAAACCACATTCAGCTCCACCGACTGGCGGAGCGCATCTTCGATGGCATCATCGATCACGTCGAGAACGGGCAGTGCCGCGCCCTCGGCATGCAGCTCTTTCTCGGCGAGCGCCAGCCGGCCGGTGTCGGCGGCGCGAAACCCGGGCATGGCGGCATCGGCGTTCACCAGCAGCGAGCGGACCTGGCCCCGGGCCATGGCGGCGAGCGTCTCGGGCACCCCGTTGACTGCCCAGCCGCTGCCGAGGGCGTTGGCCACGTCATCCACCAGCTGGCGCTCGGTGGCGCGCTCGTAGTCTTCCCGCACGCCGAGGACGGCCTCGTGCACCTGCGAGGGCGAGGCGTTGCGGGGATTCAGCTTGACAGTCCCGATGACGCGCTCCACCAGGTAGGCGTGCAGGAAGGGCTCCAGCGCGGTGGCTTCGGTGCCCACGGCGCCGACCACGATTCCATGCGCGGGCCGCTCCCGGTCGAGCTCGAAGAGGCGCCGTGCCACAAGCTCGTAATGCCGCTGCTTCTGCTCCCGGATGCGGTTGTTGTAGGTGTGTTCGCCCCAGTTGCTGTCCTTGCCGCTGGCATGGTAACGGCCGCGGGCGCTGGCCGGCGAGGTGATGGCGGTCAGCTCGCGCGCCTCGAACGCCCCCACCTCGAAGAACCGCGCACTCGAGCGATCCAGCACCACCGCCAGGATATGCCCGATCTCGTCTTCCACCGACGCCAGCTCGCGCACCAGTGGCGAGGCATCTACCGCGAGCCGGGAGCGATACACCGCAGGCAGCGGCACCACCTCGAAGAGGTCCATCGGCTCGGACGCGAAGACCGCGACGCCGTGGGAGGAGGGCAAGGTCTCGGGAGTGCGGAACTGTTCCACCACCCGGCCGAGGTCGCGCCTCACTTCGTCCATCGTACTGCGGTCGAGACCCAAGCGAGGCAACTGCTCTTCCACGGTGCGCACGCGATTCTTTAGCTTGATGGCGTACTTGCCCCGGGCCCGGTCGCGCGGCTCGATCTTGAGGTAGCAGGTCACGACGCGGTGGCGTCCCGGCTTCAGGGTGGCGAGTCGGGCCAGCTGCAGTTCAAACGGGCTCCTGGTCACGGGCCGCCGGGTGCCGGCGGGACGCCGCGCCATGACGACATCAGAAGAAGACGGGTTCACGATAACTCCCATATATCTGCTCCAGCGTATGCCGGATTTCGTAAAGGGTGCACCAGGCGCGCGCGCAATCGAGCATGGCCGGAATGACGTTGCGATCCTCGCGCGCCGCCTGGGCGAGCGCATCCAGCGCGGCCGTTGCCGCGGCATCGTCGCGTGTGGCGCGCAACTGGGCCAGCCGTTCCCGCTGCCGGGTTTCCGCCGCCTGGCCGATCCGGAGAATGTCCACCGGGTGTTCGTCGGTCTCCACGAATTCATTGACACCCACGACGACCCGGCGGCCAATTTCCACTTCGTTCACGTAGCGCATGGATGACGCGGCAATCTGCCGCTGGAACCAGCCGGCATCGATGGCCTTGACCACACCGCCCTGCGCCTCGATCTCGGCGAAGAGCGCTTCCGCTTCCTGCTCCATCCGGTCGGTGAGCGCTTCCACGTAGTAGGAACCGCCCAGCGGATCGGCGACACTTGCGACCCCGGTTTCATAGGCCAGGATCTGCTGGGTGCGCAGCGCGATCCGCACCGAGTCTTCCGTGGGCAGGGCCAGCGTCTCGTCGAAGGCATTGGTGTGGAGCGACTGGGTGCCGCCCAGTGCCGCTGCCATGGCCTGGTAGGCCACCCGGACGATGTTGTTGCGCGGCTGCTGCGCCTGCAACGACACGCCGGCTGTCTGGCAGTGGAAGCGCATCTTCCACGAACGAGGGTCCCTGGCGCCGTAGCGGTCGCGCAGGTGCCGGGCCCAGATGCGGCGCGCCGCCCGCAGCTTGGCAATTTCCTCGAAGAACTCGTTGTGCACGTCCCAGAAGAACGAGAGCCGCGGTGCAAAGACATCTACATTGAGCCCGCGGGCCAGGCCGTGCTCCACATAGCAGAAGCCGTTGGCGAGCGTGAAGGCCAGCTCCTGCGCGGCGGTGGCTCCGGCTTCGCGGATGTGGTAGCCCGAAATCGAGATGGTATTCCAGAGCGGCGCGTGCTCCGCGGCCCACTCGAACATGTCCACGATGATCTTGAGCGCGGGCTCCGCCGGATAGATCCAGGCGTGCTGCGCCATGTATTCCTTGAGGATGTCGTTCTGGACCGTGCCCCGGAGGCGCTCCGACGAGATTCCCTGCCGCTCGGCGGCCGCCACATAGAAGCAGAACAGCATGGCCGCGGGGCCATTGATGGTCATCGAGGTGGAGACGTCGCCCAGCGGGATGCCGTTGAACAGCGTTTCCATGTCGGCCAGGCTCGAGATGGCAACGCCGCACTTTCCCACTTCGCCCTCGGACCGGGGATGGTCCGAGTCGTAGCCCATGAGGGTCGGGAAGTCGAACGCGACCGAGAGGCCCGTCTGCCCGCGCGAGAGCAGAAACTTGTAGCGCTCGTTGGTATCCTCGGCCGTACCGAAACCGGCAAACTGCCGCATGGTCCAGAGGCGGCCGCGATACATGTTGGGGTGGATGCCGCGCGTGTACGGGAAAGTGCCCGGCAGCCCGGCGCGCTCGCCCAGACCGGCCTCTACGTCGGGCGCTGCGTAGGCGATTTCCAGTGGCTGGCCGGAGATGGTGGTGAAATCGGTATCGTCACGCACCGGCTGGCGCGCCGCCCGCGCACGCCATTCGGCAACCTCCCGGCGCAGCGCCTCCAGCTCCTGTTCCTGTTCGCGGTAGCGTTCGGCCAGTTCAGCGGTGGTCCACACGGTCATGCATGAATTCCTTGCTTGAAACCTTCCAGAACTTCGGCCGCCACTTCATAGGGCGAAACCTGCCCCGCCATTTCTTCTTCCAGGCGGGCACTGAGCCGGGACTCGGCATCGGTCTGGTTCCAGATCCAGCGCCGGAGGGCCCGCTCGAACACCTCGCGCGACCGCTCCATCATCCGGCGCCGGCGGCGCTCGGCCAGCGCGCCCGAGGCGGTGAGCCACTCGTAGTGACGCTCCAGCCCGTCCAGCAGCGCGCTGGTGCCCTCGTCGCGCGACGCCACCGTCTGGATAACCGGCTGCTTCCAGCTCCCGGTATCGGCCTCGGGCGCCGCGCGGCCGCCCGCCCGCGCACCGTGGTGCGCCGGCACGTGGCGGAACGCATTCCCCCGCCGGATGCCGAGGGTGATCTCGATCTCGCGCACCAGCTTGTCGGCGCCGGGACGGTCGGACTTGTTCACGACGAAAAGATCGGCCACTTCCATGACGCCTGACTTGAGCGTCTGGATGCCATCGCCTGACTCCGGCACCAGCACGAGCACGGTGGAGTCGGCGGCCTTCGACACGTCCATCTCCGACTGGCCGACGCCCACAGTCTCGATGATTACCCGGTCGAATCCGGCCGCATCCAGGATGTCACACACTTCGCGCGTGGTGACGGCCATGCCGCCGAGCGAGCCCCGCGTGGCCATCGAGCGGATGAACACGCCCTCGTCGAGGGCGACCGACTCCATCCGGATCCGGTCCCCCAGCAGCGCACCGCCGCTGAAGGGACTGGTAGGATCCACCGCCACCACCGCCACTCGGTGCCCCGCCGACCGGTAGGCGCGCACCAGCGCCTCGGTCAGGGTGGACTTCCCCGCCCCAGGCGGTCCGGTGATCCCGATGCGATGCGCCCGGCCCAGCCGCTGGTGCACGCTTGCCAGCAGCTGTTCGAACCCTGGACGGCCATTTTCCACCATCGTGATGGCGCGTGCCAGCGCGGCGGGACGTCCGGCGGTCAGATCGGCCAGGAGCCGGTCAGCATCCATGACTGGAAAAGTGGCCGCAGAGGAGTGCTGGGGCAAGCACGCTTTGCGTCACGCATCTTCTTCGAGAAGATGCCGGCGACGTGCGGCGCGCTTGAGGATGACGAGCACGATAACGCCAACGACAATGCCGGCGAGCAGCAGGAATTCAATCCGGTGCACTCGCCCCAGCAGCGCCTGGGTGCTGCCGCTGAAGAGATAGCCCAGGCCTGCAAAACAGACTGCGCCGGCCAGGCACCCGAGCGCGTCGATCATCGCGAAACGCGCGAGCGGCAAGCCGTGGAGTCCCCAGAAGAGCATGCTGGCGTTGCGGGTGCCGTAGATGAACCGCGCCGTGAGGAGCTGCCAGGGCCCGATCCGCTGTGCCAGCCGCTCGACGCGATGCCCCACCGCGCGGTAGATCCGCCCGCCGCGGATCCGGTGCGAGGCGCGCCGCCCGGCCATGTACCACAGCAGGTCGGACAGGAAACAGCCCGCGGTGCCAACCGCGACGCAGAGGAGCCAGGAGAAGTACCCGAGGTGCGACGCCACCCCGCCCAGCAGGAGGGTGAGGTCCCCTTCGAGCGCCGCGCCGACGCCCACGGCCGGAAGGCCGTACTGGGCAATGAGGGATTGGAGAGTCATGGGATCCGGGGTCGCAGGTCACGGGTCACAGGCCGCAGGGGCGTTGCCATGTGTGCTGCGACCTGCGACTTGCGACCTGCGCCTCGCTTCGAACTCATCCTCACCCGGATACCCGGAAAGGCCGCCGGCGACGGTGGCGGAGCGGGTTCTGGAAGAGGTGGCCGGGCAGGACCAGCACGAGGAAGAAGAGACCTGCGGCGATGATCCCTCCGCCCAGGAGAATGCCCAGGTGCCTGGTCGCCACATAGAGGATGGACGAGACGATGGCAAGCGTGAGGGCACCGGCGGCAAGCACCAGGCGGCGCACCTGCTGGGTGATAGTGCGGTAGAGCTCCACCGTGTCGCGCTGGTGCCAGCGGACGCGCAGCTCATCGCGCTCCACGCGCGTCAGCAGCTCGCGCATGGTCCGGAACGCCTGGGCCGCCTCGAGGCTCCAGTCGGCAAGCATGGCGCGGGGGTCGCGCTCGCCGCGCAGCAGGCCGGCGGCCGCGCGCGCGACCATGGGCCGGGCCACGGCAATGGTATTGAAATCGGGATCGTAGCGCAGCCCGATGCCCTCTACCAGCGCCGCTGCGCGGCCGAAGTACACCAGCTCGGCGGGGAGCATCAGCGGCCAGTCGTAGAACGTGCGCAGGACGTCCTCCACCACGCGCTGGATCTGCGCGTGCGACGCATCACCGCGCAGGGTGACTGCCAGCAGGTGCCGCGCGGCATCCCGCACCGTGCCGCGGTCGACATCGGGATCGAGAATGCCGAGCTCGTAGAAACCGTTGATCACGCCATCCACGTCCTGGCGGGACGCGGCCAGGACGGTGGAGACGAGTTGGCTCTGGGTGGCCCGCTCCATCCGGAGCACCATGCCGAAATCGAGCAGGACCAGCCGTCCCTCGGCGTCCACCAGCAGATTGCCGAAGTGCGGGTCGGCGTGAAAGAAGCCGTCCTGCAGCATCATCTTGATGTAGGCCTCTATGAGCGTCGCCAGCACGGCGTCGCGATCCACGTCGCCGCTGGCAATCCGGCTGTCCAGGCGGTCGATCCTGGTGCCCTCGAGGTATTCCAGCACCAGCACCCGCGGGCGCACCAGCTCCGCGATCACCTCCGGGATGACGACCCGCGGCTCGTCCGCAAAGTTCTGCCGCAGGCGCTGGGCATTGCGGGCTTCCTCCCGGAAGTCGAGCTCCAGCCAGACGCGGCGGGCAAACTCTTCCACGATGGTGCTGATGGCACGCACGTGGTGATTGCGGAACAGCACGTTGAGCACGAACAGCACCCGGAAGGAGGCCTGCAGGTCGCGCCGCACCATGTCCTCCACGCCCGGGCGAAGCACCTTGACCACGACCTCGCGCCCGCCGACCCGGGCCCGGTGCACCTGGCCCAGCGATGCAGCCGCAAGCGGCTCGGAGTCGAACGCCTCGAAGAGCGTCGTCACCGGCTGGCCATACTCTTCCTCGATCACCTGTTCGGCGACGCCCGGCGCGAGCGGCGGGACGCTGTCGGTGAGCGTGCCGATGGCACTGAGGTACGGCTCGGGAAGGATGTCGGCCCGGGCGCTGAAGACCTGCGCCAGCTTGATGAATGCCGGCCCCAGGTCGGCCACGGTGCGGGTGAGGCGGGCCGCGCGGCGTTCATGATCTGCCGGGCTGCGGCGTGCGGGACCACCGACCAGGATGAAGCGCCGGCGGTCGCGCCAGAAGGCCAGCAGGAAGGGCGCAAGCCGGATGAAGATGACGAAGACCCGCATGGTCAGAGCAGCAGGAGGCCGGCGAGCCAGAGCAGGAGGAAGAAGCCGCAGACGTCAGTGAAGGTGGACACGAAGATTGACGACGCAACGGCCGGATCCACACCACGGCGCTCCAGCAGCATCGGGATAAATGCGCCCGCCACGCCCGCCACCAGGAGATTGCCCGTCATGGCGAGGAAGACAACCACGCCGAGCATGGGCCCCTGGTGGAGGAAGAGCGCGACGAATGCAACGATGATCCCCACGGCCACGCCGTTGATGACGCCCACCAGGGCTTCCTTGCCAATTACTGACAGGAACCGACCCCGCGGTGTCAGGCCGAGCGCCAGCCGTC
Organism: Gemmatimonadales bacterium; assembly: GCA_035707845.1. GTDB lineage: Bacteria > Gemmatimonadota > Gemmatimonadetes > Gemmatimonadales > GWC2-71-9 > CAMLHP01. The sequence goes on along the minus strand of DASSTP010000077.1, from coordinate 4,643 downwards.
GCACGGTCACCGCCAGCGCCTGCGTCCCGGCATTGCCGCCCATGCCCGCGATGACGGGCATGATCACGGCGAGGGTCGTGAGGCGCTGGATGAGCGACTGATAGGCGAACACCACACTGGCGGCGAGGAATGCCGTGGCAAGATTGATGATGAGCCAGGGGAGCCGGCTCCGCACCGCGGCGGGCCACGACGCCAGCAGCTCTTCATCGGGCGAGGTGCCGCCAAACTGGAGGATGTCCTCGGTGCTCTCCTTCTCGACCACGTCGAAGACATCGTCGAAGGTGACCCGCCCCAGCAGGCGCCCGTCGCCGCCAACGACCGGAATGCTGGCCTGGTCGTGGCGCGAGAAGAGGCGGGCGACTTCTTCCTGGTCCATCTCGGGCGGCACCGTGACTTCGGGATCGTGCATGAACGCGCGCACCGGTCGCTCGAGCCGGCTGCTCACCAGCTGCTGCAGCGACAGGACACCCTGGAGCACGCCGTTCCGGTCCACCACGAAGACCTGATAGAAGTCTTCCACTTCCTCTGCCTGGCGCCGGATCCGCTCCAGCGCTTCGGCCGTGGTATCGGTGTCCAGCACCGACACCACGTGAGTGGTCATGCGGCCACCGGCCGTCTCTTCCGTGTACTGCAGCAGCACGCCCACGTCCGGGCGGCCGGCGGCGTCCCTCAGGATGCGCTGTGCCTCGTCCGGCTCCAGGCCGCGCAGCAGCTCCGCCGCATCGTCGTCATCCAGCTCACGGATGATGGCGCCCGCCTGCGAGGGCGGGAGCGCGGCCAGCGTTGCTTCCGCATGCGCATCCTCGGACATCGCGACAAGCGCCTGGCTCGCCACGGCTGCCGGAAGCGCGGAGACGAGCTGCAGGCGCTCCTCGCTGTCGAGCTCACCCAGCACGTCCGCGAGATCGGCTGGCTCGTAGTCGGCGGCGCGCGTCACCGCATCCGCGAGCGCGCCCTCGCGCACGAGATCCCGAAGCTCGTCCGAGCGCTGGGCCTGGTCCGTCACGGTTCCCCACCCAGGCGCTGCGCTGGCGGCCCTTCCAGGCGCACCAGCATGCGCTCGATGCGCGCGGGCGTCGCCTGGATCACGTCCACGACCAGCCCGCTCATCATGAAGCGCTCGCCCGGGCGCGGAATGCGACCGGCGAGCTCGGTAACGCGGCCGCCGAAGGTGGTGGCGCGGCCCGGCGGCAGCTCCACACCGAAGCGCTCTCCGACGGCCTCGACCGGCTCCGAGCCGTCCGATTCGAGCAGACCGGTCGGCGGCACGACCGGTACCGGGCTGCCCTCGTCATGTTCATCGAAGATCTCGCCCACCAGTTCTTCCAGCAGGTCTTCCAGGGTGACCACGCCCTGGGTGCCGCCGAACTCGTCAATGATGACGGCGAGGTGGCGGCGCTCGCGCTGCATGTCGAGCAGGAGGTCGCCGCAGTTGCGCGAGGCCGGCGCGATGGTGACTGGCCGGATGGGGAGCGGGCCCGGCGATCGCAGCTTGAACAGGTCGAAGGCGTGGAGCATGCCGATGATGTCATCGAGCGTGCGGCGATAGACCGGAAGCCGGCTGTAGCCGCTCTCGAGAAAGACGCGACGCATCTCCGTCCAGCCGGCGTCCTCGGGCACCGCCACGATCTCGGTGCGGGGCGTCATGACCTCGCGCACCTGCCGCTCGGCGAAGGTCATGACGCCGCCGATCAGCATCAGTTCATTGTCATCGACGCCGGCGGCCGCGGTTTCGCGCCAGATGGCGCCCAGCTCGCCGTGGCGGGAACGCGGGCGGGAGGGGAGCACCAGTCCCACCAGCCGGGACCACGGGCGGAAGACCGGCATGACCGCGGCAAGCACCGCCTCCGAGCGTGGCTCCGTGAGCCAGCGGGGCACCAGGTAGCCGGCTGCAAGCGCCACCGGCAGGGCGATGAGCGCCACGCCGAGGAGCGAGAGCAGGAAAGTGGAGCCGATGATCCCCGGCAGCGCCATCGCGAGCAGGATGACGCCGAGGGACGTGGTGGACGCCGCCACCGTGAGGCGGTCGTCGGCTTCCATGAGCCAGTCGAGCGAGGGACCCCGGCCCCGAAGCCGGCTGGACAGGGTCTGCGCCAGCTGGCGCTTGCTCACCGCCATCTGTGCGGCGCCGGCGGTGGCGCCGAACACCGTGAGCACCAGCCCGAGCACGACGGCAATCCAGATCACGTGACCGGCTCCGCGGGCGGCTCACCCTGCACTCGGCGCACGCTCACGCGCTTCACTCGCCGGCGGAACACCTGCTCCACGAACAGTTCGTAGCCATTGACGCGGATTGCCTCACCGGTCCGGGGCACGCGGCCGAACTCGGCCAGCACCAGTCCGCCCACCGTGGCCACGTCCTCGCGATCAAAGTCATGCTGCAGCTCGGCCTCCAGCTCGGCCAGCGCCACGCCTCCCTGCACCCGTACCTGGTCCTCCGAGACCCGCTCGATCGGGGGAACTTCGTCGGTGTCGTACTCGTCCTGGATCTCGCCGACGATCTGCTCCAGGATGTCTTCCAGCGTGACGATGCCGGCGGTGCCGCCAAACTCGTCCACCACGACGGCCAGGTGCGCCGGCCCCCGCTGAAAATCGCGAAGCTGGCGGTCGAGGGTCTTGCCTTCCGGCACGAAGGGCACCGGCCGGATGAGCGACTGCCACGGCTCGTCGGCTTCATCCTCCGACATGTGGGCCAGCATGTCCTTGGCGTAGATCACACCCGACACAGCGTCGGGATTGCCATCCGAGACCAGCAGCCGCGCGTGCTCGGAGCGCTTGAGCACGTGCACCACCTCGATGCGCGAATCGCTCACGTCCACGCCGACAATGTCGATGCGGGGCGTCATCACCTCGGCGACCGTCATGTCGGCGAGCGAGAAGACGCCCAGCAGCATGTCACGCTGCACCGCGCCCACGTCGGGACGCGCCGACGTGCCTTCGGGGATCATGCGGGCGTCGAGCCACGCCACCAGCTTGAGCAGCGGCGCCAGCGGGAGCAGGCTCTGCACCGCAACCCGCCGGACGGGAGCGGTCAGCTCGGGCGCAATGGCCGCGAGCAGGCGCGGCAGGAGGTCACCGAGCGCCCAGACGAGGGTCACGCCTATGAGCAGGCGCGGGAACGCGCCGCCAGGTCCGCGAATCCACCAGAGCACCGACCCGCCGGCCACCACGCCCGCCAGCGCCATGAGGATGAGGTGCGCAATGTGGAGACTGCGCTGCACCGGCAGCGGGCCGGCGGTGGCTGCCAGCTGGCGGGCGAGCACCCGGGGCAGTTCCTCTTCCGATTCATTGGCGAACGCAATGAGACTGGCCCACAGGGTCAGGATGAGCATCACGAGCGGAGCGATGAACTGCTGCAGCGCCCCGATCATGCGAGTTGCCTCAGGTACCGTTCCTGGCGCCGCCACATCGGCGACTGCTCGCGGCCGGGGCCTTCCGGATGGTCGTGACCCAGCACGTGGAGTACCCCGTGCACCACCAGCCGGGCCAGCTCGCGCCGCGGCGAGATGCCGAGCCGGCGCGCCTGCTCGCGTGCAACGGCAGGACAGATGTAGATGTCGCCGACGACGCCCCGGCCGGGTTGGCGAAGCGCGAAGGCAAGCACATCGGTGGGCCGATCCTTCCCCTTGTGCTCCAGGTTGAGCTCGCGCATGGTGGCCAGCCCCACGAAACTCACGGACAGCTCGGCGTCGCGGCGCTCTGCCCGCAGGACGGCGGTCGCGAGGCGGCGCACCTGGGCTTCCGGCAGGCCCCGCGCCCGGCCTCCCACCATGACCTCAGCCACGCGAGAGCACCTCGGTGCTGGAGCGGAAGACCCTCGCCTCGCTGGGCGGGCCGGGATACTCGACACGGGAATGGAACTGCGATGTCAGCACCCGGGCGAACTCCTCACGCACCGCGTCGAGGTCGCGAAGGGTGAGCGGGGCATCATCCAGCTGGCCCGATGCAATGCGCTGGCCCACCATCTCGTTGATGGCGGCGCGCACCGACTCGGGCCCGGGCTTCTGCAGGGTACGCACCACTGCTTCTACCGAGTCCGCCAGCATGACGACTGCCGTCTCGCGCGAGCGCGGCCGCGGCCCCGGGTAGCGATACGCCGCGGTGTCCACGTCAGCGGGATCACGGCCTTCACTCGCGCGATGGAGGAAGTAGCGGATTTCGCTGGTGCCGTGGTGCTCCGGGATGAAGGCGGCCACCGAGTCCGGCAGGCGGGCCGCGTCGGCCAGCTGCATGCCTTCGATCACGTGCGAGCGGATGATGGCCGCACTCTCTTCCGGCACCAGCCGGTCGTGGGGATTGGTCCCCGGCGACTGGTTTTCCACGAAAAATTGCGGCCGGCTCAGCTTGCCGATGTCGTGATAGTAGCACCCGACCCGGGCGAGGAGGCCATTGGCGCCGATCACCGTGCAGGCCGACTCGCAGAGGTTGGCCATGGAGACGCTGTGCGCCCAGGTGCCAGGCGCTTCCACCGCGAGCCGCCGGAGCAGCGGGCGCGATGGATCGGCCAGCTCAAGCAGGGTGAGGTCGGTGGTGCGGTGCGTCGCCGATTCCGCAAACGGGAGAAGCAGCATGGCCAGGGAGACGCTCACCACCGCGCTCACGTACCCCGCGAACAGGCTCTCGACCAGCTGCGATTCGGTCCA
>DASSTP010000076.1:0-2881 GCA_035707845.1 Gemmatimonadales bacterium | reverse complement strand
GTGGGCATGGGCTTGGGGCCTGGGACTTAAGGCTCAGGGCTTAAGGCGTAAGGAGGTTACCGCCGAGGAGCGATGGCGTCCAGAGGGCCCGCGACCCGCCACGCTCGACGCTCGACGCTCGACGCGCTAATATCAATCTCTTCCGCTCCCAGAGGGATCCATGCGTCGCTGTGTGCTTGCTTGCCTCTTGCTCATGGCCGCCGCCGCTCCGCTGCGCGCCCAGGGCCTGCGCGACATCGTCTCCGAGCTGTTCATCTTCGGCGAGGGCGAGGAACCGCTCTTCCTGGGCGGGACCGGCAGCGCAAACAACCCCGAGACCATCCGGCTTCACGGCGACCATTTTGTTCCGGCTGCGGTGGCGAGCAATGGCTCGATCATCAGCTTCCTGACCAATGCGGTCGGTGGAAGCATCGGGAGCCTGCCGATCAGTGCCGCCAGCGGCGGCTCCACCTTCAGTTTCGAGGGCGGCGTGCCGGTGCGCACGTCGCTGTCCGCCGGACCGGTCTTCGGCGAGCGGGCCCAGACGCTGGGACGGGGCCGCATGCTGCTGGCGGTCCACCGCTCGGGCGCCCATTTCCGCACCCTGCGCGGCGTGGACCTGAGCAACCTCGAGTTCACCTTCACCCACGCCAACTCGGACTTCCCCGGCTGTGATTCGATCGCCGGCGGCGACTGCTCCAAGCTGGGGATTCCCGAGCTGGAGAATGCCACCATCGATCTTCGGCTCGACCTCGACGTGAACCTGACCGTGACGTCGTTTGTCGCCACCTACGGGCTCACCGACCGGATCGATTTCGGCGTGGTGCTGCCGGTCGTGAGCACGTCGATCCATGGCCAGAGCGAGGCCCAGATCGAGCCCTTTGGCGGCGGGCAGGCGGTGCACTTCTTCGCGGGGACACCCGACAATCCAGTGCTGACCGCATCCCGCTTCGTGGATGGTTCCGCCACCGGACTGGGCGACGTGGCGGCGCGGGTCAAGATCAAGCTGCGTGAATCCATGCCGCTGGCGGTGGGCCTCCTGGCCGAAGGTCGCTTCCCCACAGGGGATGAAGACGACCTCCTCGGCGCCGGCAGCTTTGCCGGGCGCGGACTGCTGATTGCCTCGGGCCGCTTCGGCGCGTTCTCGCCGCACGGCAATGTCGGCTATACCTACCGAGGCGGAAAGAGTGACACCGATGCGCTGCTGGCGACCGCGGGATTCGACCAGCTGCTCGCGCCCTGGGCCACCCTCGCCGTGGACCTCATCTCGGAGTTCCAGGTCGGGCGCAGCGACGTGCGCGTGCCGGACGACGTGGTGATCGAGGCCCCGTTCCGCCGGGTGATCCACACCTCCAACCTGCCCGACCGGCGCGATGACCTGATCAACGGGTCACTGGGCATGAAGTTCACGACCCAGCAGGGGCTGACCTTCATCGCGAATGCAGAATGGCCGCTCAACCGCGGCGGCCTGAGGCCGGACCTGTTCTGGACGTTCGGGGCGGAGTACAGCTTCTAGGGGTTAGGGGTTAGGGGTTAGGGGTTGGGGGCTAGGGGTCGGGGACTAGAGGTTAGGGGTCAGGGTGGATGAATGGACGCCCGTCCCACAGTCCCTAGCCCCTATCCCCTAACCCCTAGTCCCTACCGTATCCCCACCACCACCCACTCATCGTCCGCCGTGCGCGCGAGGCGCATGCTGACCGTCGCCGGCTGCCGCTCGGCACGGCCGGTGGTGCCGTTCTGGTAGGCATACTGGCCCGTGAGCGTGGCGTCGGCCGAGTCTCCACGTACAGTGAGGGAGGAAATGGCGAGGGTGGCCTCGACATCGTTCACCGCCTCGAAGAACTGGCGCCAGTTGCGTTCCTGCTGGGCTGTAAGTCCCGGGTAGACCTGCCGGATGCGATCCGTGCTCTCCGATTCGATGGCTGAGGCATAGTCGCGGACCCGCCGCTGGATGGCTGGCCGCGGATCCTGTCGCTGCGCCACCACGGGCGCTGGCGGCGGAGCCTGGACCTGCGGCTGGGCAGGTGTTGTCGGCGTGGATGGCGCCTGCCTGATCACTATTCCCGCCCATACCGCACGCGCCGCCGAGTAGGCCATGCCGGCTTCGGTGTATCGCCGAGCGCCACGTAGCGAATCGCCGCCCTTGAGCAGCGTGTCTCCGGCGGCGAGCTGGGCCGGTGTTGCTCCGGCAGCCCTGGACCCGTCGCGCGCGTCGAGCGCCGCGGCGCGCAGCTGCAAGGTGATGGCGGTGTCCGGCGACGTCCGCACGACCGGTGCAGGGCTCGCCTGGCGCTGGACACGAGAAGCAGGCGGCTCCGCCGCGGGAGGCGGCGCACTGTCCGACACTGCGGCGGTGGGCGCCCTGCGCGGCTCCCTGACGGATGAATCGAGCAAGGGCGTGACCGCGGGCTGGCCGCTGTTCGAAGGAGCCCTGCCCTGGCGGAGGAGCAGGACCAGCATGAGCAGCAGCAGTGCGGCCCCACCGGCAACGACCAGGCCCAGCAGCACCGTCCGCATCGTGGTCGGTGGCGCTCCCGCAGGCATGGCGTCGGACGAGCGACCAGCCAGCGGGGTGGCCAGGGTGGGCGTCGACCCCGAGACCGGCGTGGCCATCGAGTCGAGCGCGTGCAGGACATCGGCGGCGCTGGCGGGGCGATCGGCGGCGTGCTTCTCCAGGCACCGCATCACCAGGGCAGCGAGGGCCGCGGGCATGCTGGGCCGGAGCCGCTGCACCGGCTCCGGCATCTCGGTGACGTGCGCCGCCAGCGTCGCCTGGGCCGACCGGCCCTGGAAGGGCGCCCGTCCCGAGAGCATCTCGTACGCCATGACACCGAAGGCGTAGATGTCCACCCGGAAATCCATGCTGGCATCACCCACCGCCTGCTCCGGTGCCATGTAGGCC
>DASSTP010000075.1:0-3677 GCA_035707845.1 Gemmatimonadales bacterium | reverse complement strand
TTCCCGCTTTCTCGGGAATGACGCATCGGAATGGTCCTGCCATCCTGCTCGCCCTGCTCGCCCTGCTCGCCCTGCTCGCCCTGCTCGCCCTGCTCGCCTTGACCGCCCTGCCCATCCTGCCCATCGTGTAGGAAAGGAGGGCCTACCCATGTACCACTATTTCGGAGCCGTACTGTTCAACGATGCGGGTGAGGTGCTGCTGCGGCGGCCGGCTGCGGGGGACGAGCGCGGGAGCTGGACCTTCGCCGAACGGCAGGGAGATGAGTTTCATACGCCGGAAGAAACCGCGCTCGAGGCAGTGGTCGAGCAGATCGGATACAACTGCCGGCTCCTGGGCACGGTGCCCGGGACCTTTGCCCACGGCAACGACTTCACTGAATTCTTTTTCATGACACCGGTGGGCGAGCAGCAGCCGTTCCTGCCCGAGCTGACCGGGGCAATTGCCTGGTTCTCGCCCGACGATGCCTCGATGCGCATCGGCGAGGGCGGCTCCGGCCTCCGGCGCCAGCGAGACCTGGATGTGCTGGCGTCAGCGATCGCGGAGTACGAGGCGAAGCTGGCGAGACACTGGTAAAGACGGACAGACGGACAGACGGGCGGTAGGTCGACGGTCAACGGTCAAGGGACGACGCGTCATTGCGAGGAAGCGCCGCAGGCGCTGACGAAGCAATCTGGTAGCCTTGACCGGATGCCGGCGACCCGATTGCTTCGCACCCTGCGGGTGCTCGCAATGACGCGTGACCGACGACTCTTCGCTGCGTGGAATCCATTGACTGGGAGCTTACCCGTGCACCTACGCCGGCTGCTGCTGCTCGTCTCCCTCTCCCTTGCAATCAACCTGTCCGTCCTGTCCGCCCAGTCCGCCTCGACCGTCTCGACCCCTCGACCCCCCATGGGCTGGAATTCCTGGAACAAGTTCGCCTGCGACATCAATGAAAAGCTGATCCGCGAGACCGCCGACGCCATGGTCAAGAGCGGGATGCGGGACGCGGGCTATATCTACGTCAACATCGACGACTGCTGGATGGCGCCGGAGCGCGACGCCCAGGGCCGCCTCCAGCCCGATCCCAAGCGTTTCCCCCACGGCATCAAGGCGCTGGCCGATTACGTCCATTCACAGGGGATGAAGCTCGGCATCTACTCGTCCGCCGGCACCAGGACCTGCCAGGGACTGCCCGCCAGCCTCGATCACGAGAAGGCCGATGCCCAGTCGTTCGCCGACTGGGGCGTGGACTATCTCAAGTACGACAACTGTAATAATGAAGGAAGACCGGCCCTGGAGCGGTACACCGCCATGAAGGACGCGCTGGCGGCGACCGGCAGGCCGATTGTCTTCAGTCTCTGCGAGTGGGGCAGCAACCGGCCCTGGCTCTGGGGCAGGGAAGTGAACGGCTCGCTCTGGCGCACCACCGGCGACATCGAGGACAAGTGGAGCTCGGTGCTCTGGATCCTGGACCAGCAGGTGGGGCTCACGGCGTTCGGGCGGCCCGGCGGCTGGAACGATCCGGACATGCTGGAGGTGGGAAACGGCGGGATGAGCGAACGGGAGTACCGCGCGCACTTCTCGCTCTGGGCCCTGCTCAATGCCCCGCTCATCGCCGGCAACGACATCCGTTCCATGAACGACACCACCGCCGGCATCCTGATGAACCGGGACGTGATCGCGGTGGACCAGGACTGGGGCGGTTCCCAGGGCTACAAGCTGCTCGATGACGGCGACGGCGAGGTGTGGGCCAAGCCGATGAGCGACGGCGGCATGGCCGTGGTGCTGCTCAACCGGGGCGAGACATCGCAGGTGATCGGCGTGACCCGCCAGCAGCTTCGGCTCCCCCGCGGCGCCTGGCGCGCCCGCGAGCTCTGGACCCATCTTGACCAGCCGCTGGGCGATGCCCTGAGTGCCACGGTGCCGGGGCATGGGGCGGCGATGTACTTGATTCGTGAGTAGTCACAGGTCGCAGGTCGCAAGTCGCGAGACCCGAGACCTGCGACCTGCGACCTGCGACCTGCGACCTGAGACCTGCGACCTGCGACCCTCATTCACCATGCCCGTTGCTCACCTGAGCACCATCGACATCATCGTCATGCTCGTGTACTTCGTCTTCGTCCTGGGCGTGGGATGGGCGCTCAGGCGCTACATGCGCACCAGCACCGATTTCTTCCTCTCGGGCCGGTCGATTCCGGCGTGGGTGGCCGGGCTTGCGTTCCTCTCCGCCAACCTCGGCGCCCAGGAAGTGATCGGCATGGGCGCCTCGGGCGCCAAGTACGGGATTGCCACCAGCCACTTCTACTGGGTCGGCGCCATCCCGGCGATGGTGTTCGTGGGCATCTTCATGATGCCGTTCTACTACGGCTCCCGCGCCCGCAGCGTCCCCGAATACCTCAAGCTCCGCTTCGACGAGAAGACCCGCGGCCTCAATGCCATTTCCTTTGCCGTGATGACGGTGTTCTCCTCCGGCATCTCGCTCTACGTCATGGCCAAGCTCTTCAACCTGCTCCTCGGCTGGAACTTCAACGCCAGCATGCTGGTGGCCGCGTGCATCGTGCTGGCCTACACCTTCCTGGGCGGGCTCACCAGCGCCATCTACAACGAGGTGCTGCAGTTCTTCCTGATCGTGTTCGGGCTGGCGCCGCTGGTGATGCTGGGGCTGCACGACGTGGGCGGCTGGAGCGGGCTCAAGGCCAAGCTCGCCACCGAGGCGGTGTCCCAGGGATTCGCGCCCGGCGCCTACACCCACGCGTGGCAATACATGGATTCCGCCGCGCACAACCCGATCGGGGTGGAGTGGTTCGGCCTGGTGATGGGACTGGGGTTCGTGCTGTCGTTCGGCTACTGGTGCACCGACTTCCTGGTGGTGCAGCGTGCCATGGCCGCCGACTCCTTGCCGGCCGCGCGCCGGACGCCACTCATCGCCGCGCTGCCCAAGATGCTGTTCCCGTTCCTGGTGATCGTGCCCGGGATGCTGGCGCTCGCCGCGACCGCCGGTGGCCACGGACTGATCCCGCCAAAGCTCGATGCCCTCACCGGCCAGCCGCTGCTCAACGCCGCGGGCCAGCAGGTGCTCGATTTCGACCTCGCGACGCCGATGATGCTGGTGCACTACTTCCCGGCCGGGCTTCTTGGCGTGGGACTCACGGCGCTGCTCGCCTCGTTCATGAGCGGGATGGCCGGTAACGTGACCGCCTTCAACACGGTGTGGACTTACGACATCTACCAGAGCTACATCCACAAGGGCGGCAGCGACCGGCACTACCTCTGGATGGGGCGATTCGCCACCGTGTTCGGGATCGCGCTCTCGATAGCCGCCGCATATGTGGCAGCGGCATTCAACAACGTGATGGACGTGCTGCAGCTGGTGTTCGCGTTTGTCAACGCGCCGCTCTTTGCCACCTTCCTGCTGGGGATGTTCTGGAAGCGGACGACGGGACACGGCGCGTTCACGGGTCTGGTGGCCGGGACGCTGGCCGCCGCGGTGCATCACGGGCTCTCGCTGCCCGCCGGCGCCGTCGTGGGGGTGAAGGGCGGCTACCTCGGCGTGCTCACCACCTACCCGAGCGAGCTGGCGCAGACCTTCTGGACCGCCATCGCGGCGTGGACCACCTGTTTCGTGGTGACGATCCTGGTGAGCCTCATGACTCGACCGAGACCCAGGGAGGAGCTGCGAGGTCTGGTGTATTCG
>DASSTP010000074.1:0-5099 GCA_035707845.1 Gemmatimonadales bacterium | reverse complement strand
GCCCCCGCTTGACGTACTGGCCGACGGTACGGTCGTCCTCGATCACGAGAATCTTCATCCGGTTTCCCTTGCGGCCGGCAGTCGCACGCGGAACAGGGCGCCGGCGCCCGGCTCGCTTTCCACGTCGATCATGCCCTGGTGTTCCCGCACGATGCCATAACAGATGGACAGGCCGAGCCCGGTGCCCCGGCCCGGCTGCTTGGTGGTGAAAAATGGCTCGAAAATCCGCTGCCGCGTCGCAGCGGTCATGCCGGGCCCTGAATCTGCCACCGCCACGAAGACTCCGCCATCATTGGTGCGCCCGGTCGTGACGGTCATCCGTCCCGCGCCCTCCATGGCGTCGGCAGCATTCATCATCAAGGAAACGAGCACCTGGACGACCTGCTCACGGTTGACCATCACCGGGGGCAGCGCCGGATCGAGTGCGCGCTGAACGCTGACGCCGCGGAAGCGCTTCTGCGGCTGGAGCAGGGTCAGGGTGTGCTCGACGAGATCGTTGAGGCTGGTGCGGGTCTTGGCCTGCGCGCGCGGCCGGCTGAAGTCGAGCAGCCCGTCCACGATGCTGGTGCACCGCTCCACTTCACGGCCGATCAGCGCCAGGTAGTCGGCCACGGTCGGGTCGCTGAACTGCGCGTCGGACAGCCGGCCCTCGATGGCGACCGCGCAAGCCGCGATGGTGGCCAGCGGGTTGTTGATCTCATGCATGACGCCGGCAGCCAGCTGGCCCACCGCCGCCAGCTTCTCGTTCAGCAGGATCCGCGCTTCGGCGGTGCGCCACTCGGTGACGTCTTCGCCAATGGTGACGACGTGGCTCACCTGGTCGCCACCGAGGCGCATGGGCAGCCGCGTCTGCCGATAGATCCGCACTCCCGCCGCTGTCTCCACGTTCAGCTCGCTTCGGAGCACGGCACCTTCGTTCAGCACCTGGTCAAATTCGGCACGCAGGACGTCGGCGGGTTGGCGGGTGAGCACCTCGAACACGCTTCGGCCCATCGTCGCTTCCCGGCGGAGGCCCTGGGTGCCGGTTTCGCGCTTGCGATTCCAGATCCGGATGCGGTACTCGCGGTCCACCACGTACAGGCCCACCGGCAGCGAGTCGATGACCAGGTCCGCGAACCGCCACGCCTGCTCCACCTCACGATTCCGCTCGGCGACTTCGAGGGCAAAGTCTTCCGCGGTGCGAATGGCACCGAGATGGAGCGCGAGCATCGGCACTGCGGCGTCGAGCACGGCGGGATCGGCGCACGCCGCAGGCGTCACCTGCACCACGCCCAGCACATGGCCATGCCGCTCCACCGGACGGAGCGCGCTGGCCGGCTCATGATGCTGGAGCGCGGCGGGATCGACGATGGGCTGGTGGGCGGTGTCACTGGCGGGGGCCTGGCCGATCGCGACGAGCGCACCGCTCGTCCGCTCCAGTCGCCAGACGGTGACGCGATCCGCACCCAGGCCATCACGGAGCGCGGCGGCTGCCCGCTCTGCCCCGCGCGCCGGGTCAGTGGTGCCGGCGAGCGCCTCGGCGAGCGTCGCCAGAACTGCGGTGCCTGACGTCATCGGCAAGACATGACGGGCGGTCAGCGGTTCGATGCGGCCGGAACGGTGGCGATGCTCCCGATTTCCCAGGTGCCGGCTGCGCGCTGCAGCAGCAGGTGCGAGGTGCGCGCCGAGTCGGGGCCACGCTCCTGGACCCACGCCGACGCCAGGTCGTCTTCCTGGCGGATGTCGATGCGCGACGGCTCACCCACGTGAACCGCCGCGGCCCGGGCCGCGGCGTGCGCCCAGGCCGCGGCGCCGTGGATGTGCTGCCAGGTGCCGTCACGCTCGATCACGACCTGGACCGAATCGGACACGGCATTGGCGACCGCGGCCGAATCCTGGTCCAGCGCGCCGTGGTAGTAGCGAAGGATGACGGCCCGGATGGTTTCCTCTTCCTGCACCGGCCCTGCCGGAACCCGCTTCTCGATCTGGCACGCGGCGAGCAGGGCAATGGCGGGCAGGCAGAGGCGCAGTAAGGAGGGCATGGGCTAGAGACGCTTGGCGGCCTCTGCCCAGTTGAGGACGTTCCACCACGCCGCGATGTAGTCGGGGCGCTTGTTCTGGTACTTCAGGTAGTACGCGTGCTCCCACACATCGAGCCCGATGATGGGCTTCTTGCCTTCCATCAGCGGCGAATCCTGGTTGGCAGTGCTCTCGATGGCGAGCGACCCGTTGCCGCTGGCCACCAGCCAGGCCCAGCCACTGCCGAAGCGCGTCGTGGCCGCCTTGGCAAACTGCTCCTTGAATTCCGCCAGGCCCCCGAAGGCCTTCTTGATGCCGTCGGCCAGCGCACCGGTCGGCTCGGACGGGCCGCCGGGTGTCATGATTTCCCAGAACAGCGTGTGATTGGCGTGCCCGCCGCCATTGTTGCGCACGGCAGTGCGGATTTTCTCGGGAACCGCGTTGATGTCCTTCAGCAGCGCCTCGACGCTCAGCTTCTGCAACTCGGCGTTGCCCTCGAGCGCGGCGTTGAGGTTGTTGACGTAGCCGGCGTGATGCTTGTCGTGGTGGATCCGCATGGTCTGTTCATCTATGTGCGGCTCGAGTGCGGCGTAGTCATAGGGAAGAGGAGGAAGCGTGAACGCCATGGGCAGCTCCTGAATGAGCAGTCAGATCGGGTGAACCCGCGGAATATATCACCGGCTCGTCGTCACCAGCGCCGAAAACGAGCAGCAGGGCGGCGATCGCTGCGGCGCCCGCATAGACCACCTGGTGCTGCAGCAGCGCCGCCAGCGCCCCGGCGGCGCCGGCCGCGCCACATCCTGCCGCCGCCAGCATCAGCACGAGCGCCACACCACCTGGCTCGTTGGCCCGACGGCGGAGCACCAGCGCCAGTGCCGCTGCGGCCAGGCACCACGCCCCCGCCGACGCCGCGGGCGCCACCACCAGTGCCACCATCCATGCGGCGATGCCGGCAGCCGGATTCCACGCGCCGGCCAGGGCCGCGAGCCAGAGCATCAGCACGCCAACCGGGACGAACAGCGTTTCCCATCCCGGCAGCGCATCGCCAAGGAGGGGATGCCCGACGCGCAGCAGCAGGGCAACACCCACCAGGGCAAAGGCGCTGCCCGGCAACCATCTCCGCAGGGCAATGGGCCCCGCAAACAGCCCCGCCGCAGCGATGAGCCATGGCGCGAGCATGACCTGGGCAGCCGGACTGAGCGGCACATCGGGAAAAGCGCCGATCTTCAATCCCACCGGACCGGCGATCAGCCGGAGATAGTAGCCCACCACCAGCAGCGCCGGCACCGCGACCAGCGGGAGCAGCGGCAGCTTGCCGACGGCGCCGAGCCGCCGGAATCCGATGTGACCGGCAGTGGCTGCGATGACGGCACCCGCCAGCATCACCAGCGCATGAGGTGCTGCGACGCACAGCAGCATGCCGAGCGCGGCGACGGCAAGCCAGCCGGTCGCGCTCCCGCTCGCTGAAAGCGGATGCCGGGGACCCCAGAGTGCGCGACAGAAGCGACGTGAAAAGCTGCGCCATCCCGCATGCGCCTGGAGCCGGAGCGCGAGCAGCCCGACTGCTGCAACGATGATGACGACGGCAAGCGTGGCCGGCCAGCTGCCCGAGCGCATCAACTCGGTAGAGGCGTCGGCCGACATGACGAGCCCCGACAGCAGGAGCAGCGCCAGCGCCCACTGCCGGATGGTGGAGACATGGCGAAGCGCGCCCGGAAGAGCACTGGCCGCGGCCAGCAGGCCGCTTGCCGCGAGGCCGCCATCCACGGCGCGGGCGCTCGCGGCCAGCGGCAGCAGCAGGTCGGCCGTCAGGATGGAGTCGGGCCCGAGCTGGAGGGCCACCCGGGCGCTCGCTGTGCCAAACGCAAGCGCGAGTATTCCCGCGCCCAGCAGGCGGGCCGGGCGGCCACCGGCCAGCGCCGCAGCAGCGGCGAGCAGCACCAGGCCTGGCACTTCAGGAGGGATTACCATCGAGCAGGAACAATAGCGCCGCCGAGTGGCCGGGAAAACAAGCGCGCCTCCCCGACTGCGGGAGGCGCGTGGCCCAGCTGGATGGCGTTCAGCGGGTCCGGCGGCGGCGCACCAAGGAAGCGCCCCCCATGCTGGCCAGGCCGGTGGCCAGCAGCGCCATGGTCACCGGCTCCGGCGTCGTGGTGCCCGGAATGGTCGGATCGGGGTCGGTGAGCGTCGGGCCCAGTGGGCCTGGCTCGCCGAGAGGCCCGCCATCCTGCGGCGGAACAGACGGCTTGGACGGGTCATCGCCCGAGGGGATGAACGTCCCGCCCGGCGGATTGATCTGGTTGCCGCCGAGCACGGGGCTGTCGCCGCTGCTCAGCACGAAATACCCCGCCAGCCCCAGCGCCCCGCCCGCGGCGGCCAGGAGCGCCACCGGCGCCTTGGTGCTGTCGCTCTCCGCCTTGTCCTGCGTCTGGCGCAGGAGTGCCGCAAACACATTGTCGGCATACGTGCCGTCCGGCACGACGGCAACCCCAAGACTCTCGGCCCGGGCAGGCTGCACCACGAGGGCGAGGGCAAGACCAGCCAGGGCCACCAGCAGACGGACACGCATCGGACACTCGGTGTTAAGGATGCCGAGGGAGATGGCAACCACCGGGCCAGCCTGTCAGCCGCGCGTCAAATCTTTGGGGTAAAAGAACTTGGGCAGGGAAACTTCGGGAACGAACGGCTCGGCCAAGTCAACTCACGCTGTAGCGCCGCAGCGGCAACTGGCCAGAAGCGTGGCGGCCGCTCACCATGAAACGGCGAGAGTGCAACACGCTGCACGAGGAAGCGCCCAACCCCTTGCGGGATGCCAAATATGGAGCGGATGGGGTTCGAACCCACGACCCCCGGCTTGCAAAGCCGGTGCTCTCCCAGCTGAGCTACCGCCCCGGCGGGGGGAAAGGTAGCGAGTCGAGCGTCGAGCGTCGAGCGCTGTGCGCTGTGCGCTGTGCGCTATGCGCAATGCGCAATGCGCTATGCGAAGATGCCAGTCTTACCTCCCAGCTCTCAGCTCTCAGCTCTTAGCTCTTAGCTCTCAGCTCTCAGCTCTTAGCTCTCAGCTCCCACCTCACTTCGCCTCCAGCATCCCCACCGCGCCC
>DASSTP010000073.1:0-9249 GCA_035707845.1 Gemmatimonadales bacterium | reverse complement strand
TTGCTCATACGCGTTTCCGCATGCGGGCGGGCAGGATGCCAAGCTGGTCCCGGTACTTGGCCACGGTGCGCCGGGCAATCTGGATGCCCTGCTCCTGGAACAGGTGCACGATCTGCTGGTCGGTGAGCGGCTTGGCCTGGTTTTCCTCGCCCACCATCTTCTGCAGCTTGGCGCGGATGGAACGGGCGCTGGCGTCCTCGCCCGAGGCGGTGGCCAGGGCGCTCGAGAAGAAGAACTTGAGCGGCAGCACGCCGCGCGGCGTCTGGACGAACTTCTCGTTGGTGACGCGGCTGACCGTGCTCTCGTGCATGTTGATCACTTCAGCCACTTCGCGCAGGGTGAGCGGCTTGAGGTGCTCGATGCCCTTCTCGAAGAAATCACGCTGCCGGTCCACGATGAAGTTCATGACCTTGAGCATGGTCTGGCGGCGCTGCTCGATGGCCTGGATCATCCAGTTGGCGCTGTTCATCTTGGAGGCGATGAACTCGCGGTTTTCCGGCGTCATCTTGCGCTTGTCGCGGGCGATCTCCTGGTAGGAGCGGCTGAGGCGGAGCCGGGGCACGCCCGAGTCGTTCAGGAAGACGCGATACTGCCCGTCGATCTTCTCCACCACCAGGTCGGGAATGATGTAGCTCTCGCCGCGGTCGGAGTACTTGAGTCCCGGCTTGGGATCGTACCGGGCGAGCCCGTCGGCGGCCGCCTGCACCGCCTGCGGCTCCACGCCGAAGCGCTTGGCCAGGTCATTCCAGCGATGGGCAATCAGGTCCGGGAAGGCCTCCGCCACCAGCCGGTAGGTGAGCGACTCGGTGTCGCCCTGTTCCTTCATCTGCAGCACGAGACATTCCTGCAAGTCCCGCGCGCCCACCCCGGGCGGGTCGAGCCGCTGTACGATGGCCAGCATCTCCTCGACCTCGGCCATGCTGTAGAGCGCCGACTCCGGGACCTCGATCGGCTCGGACTCGTCGAAGTCGTCCTGCTCGCGGGCGTGTTCCTCGAAGTGGCTCTCGACCAGGTGGTTGACCGAGCCGTGGATCTCCTCGAGCGAGGCCGCGAGATAGCCGTCCTCGCTGATGTTGCCCAGGAATTCCTCGCTCAGCAGCCGCTGGCGCGGGGTGAGCTCGAGCATCTGGAGCTGCTCGCGCAGGTGGTCGCTCAGGTCGCGAGTCTCGACCGTCACCGGCTCGAGATACTCGGTGGATTCGAACTGCTCCTTGGCCCCGCCCACTTCGAAGCCATTGAGCAGGATCTCTTCCCAGTCGACCTCGTCCTCCTTCTGCTGCTGCTCGCGCTCCTGCTCGGGGGGCTTCTCCTCGCTGTTTTCCTCTTCTTCCGGTTCCAGCAGCTCCAGGAACGGGTTCGAGAGCAGCTCCTGCTTGAGGTGCTGCTGCAGGTCCATCATGGGCATGTACAGCATGTCCATGGCCTGGTAGAGCCGTGGATTGACCCGCAGCTCCTGGCGCAGCCCCGCGGTCTGCTGCAGCCCCGTCCTCATGCTACTGCCTCCAGGCGGGCGCGCAGGCGCGCCGTGAGCGTGGGGCCGAGATAGCGCTGGGCCACGCGATCGTTGAAGACCAGGTCCCGAACGGTGCCGGCGGCCTGGACCTTTCCGTCCACCATGATGTAGGCGCGATCCACGATGTCGAGCGTCTGTTCCACGTTATGATCCGTAATGAGGACGCCGATGCCGCGATGCCTGAGGCCCGCGACGATGGTCTGAATGTCGTGCACGGCGATGGGATCGACGCCGGCAAAGGGTTCGTCCAACAGCATGAACTTGGGCTCGGTCACCAGGGCGCGGGTGATCTCCAGCCGGCGCCGTTCGCCGCCCGAGAGTGAATATGCCTTGGCCCGGCGCAGGTGCCGGATGGAGAGCTCGTCCAGCACCCGTTCGAGCTCCTGCTCCCGCGCCCTCGACTGGAGCCCGCGCACCTCGAGGATGGCGCGGATGTTGTCTTCCACGGTCATCCGGCGGAAGATGGACGGCTCCTGCGCCAGGTAGCCGAGGCCGTGCCGGGCGCGCTGGTACATGGGCATGGTGGTGATGTCCTGCCCATCCAGCAGCACCTGTCCCGCCTCCGGGCGCACGAGGCCGGTGATGAGATAGAACGTCGTGGTCTTGCCCGCCCCATTGGGTCCGAGCAGCCCGACGATCTCTCCCTGGCTCACCCGCACGTTGACCTGGTCGACCACGCGGCGATGCCGGTAACTCTTGCAGAGCTCGCTGCCCTCCAGCACGCTGGCCGGTCCCCGAGCCACGGGCCGCTTGGGCGCATGGAGGCTTTCCCGCGCGATGCGCACCAGGGCGTCGAACGACTGGGTCCGGTCACGCGCCGCGTCCGGCCACCATTCCCCGACAGCCTGGATGGCATCCCAGCCGATGGCGACGGTATCGTCGATCCAGCCTTCGCCGGCGAGTCGCGGCAACAGCGAGCCGGTCAGGTGCTCCCGGATCTCATCGCTAGAGAGCTCGGGCTCCGCGCCGCGCGCCACGTCGCGGTAGCAGAGCAGGAACGTCTCCCGATAGGCGATGAGCAGGTCGGCAAGCGACAGCGCGCCGTGCGGTCCCGATCCGCGAACGATGGCCGCGAGGGTCAGTGGCACCGAAGGGTCGCGGCGGCTGACCGCGCCGAGCCATGGCTCGCTCATCCGCCGTCCGACGGATCGAGTTGCACCCCCTGCACCGCGCCTCGGGCTTCTACCCGCTGCACTTTCTCGCTGCCCTCGGGCTTCATGAAGATCAGGATGTCGCTGGCCCGGACATAGGACAACCCTGTCTTCTCGCCGGGCTTCTCCGGCGCGACCTGCTGGTATGATCGCGCATCGACGTGCGCTTCGAGCCGGGAGAGCCGCGTGGCCGCCGTGTCGGCCGAATCGGCCGGCTGGAACAGGGCGACAACGGTGTCACCGGCGAGCCAGCTCCGTTCGCCTGTCGCCGAATCCACGGCACCGGCCACCCAGCCATTGCCGAAGGACTGGAGCTTGCGGAGCTGCTCGCCCGGCGTCTCGATGACCATTGAGTCGCCGCGGAGGGCGTAGCGGCTGGACGCGCCCCTGGCCTGCGTGCCCCAGGCATTGATCTGCTGCACGGCGCGATCGTGCACCGCGAGCGCAATAGTATCGGCGTCGAGCTTCCAGTCCTTGCGCTCGACGTGCGCGTCCACCTGTGCGAGCACGCCCGAGACCGCGCGATGTTCCAGCGAGAAATCGATCCGGGCGCCCCGCACCAGGAAGCTGTCGGCCCCGAGCCCCCGGAACTCCGGCTTGCCCCCGAGGAGCGATCCATCATCCCGGACGCCGGTGTCGAGGCGCATCGAGTCGCCGTGCGCCGAGAGGTCGCTGCGGTCCACCGTGACACGCCCGCCGGCCCAGACCAGCGACTTCCCCCGTGACCGGAGCCGGTCCGCGACGATCTTGTAGGGCTCGCGCGGCGCCTCGCCGGCGGAGGCGGAATCGGCGTCGAAGTAATCAACCCGGGGCCGACCCGTGGCATACACTTCGGTGCTGTCCCGCACGCCGGCCGCGGCGCGGAGGTAATCGACCGCCGGACCGCGCACCGTCGAACCGGTCTCGAGATTCCGGATGGCCACGTCGCCGCGGGCTTCCCACGTCTCCGTCGCGCGGCGGAAGGTGGCGCGCGTGGCGGCGATCGTGACCGTCGTGTCACTGTATCGTACCCGGCCGACGAAGTCCACATCGCCACCCGGATAGACGATGGCGCTGTCGGTGGTGACGCTCACGCGCTGGCCAATGCAGCCGAGCCGGACGCCGCCGCTGGCCCAGCGCGTCTCCCCGGCGGGACTGGAGACGAAGCCGCCGGTGCCCGAGGTGGAGAACTGGATGCGGCAGCGCTCCGGTCGCTGGGCCCTGGCTGGTGCAGCCACGGCGATCGTGAGACCCAGGAGCAGCGCAACCTGTCTCATTACCGGCTCAGTGACGTGTCCGACGTGACGCCGCGGAGCCGGCTGGCCTGGAAGCGCGAAAAATCGGCGTCGGCGTCAAAGCCGGATCCTTCCAATCGTTCCCCGCCGCGCAGGAGCACGAACGGCTTGTCGCTGGACAGCGTGTTGCGGTTCACGTCAAAGACCAGCACCGAGGTCGTGAGCCGCTCGCCGGCGGGGCCAACCAGCATCACGTTGCCTTCGGCGCGCATCGAGCCGTCGCGAAGATTGTAGTTCATCCGGTCGGCGGTCAGCGTGGCCCTGGGCGCGCCGGCATCGCTGAAGAATGTGGCGCGCACATGCCGCAGGAGGCTGGTCTGGTGCGCGTCGTAGAAGTAGGCCGTGTCCGCTTCCAGCCGGCTGCGGCGAATGCCGTTGCGGGAAACGTTGTAGTCGAATCCCAGCATCCGCATGTCGGCGCTGTCGGCCTCGGCGAACGCCCCCGAGGGCGTGGTGGAGTCGCCCGAGCACGCGGCGAGCACGAGGGCTCCCAGCAGCAAGGCGACTGCGCGCATCAGGGTGTCGTGCTCGCGAGCTCCACCCGGCCCGGCACCTGCCCGCGTGCCGCGCGTCGTGCCAGCGCCGCCCCGATGAACGCCGCGAAGAGCGGATGCGGGCGGGTGGGCCGGGACTTGAGCTCGGGATGGAACTGACAGCCCAGGAACCATGGATGGTCGGGCAACTCGATCACCTCGACCAGCCCGCCGTCCGGCGACTGCCCCGAGAGCCGCAGCCCGAACTCGGCCAGGACATCGCGGTAGGCGTTGCTCACCTCCCAGCGGTGCCGGTGGCGTTCGCTGATCTCGTTGGCGCCGTAGGCCTGCGCCACCTTGGATCCGGGGCGGAGCCGCGCGGCGTAGGCACCCAGCCGCATCGTCCCGCCCATGGACGAGACTTCCCGCTGCGACGCCATGAGCGCAATGACCGGCGTCTCGCAGTCCGGCTCGAATTCGGTGCTGTTCACGTCCTCGAGGCCGCACACGTTGCGGGCAAATTCGATGATGGCCACCTGGAGCCCGAGGCAGATGCCAAAGAACGGCAACTCATGCTCCCGCGCCCACTGGATGGCCTCGATCATCCCCTCCACGCCTCGCTCGCCGAACCCGCCGGGTACCAGCAGCCCGTCGAAGTCGCGCAGGACCTCGCCGGCAGCGGCCGGGTCCGCGAAGCGGTCGCTCGCGACCCACTCGATGCGAACCCGCGCGTCGTGCGCGATCCCGCCGTGGATGAGCGCCTCCTGCACCGACTTGTAGGCATCATGCAGGTCGGTGTACTTGCCGACCACGGCGATGCGCACCTCGCGCGCCGGGCGCAGGACCCGCTCGACCATGGCCGCCCACGGCTCGAGGTTCGGCTCCGGCGTGTCCAGCCGCAGTCGCTCGCAGACGACGGCATCGAGCCGCTGGTCGTGAAAGCGGAGCGGGATTTCGTAGATGGACGCCACGTCGGGACTCTCGATGACGCAGGAGAAATCCACATTGCAGAAGAGCGCAATCTTGCGCCGGATGTCGGCGGAGAGCGCCTGCTCGCTGCGGCAGACGAGGATGTCGGGCTGGATCCCGATCTGCATCAGCTCGCGCACGCTGTGCTGGGTCGGCTTGGTCTTGACTTCGCCGGCGGCCGCGATGAACGGCACCAGTGTCAGGTGCATGAAGAGCGCGTTGTCGCGCCCGACTTCCTGGCGGAACTGGCGGATGGCCTCGAGGAACGGCAGCGACTCGATGTCGCCCACCGTGCCACCGATCTCGGTGATGACCACGTCGTGGCCGGGCGCAGTGCGCCGGATCGCGGACTTGATCTCATCGGTGATGTGCGGAATTACCTGCACCGTGGAGCCAAGGTACTCCCCGCGTCGTTCCTTGTTGATGACGTTCTGGTAGATGCGGCCGGTGGTGACGTTGTTCTGCTGGGAGAGCGAGCGGTCGATGAAGCGCTCGTAGTGGCCCAGGTCCAGGTCCGTCTCCGCCCCGTCGTCGGTGACGAAGACCTCGCCGTGCTGGAACGGCGACATGGTGCCGGGGTCGACGTTGATGTACGGGTCGAACTTCTGCATCGTCACGCTGAGCCCGCGCTCCACCAGCAACCGGCCCAGCGACGCCGCCGCGATGCCCTTGCCGAGTGAGGAGACCACCCCACCCGTCACGAAGATGTACTTGGTCGCGGAAGCGCTTGTGCTCATGAACACCTCTTGGCGGAGACCGGCGCCGGCTCGTCGGCCAGCGTCGCTGCGGCGATCGGCAATGAGATGGGAAAATGACCGGCGCCCGCCGGCGATGGACCATGCGATTGCATGTTCCGGAAGCTAATGCGGAGGACGGGGAGATGTCAAAATGCGTGCCGTGGTGGTGGCACGGGGGGTGCAGGAGGAGGCGCGCCGAGCGCTTAGTGCTTGGCGCTTAGCGCGTCCCGCGCCCGCTGCACCCCTCGGCTCTCCGGATACTTCCTCCGCAACTCGTTGAGCACCGCCCTGGCGGAATCGGCTTGCCCCGCAGCCACAAGTGCTTCGCTCCGGAGCAGGCCCGTCTGCTGCTCCCAGCGGCTGTTGCCGGCCGGCTGCGGCAGCGAATCCAGCATGGCCAGCGCCCCAGCCGGGTCATGCCGGTCCCGGAGCAGCGACTGAACGGCGAGGAGCGACACGGAGGGGTCACCCGGCCGCTGGCGCACCAGCTCATCGGTGAGCCGAGCCGCCTCGTCGCTCCGGCCGGAGTCGCGAGCGACAACGGCCTGGGCGTAGAGCCCGGCGACGAGCAGGCGCTGGACGTCAGCCGGGTCGCCCGAGCGCAGGCCCGGCCCGCCGCCGTAGGCATACACCAGCTTGCCACCTTCATCGGCGGCCTCGTACAGGACCACGCAGGCCACCACTCCTGCGACTGCCGACGCCGCGAGCAGCCAGCGCCGCGCCTTCTCGCGCGACGCCAGCGCCAATCCAGCTACTTCGAGGAGTCCGACGACGAGAAAGAGATTACGGGTTCTCTCGCCTGCCTCCTCGTGATGCTCGACCGCCTCGCGGGCGCCCGGAATCCGCTCTACCGGCCCGTGCGCGGCGGTGCCCGACCTGACCGCGACCACACTGGAGGCCGCGGCCAGGATCAGCAGCACGGCTCCCGCGGGACGGGTCCAAGGGGCCCGCCCCGTGAGGGAAATGACCCGCAGCACGATGCCGACCAGGCCAAGCGCCACGACGAAGTGGACGACCTGGGGATGCAGCGGCGCCCAGTTGATCATTGCACGCAGCGGCCGTTCGGGTCCGGCTTCGGCTTGTCGACGACCGGCCGGTGATCCATGTCGGCCACCTGCACCGCCAGGTCCTCGAGGAAGTTGGCCACCCGAGCCATGTGGTCGTAGTCGATGTACTGGGGCTCGTCGGTCACCTGGTGATAATCCGAGTGCAGTCCGGTGGTGAAGAAGACGATCGGGATGCCGTAGCGGGCATACTCATAGTGATCGCTGCGGCAGTAGATGCGCGAGGGGTGGCCGTCGGCGTCGATGGAGTAGTCGAGCTGCATGTTGTGGCCGCCCTCGCGGTTGACCGTCTCCACCATGTCGCCCAGCTCCGTCGAGAGCCGCCGCGAGCCCACCAGCTGAAGGTAGTTCGGGCTGCCGTGGATCGGCGTGCCATCCTTGGTTCGGCCCGTCTCGTCGTACGCGTCGCCCCGCCCCACCATGTCCATGTTGAGCTGCGCCACGATGGAATCGCGCGGGACGGTGGGATGGTCGGTAAAGTAGTGTGAACCCCAGAGGCCCTTTTCCTCGCCCACATGCCACACGAAGAGAATCGAGCGCTTCGGCTTGGTCTTCATGGAGGCGATCTTCTGGGCCAGCTCCAGGACGGTGACCGTTCCCGACCCGTCGTCGTCGGCGCCGTTGCTGATGGAATCCTGGCGCTGAGAGCCGGGATGTGCGGCGCGGAAGGCGGCCAGCTCCCGGTTCACCCGCTCCTGCTGCTCCGGCGTCGCCTGCTTGCCGCCATCGTCAGCGCCCTCGGGACGGACCGTGTGGTTCCAGATCCGGATCGAGTCGTGGTCCACCGGCCGGTTGCTGAAGCCGATGTGGTCATTGTGCGCGCCGACAGCGACATACTCGCCTCGCAGTGCCGGATCGCTTCCCCGAATGATGCCGACCACATTGCGCGCCGGATCCTTGACCGGCTCGGTCAGGTGCTTGATGGACACCTGCGCCGGGGCGCCGGCGGTTCCCGGAGCGACGGCCGACAGGGGCTTGCCGAAGGCCGCTTCCGCCGAATGATTGCTCACCAGCAGGATGACCTGACCACTCGGCCGCTCGACCGGATTGTCGTTCAGGAACATCCTCGGCTGCTTGAACCGGTTGAGCGCTGCGGGCGGATATTCATCAAGAACATTGACCGCCAGGCCGGCTGCCCCCTCAAGCGCCGGCGGAAGCCGACGGAGCTGGTTGAGCGACGTCAGTCCACCGTTCACCGTGAGCACTACCAGCTTGCCTTGCGCCTGCCCGGCGCTGATCAGCGTGGTAGAGTCGTTCAGCGCGCCACCATAGATCACGGGAACCGAAGCGAGGGCAGCATCGCCGCCGCTGGTCGGGATCCAGTCCGTAAAGAGCTGGAGCGCGGTGCCATTGACCGCGAAGGACGACGCCGGATCGAGGCTGCGGTTCGCGACGGGCACGGTCTGGAAGTAGGTGCCGTTGTCGCCGGCGGGCTCGAGGCCCAGCCGGGCAATTTCACTTGCGATGTAATTGGTCGCCTTGACGTTCCCGATGGTGCCCGCCTCGCGGCCCTGCATCGAGTCGTCGGCGTAGATGTACAGCCGGGTCATCAGGTCCTTGGCGCTGATCGCCGCGGACGTGGGCTGGGGCTTGTGCGTACGCGGCAGCGTGACTTCCGGCAACGGCACCACGCCATCGGGACCGGCGGCCACGGCCGTCGGCTGGGATACGGGAGCGGAGGCGGGCGTTCCGGCGCAACCCAGCAGGGCAGAGCCGGCGACTAGTGCCGTGAGCAGACGGGCGTGCATCAAGGGTCTCCTCGAACAAGGTGAGTCCGGCGCGCCCCGGTCAGGGCAGCGCCGCACCGGCAACCATGCCGGACTTCAGGTGACGGGCCAGGAATTCGTCAGTGACCTGCTGGATCAGCATGCTGCTCTGGAGATTGTACGCTGCCCCGTGCCGGCCCGGCGGATAGATCCGCGTGTCCACGTCGTGGCCGGCGTCAGTCAGCGCCGTCAGCAGCTGCATGGTGTTCTGGGGATGGACGTTGTCATCCATCATCGAGTGGATCAGGAGGAGCCGGCCGGTGAGCTTGGCCGCGTTCTTCACCGCCGAGCTGGTGTTGTAC
>DASSTP010000072.1:0-3269 GCA_035707845.1 Gemmatimonadales bacterium | reverse complement strand
GTTCGGCATGAATGTCGAGGGGTACGACAATCGGCAATTCGCGCTCAATGTCATGCACTGGCTGTCGCGCCACACATCGGCCGGATAGACGTCCAAGCGTTTCCGCTGGTCGCGGCATCCAACTTCTGATAGCCAGTGACTTGGACCTGCCGCGCGGGAGCTCGCATATGTCGTTCATTCCATTCATGAAGCCCGTTGCCCTCGCCGGTGCAGCCCTGCTGATCGGGTCGGCCGGCGCCATCAATCCGGCACCGTCCATTCAACGTGTCGCCACGCTCCGGACGGCCCGCGCGGCACACACTGCCACGGTGCTTCCATCAGGACAGGTGCTGGTGGCCGGAGGCATGGCAGACGGCGGCGATGCTCTCGCGAGTGCCGAGCTTTACGATCCGGTCCGCAACACGGTGCAGTCGCTGCCTGACATGGCCGAGCATCGAAGCGGCCACTCGGCCACGTTGCTGCCCGATGGCCGCGTGCTGATTGCTGGTGGATATGACGGGGACTATCTCACCTCTCTCGAATTCTTCGACCCGGCGACGCACCGGTTTCAACCGGCAGGCTCGCTCACTGAGGGGCGGAGCGGCCATACCGCCACGCTGTTGAGCGATGGCCATGTACTCTTTGTCGGAGGCGTGGGCCGAGGCTGGACATTCCTCTCCAGTGCAGAAGTCTACGACCCTGCGACCGGGCGCTCCGAGCCGGTCGGTTCCCTCAGCGTGCCACGTGAGAGCCACACTGCCACATTGCTCGCCGACGGCCGAGTGCTCATAGTGGGCGGCCACGCCGGGCGACGGCAGAACATGAAGGTGTATGCGAGCGCAGAAGTCTTCTCTCCCAATACCCGCACGTTCGAGCCCGCGGGCACGCTCGCGACCGCGCGGCACAAGCATGATGCCATCCGGCTCGCCGATGGTCGCGTGCTGGTGATCGGCGGTGCCGATCGCACCGATCGCACTTATTACGAGACCACCGAGATCTACGATCCCCGAGCCGCCACCTTTGAGCGCGGTCCATCAATGGCGAACCGGCGGTACAAGATCGCCGGTACCTCGGCGCTGCTTCCCAACGGCAATATCCTGGTCACCTCCGGTGCCAGCTCGGCGGAGCTGCTCGACGTCACCAGCTGGAGGTTCCGTGAAGTTCCCGGCCGGTTGCCTGAGGCGTATCGCTTTGCCGCCGCCGCCCCCCTGCACGGTGGTGAGGTGCTGATCACGGGTGGGTATTCGGATGCCAACCGGAACACAGCGGGCGTGTGGAGGTTTGGGAGGTGAGGCGCCGGCTCGGCGGCTCGGCGGCTCGATGGAGTGAGCGAGTCGCGTCACCGGAGGGCGCGTCAGTGAGCGGCAGCCCCGAGTCATAACCGCTCCCACTTGAGCGACCTGCAGCGACGGGAGCTGATGCGACTGCGAGCGACACAGCGCTGATGAACTGGTACTGCTGGTCTATCCCGTCGTGCTGGGCCGAGGCAAGCGACTTCTTTCGGACCGGTCCGCTGCGCGCGAGCTCGCATTTGTCAACAGCAGGGCCACGGCGACTGGCATTCTGATGGACACGTACCGACACGTTGGCGTCCTGCCGGCGGCGTCGTAGTACGGCACATTTGACTCGCCGACAGGCTGGCTGCTTCGTTAAGCCATGCTTGCGCTTCCCCAGCCCGGGGTCAACATGATGAAGCTCCGCCTGCTCCCGCTCTGGCTTGGCCTCCTGCTCGGATGCAGGAGTGCCACGCCCGCGAAGACCGACCCGCCGGCCGACGCCGTCGCCGAGCACACCTATCTCACCCTTGGCGGGTCGCCCCAGTACGTCGAGATCACCTCGGCGTCGGCCCGCCAGCCGGTGCTCCTGTTCATCCACGGCGGTCCCGGCTGGCCCCAGACACCCATGCTACGATCGCTGAATGCCGACCTGCCAACCGGTGTCACGCTCGTGAGCTGGGACCAGCGCGGCGCGGGGCTCTCCTACCTGCGCGATTCGATGCCCGGCAACGTGACCCTCGACCAGATCGTGGCCGATGGGCATGAGCTCACCCGCTATCTCCAGCAACGCTTTCACCAGCGGAAGATCTATCTCGCCGGGTTTTCCTGGGGCAGCATCATCGGCGTCCGACTGGCGCAGCAGTACCCTGAGGATTATGCCGGCTATATCGGTACCGGCCAGGTGGTGAATGTGCGGCGCGGGGTGTCACTCTCCCGGGAGTGGCTCCGCGGCCAGATGCAGGCGGCGGGCGACACCGCAGGGCTCCGTGTGCTCGCCGATCTGGGCCGGGCGCAGCCGACGCGGTGCCATGGTGACATGGCGTGCTTCATCGTGATGCATGGACTCCTGGAGCAATATCACGGCGCGACGTATCAGCCCGGGAGCAACCAGGCGGTCGAGGCCGCCATGAAGCGGTATCCCGACTACGCCGCCTACAACTGGGATCGCGGTTTCGGATTTTCGGTCGAGCATCTCGAGGGAGATCTCTTCAACACCGACCTGACCGGCGTCCGGCATCTTGAAGTTCCCGTGACACTGCTGCTGGGCCGCCATGACTGGAACGTGCCGAGCGTGCTCGCGGCTGAGTGGCTGGACAGCCTGACGGCGCCGCGGAAGAAGCTGGTCTGGTTCGAGCAGTCCGGCCACGGACCGCTGGAGGAGGAGCCGGCGCGCTTTGACTCGGTGCTCCTCGATGCCATCCATCCGTAAATTGACAGATCCCGACCCGCGACCCATGACCTCCCAACTTCCAATCATCCCGTTCCGCCCGGAGCTGGCGTCGGCGTTCGCCGAGCTGAACCGCGCCTGGATCGAGACCCTCTTTACGCTCGAGGAAGCGGACCGGAAGGTGCTGCAGGATCCCGAGGCCGCGATCATCAAGCCGGGTGGCCAGATATTTTTCGCCATGGATGGTGCGCAAGCGGTTGGCACCGCGGCCGCCATCTGGGCCGGCCCAGGAATTATCGAGCTGGGCAAGATGGCCGTGGCGCCGGCCCATCGGGGCCGAGGCCTGGGCGAGCGCCTGGGGCACGCGGTCATCGACTACGCCCGCGCGCAGGGAGCGGCGAAGGTCTACCTGGAGACCAACAGCACGCTGGCGAACGCGATCCGGCTGTATGAGCGGCTCAGTTTCATGCACGCGCCCTTTCCTGCGCACTCAGACTATGCAAGGGCGGATGTGTATATGGAGTTGAGAGCTGAGAGCTAAGAGCTGAGACAAGTCGAGGCACTCCATGCATCGCTGGTATTCCCGGCCGGTTCTCTTCGTCAGCGACCTTCCTCGCGCGCTGCAT